>NZ_JBQSYJ010000094.1:0-206 GCF_052379185.1 Corynebacterium sp. AOP12-C2-36 | reverse complement strand
GAGGAGTGGGCGGAGCTGAAGGCGGCGGTGATGGCCGACGGCCTGTACAACCGCAACCTGCAGGCCGTGCCGCCGACAGGCTCGATCTCCTACATCAACAACTCGACCTCGTCGATCCACCCGATCGCCTCGAAGATCGAGATCCGTAAGGAGGGCAAGATCGGGCGCGTCTACTACCCGGCGCCGCACATGGACAACGACAACCT
>NZ_JBQSYJ010000093.1:0-221 GCF_052379185.1 Corynebacterium sp. AOP12-C2-36 | reverse complement strand
TACTTCGGCTTTGAGCGTGTTTAGTGCTCTGACCTGCGGAGTTGTGTGGGTGTTGGGCGGTGTGTAGATTATGTCGAGTCAGCAACGAGCTGGGACGGAGCACAGAGTGCTTGTCCGGTGAGTGTGTTGGCTGGGAGGTCCGAAACGGACCGTTCACACACTGTTTGCTTCTTGGCAATCTGGTGTTGTACCCTTTACTTCAGCCGCAACGGCGTCCCCTC
>NZ_JBQSYJ010000092.1:0-229 GCF_052379185.1 Corynebacterium sp. AOP12-C2-36 | reverse complement strand
TGGCCCTACCCTCGTTGAGTGGACACCCGATTTAGCGGGACCTGTCCCGCACGAGAGGATGTCACCATGACCGACAACACCGCCGGCAAGCGATCACGGCGAAGCTTCAGTCCCGAGTACAAACACGAGGCCGCCCGCCTGGTCATCGACACAGACCGCAGCATCGCCGAAGTCGCCCGCGAGCTCAACGTCGGAGCCCAGACGCTAGGCAAATGGGTCGCCGCCGAAC
>NZ_JBQSYJ010000091.1:0-254 GCF_052379185.1 Corynebacterium sp. AOP12-C2-36 | reverse complement strand
GGTCAAGTCCTGGGAAGTGGTGTATCTCCCTTCCGCTGAAACAGTGCGTCTGACTCCAGGTCAGGGACCGTCACGAGCCTGATAGCGAGTCCAGCTCATGCTGCCTCCTGCACGGTGACGTCGGCGTCGATGACGTTGGCGTTCATCATCGTCCTGGTCTGCTCCAGACTCGTCAACGACATGTAGCGCTTCTGCTGAATCCAGTCATCGTGCTGCTCAGCGAGCACCGCCCCGACCAACCGGACCACCGCGTC
>NZ_JBQSYJ010000090.1:0-304 GCF_052379185.1 Corynebacterium sp. AOP12-C2-36 | reverse complement strand
ATCCAGGACCACGGAGTCCTCGATGGCCTTACGCAGCTTGCTCAGGGCGGACGGGTTGGTCAACGTCGAGGTGCTCAGCACCTTGTTCGCCAGGCTGGCCATGTAGACCTGCTGGCGGGTGATGCGGTCCAGGTCGCCGCGCGGCAGGTCGTGGCGCTGGCGCACGAAGCTCAAAGCGTTCTGGCCACTGAGCGTCTGCTCGCCGGCGGGGAACTTCGCCCCGGACATCGGCTCGTCCACCGCGTTGTTGAGGCAGACGTCCACACCGCCCACGGCGTCGGTGAGGCTCACGAAGCCCATCAGA
>NZ_JBQSYJ010000089.1:0-304 GCF_052379185.1 Corynebacterium sp. AOP12-C2-36 | reverse complement strand
CCTGATGGGCTTCGTGAGCCTCACCGACGCCGTGGGCGGGGTGGACGTCTGCCTCAACAACGCGGTGGACGAGCCGATGTCCGGGGCGAAGTTCCCCGCCGGCGAGCAGACGCTCAGTGGCCAGAACGCCTTGAGCTTCGTGCGCCAGCGCCACGACCTGCCGCGCGGCGACCTGGACCGCATCACCCGCCAGCAGGTCTACATGGCGAGCCTGGCCAACAAGGTGCTGAGCACCTCCACGCTGACCAACCCGTCCGCCCTGAGCAAGCTGCGTAAGGCCATCGAGGACTCCGTGGTCCTGGAC
>NZ_JBQSYJ010000088.1:0-316 GCF_052379185.1 Corynebacterium sp. AOP12-C2-36 | reverse complement strand
CGGGGCCCGTAGCGGGGAATCGACGACAACAGATACCAAGTTGGACCTGGGAGTGTTGAGTTACCGAACTCAACGCCCCCAGGTCCAACGTGCTACCCCACCCGAGCCCTTGCCCTCCCCAGCAGCCGCCGGCAGAAGGGGCGAACATCGAGCGTGGGATGTCTGAACCCATCGATTCACCCATCCCACGCTCGATCCTCGCCCCACACCCCAACCGCCCTATGAGCACCCACACACGCACGTGCGGTGGCGTAACCACGCAACACAAAAGAGACGGCCCCGTGACCGTCACCAACGCCCCCACAAAAGGAGCAAG
>NZ_JBQSYJ010000087.1:0-397 GCF_052379185.1 Corynebacterium sp. AOP12-C2-36 | reverse complement strand
GCGATTCGGGAAGATCCCCACGACGTCGGTACGCCGGCGAATCTCACGGTTGAGCCGTTCGGTGGGGTTGTTAGACCACACCTTCGTCCACACCGCCTTCGGCACGCTGGTGAATGCCAAGAGCTCATCAAGGGCCTCCTCCAGGTAGTTGGCGACGTTCGGGAACCTGTGCTCGCAGAAACTGACGACCTCCCGGGCCTGGGCCCACACCGCGGCGGCATCGGGTTGCTGGAAGATCGTCTGGAACATCGCCGACAGTGTCGGCCACTGCGTCTTGGGGACCATCGACGAGAGGTTCTTGGCGAAGTGCGTCCGGCAGCGCTGCCACGACGCATTCGGCAGTACCTCGCCGATGGCGTGCTGGATGCCCAGGTGGGCGTCGCTGGTGACCAGGTAC
>NZ_JBQSYJ010000086.1:0-397 GCF_052379185.1 Corynebacterium sp. AOP12-C2-36 | reverse complement strand
CTTCCTGGTCACCAGTGACGCTCACCTGGGCATCCAGCACGCGATCGGCGAGGTACTGCCGAACGCGTCGTGGCAGCGCTGTCGGACACATTTCGCCAAGAATCTGTCGTCCATGGTGTCGAAGACCCAGTGGCCGACGTTGTCGGCGATGTTCCAGACGATCTTCCAGCAACCCGACACGGCCGCGGTGTGGGCCCAGGCCCGGGAGGTCGTCGCGTTCTGTCAGCAGAAGTTCCCGCATGTCGCCGACTACCTGGAGGAAGCGCTCGACGAGCTGCTGGCGTTCACAACCGCGCCGAAGGCGGTGTGGACGAAGGTGTGGTCTAACAACCCCACCGAGCGGCTGAACCGTGAGATTCGCCGGCGTACCGACGTCGTGGGGATCTTCCCGAATCGT
>NZ_JBQSYJ010000085.1:0-418 GCF_052379185.1 Corynebacterium sp. AOP12-C2-36 | reverse complement strand
AGTGGAGGGCACGTGGATCGACGACTTCTCGATGATCGCGGCGACCTTCTCCGTACGCGGCTGGAAGGCGGCCGGGTCGTAGGAGTCGAAGAACTCCCCGGAGGCGTAGTCGGAGTTGGCGAAGTTCCGGAACTTCGTCCCGCGCTCCCGCGCGATCGTGTTGGACGCCTTGAGGCACTCGTACATCACCGCGGCGAAGTACACGTTGGTGAAGTCCAGGCCCTCGTCCGAGCCGTAGTGGATGTGCTCGCGGCCCAGGAAACCGTGCAGGTTCATCTGGCCCAGCCCGATGGCGTGGGAGCCGTCGTTGCCCTCACGGATCGACGGCACCGAGTCGATGGACGTCTGGTCGGACACGGCGGTGAGCCCGCGGATCGCGGTCTCGATGGTGCGCGAGAAGTTGTCCGAGTCCACCGCT
>NZ_JBQSYJ010000084.1:0-418 GCF_052379185.1 Corynebacterium sp. AOP12-C2-36 | reverse complement strand
GGTGGAGGGCACGTGGATGGACGACTTCTCGATGATCGCGGCGACCTTCTCCGTACGCGGCTGGAAGGCGGCCGGGTCGTAGGAGTCGAAGAACTCCCCGGAGGCGTAGTCGGAGTTGGCGAAGTTGCGGAACTTCGTCCCGCGCTCCCGCGCGATCGTGTTGGACGCCTTGAGGCACTCGTACATCACCGCGGCGAAGTACACGTTGGTGAAGTCCAGGCCCTCGTCCGAACCGTAGTGGATGTGCTCGCGTCCCAGGAAACCGTGCAGGTTCATCTGGCCCAGCCCGATGGCGTGGGAGCCGTCGTTGCCCTCACGGATCGACGGCACCGAGTCGATGGACGTCTGGTCGGAGACGGCGGTGAGCCCGCGGATCGCGGTCTCGATGGTGCGCGAGAAGTTGTCCGAGTCCACGGCA
>NZ_JBQSYJ010000083.1:0-419 GCF_052379185.1 Corynebacterium sp. AOP12-C2-36 | reverse complement strand
GACGCCGCGACGTGTGGCTCGCCGCCCTGGTCGCCCTCGTCGCCGCCTCCGCAGCCGGGCTGATGATGTTCCTCACCGCCGCCGGCTACAGCAAGCAGCAGCCGTGGGGGCTCCTCGTGGCCGGCCTCACCGGCGTGGCGTTCACCTCGACGGTGGCCGGTCGGTACACCACGGCGCGGCGCAAGGTATCCGCCGCATACAACCCGGAATCGGGATCGGGGGACGTGCTGCCCGAGAGTATGGCAGGCAACTCCGACATCCAGAAGATGGCAGACGGTAGTGATGAAGTCCGGCGTGTTCTGATCATCGCGGCCAGCGTGTCCGATCAGCTACTGCCGGTCCTCTCTGAGTTCGATTTCGACGACGACCACCACCTCGTCTCCTACGCTTTCCGGTCCCTCCAGCCCGGGCTTTTCGCC
>NZ_JBQSYJ010000082.1:0-504 GCF_052379185.1 Corynebacterium sp. AOP12-C2-36 | reverse complement strand
GAAGGAGGCTGAGTGCAAGGTGGGGTCGGAGGTGCCAGGAAGCTGATCAAGGTAGCCTTTCGCGATCCCGCGGCACGGGCCTCTTAGGCGCCGGCGAAGGCCTTGGCGACGATCACCGCATCCGCGTTCGGCTGACCGAAGGCGAACACCGCTCCTTGGCCTTTGCGCAGCGCGTGCATCACCTCCATGCCCTGTAGCGTCCGGTAGGCCGACACCGGGGTCTTGAAGCCACCACCTTTGGGGCCCAGGATTCGCTTGAGCCGGCCGTGATCACCCTCGATCACGTTGTTGAGGTATTTCGCCTGCCGGTATTCCGCTGTTGTCGACATCTTCTTGTCTTTGACCAGCGTCGCTACAGCAGCGGCGTACGTGGGTGCCTTGTCCGTGCAGATTACCCGGGGGCCACTGTCAGGACCGCGGTGACCAGCACTGCGCAGCGCTTTTCCCAAGAATCTAGTCGCTGCGTCCGTGTTACGCCGGGTGGACATGGAGAAGTCCAGGGTC
>NZ_JBQSYJ010000081.1:0-536 GCF_052379185.1 Corynebacterium sp. AOP12-C2-36 | reverse complement strand
CCGCCGCCGCCCAGATCCTCGCACTGCCGCAGAACACGCAGATCGAGAACCTCTCGGCCCAGCTCTCCAGCGCCCTGGAGTTCGACGCCGAGCGCGCCGCCGAGGATCTCCTCTCCCGTGCACCCGAGGTCGTCAAGCCCGCCGAGGGCAGCTACACCTCCCCCTTCGCCATGCGCTGGGGCACCATGCACAAGGGCATCGACATCGCCAACGCCATCGGCACCCCGATCGTCGCCGCCATGGCCGGCACCGTGATCGACGCCGGCCCGGCCTCCGGCTTCGGCAACTGGGTCCGCGTGAAGCACGAGGACGGCACCATCACCGTCTACGGCCACATGTCCACCATCGACGTCACCGTGGGCCAGCAGGTCCAGGCCGGCCAGAAGATCGCCGGCGTCGGCAACGAGGGCTTCTCCACCGGCCCGCACGTGCACTTCGAGGTCTACCCCACCGAGGGCAACGCCGTGGACCCCGTGCCGTGGCTGCGTGAGCGCGGCGTCGAGATCTAGGACCCGCCCACACTTTCAACGGGACAC
>NZ_JBQSYJ010000080.1:0-578 GCF_052379185.1 Corynebacterium sp. AOP12-C2-36 | reverse complement strand
CCGGACTCGCCCACGGCGGGCAGCGGCTCGTCGACACCGGTCTCGGAGGTGCCGGGGCCGTCGTAGGTGCCGGCCAGGGTCACCCTGATCTCACCGGGCTCCAGGCTGGAGTCCTCGACCACGGTCAGCCCGCCGAGCTGGTCGGCCAGGCCCCGTGCCGCAGGGTCGTTCTCGTCGGCGACGTTGACCTGGCTCTCGGAGATGCCGGTCTCGTCGGCGTTGCCGACCTCGCCCATGCCGTAGCCGGCGCCGGAGACCAGGTCACCCACGCGGGCGGCGAGTCCGCTGACACCGCTGGCGTTGTAGACCGAGACGGTGGACTCGGAGGGCTCGTAGTCCTCGATGTCGCTGGCGGAGTCCTCGGAGTCGGAGTCGTCGGCATCCTCGGAGTCGCTGTCGGAGTCGTCACCGAGCAGGTCGTCGAAGAAGCTGTGGACCTGCCTCTTGTCGATGGTCACCACCGACTGCCCGTCGTCGCTGGTGCCGTCGATGCTGGTCACCGGGATGGTCTGGAAGGTCACGTTGCCGCCGGCCAGGTTCTGCATCTGGGTGGCCATGCTCATCACGTCCCAGCCCTC
>NZ_JBQSYJ010000079.1:0-687 GCF_052379185.1 Corynebacterium sp. AOP12-C2-36 | reverse complement strand
CTGGGACGCACACGTCGACTTTGGCCTGGCCAACCCCGGGTTCTACGCACTGATGTACGGCAAGGTGCAACCCGGTCACGCCCCGGCGGCCCAGTCCCGTCCCGCCGAGATCCTGCTCGAACTCACCACGACAGCCGCAGAACAGGGACGCCTCGCCGTCCCGCCGGAGCAGGCGTCCGCCCACATCCTGGCCACCAACATCGGGGTCACGCTGCGCCAGATCATTCAGGGGTCCCCCGACCCCGATTTGTCGGCAGCGGTACGCGACGGGGTGATCGACGCGATCACCGGCACCGGCACCGGCGGACCGAACGGTGCCGCCGGCACCGGCGCGATTTCGGCGGTCACCGAGCTCGCCGCGTCCAACCCGGAGGTCCTGGGCCCCACCGAGACACACCTCCTGCAGGAATGGCTGCGGCGCCTCCGGGTGGTCGGAGAAGACCAGTAAGCGACCATCGTCACCAGATAGAGATCACCTCATGGGCAAGGGGATCTAGCGATAGCGGTCCCTGCGGCAGCCCTTTTCTATGCCCCTCGTCTATCTGCGCGTTTCAATCACTGACCAGCGAGAATGTGCACGCACTAGTGAAAACTTCGAGAGACCGATGTAGGGTGATGGGTGTCAGGGAGACCCCCGTGCCCTCGGTAGTCGCTCTGATCATAAAAACAGCCCCCAGAGCTTGGACC
>NZ_JBQSYJ010000078.1:0-688 GCF_052379185.1 Corynebacterium sp. AOP12-C2-36 | reverse complement strand
CTACTCCCCGGTCTTGTAACCGACCCCGCGGACGGTCTGGATGATCGTCGGGTTGTCCGGGTCCTTCTCCACCTTCGAGCGCAACCGCTGGATGTGCACGTTGACCAGGCGGGTGTCGTTGGACTTGCGGTAGCCCCACACCCGCTCCAGCAGTTCCTCGCGGGCGAAGACCTGGCGCGGCCGGGAGGCCAGGGTGGTCAGCAGCTCGAACTCGATCGGGGTCAACGAGATCGGCTTACCGCGACGGGTCACCTGGTGGCCGCCGAAGTCGATGGTGAGGTCGGCGACCTTCACCGACTCCGGGACCTCCTCCGGGGTGCGGCGCAACCGCGCGCGCACCCGGGCGACCAGCTCCTTGGGCTTGAACGGCTTGGGGACGTAGTCGTCCGCGCCGGTCTCCAGGCCCAGGACGACGTCCACCGTGTCGGTCTTTGCGGTGAGCATCACGATCGGCACCGCGGAGAACTCCCGCACCGCGCGGCACACGTCGATGCCGCTCATGCCCGGGAGCATGAGGTCGAGCAGGATGAGGTCGGGGTGCTCGTTCTCCGCGGCCTCCACGGCCTGCGGCCCGTCCCCGACGACGACCGTGTCGAAACCCTCGCCCTGCAGGACGATGGTCAGCATCTCCGAGATTGCGGGGTCGTCGTCGACGACGAGAACTTTCTCTGCCATGGGGATCAGTCTG
>NZ_JBQSYJ010000077.1:0-697 GCF_052379185.1 Corynebacterium sp. AOP12-C2-36 | reverse complement strand
CTGGTGAGTCCGAGGTGTCCGATGTAGGTGACCAGTTCCGCGGATATGCGATGTGCCCCGGAGTCGGATCGTGTGGTGGTGCGTAGGCCGCGGATTCCGTCGGCCCGGTAGCGGGCAGCCCACCGGGATAGAGTGCGGGTACTAACGCCGGTGGTTCGTGCCAGGTCGGTCAGGGTGATGCCGTCTTCGATGTGGAGCCGGAGGATCTCCCAGCGCTGCATCTCGTCCGTCACCATCACCTCACGACCGGGTCATTATGCCCGTGTCAGGCGGGCAGTGCTGACTGTCGTCGTTTGGCGCCCTGCAGATGGCGATAGAGTGTCGCCCTCGACCAGCCGACCATGCTCGCGGCGTCTTCGGCACTACGGCCTTTGGCCCTCTCCTCGGCGACGATAGCGAGCTTGCGGTCGACCACCTCGGGATCCACAGGTGGTCGGCCGAAGCGGGTGCCCTGGGCTTTCGCTGCGGCGATGCCGGCGTTGACGCGTTCGGTGATCAGTTCTCGTTCGTACTCGGCCAGGGTGCCGAGCATCCCGAGCATCAACCGGCCCGAGGACGTCTCCGGGTCGATGCCGTCAGAGACCGATTTGATCTTCACGTCTCGTTCGCGCAGCAGGTTCACTGTGTTGAGTACGTCGAGCAGGGATCGGCCCAGCCGGTCGATGCGCCACACCACCACCGTGTCCCCGGGTTGGGC
>NZ_JBQSYJ010000076.1:0-726 GCF_052379185.1 Corynebacterium sp. AOP12-C2-36 | reverse complement strand
ACCTGGTCCAGCCCGCGGGCCTTGAGATCCCGGAAGAACCCGGTCCAGGAGGCCACGGACTCTGCGGTGGCGACCTGCATGCCCAGTAATTCCCTGTAGCCTTCCACGTTGACCCCGCAGGCCAGCAGCACGGAGGTTTTCACGACCCGTCCGCCTTCACGGACTTTCATCGTCAGCGCGTCGCAGGACACGTACAGGTAGGGTCCACCGTCGAGTGGGCGGTGGCGGAAGTCCTCGACCATGATGTCGAGGTCCTTGGCCATGTCGGATACCTGCGATTTCGACAGGTTGGTGATCCCCAGGCTGGCGACCAGGTCGTTCATCCTGCGGGTGGACACACCCTTGAGATAGCAGGTCGCGATGACGGTGCTCAAGGCTCGTTCGGCCCGGCTTCGTCGTTCCAGCAGCCAGTCAGGGAAGAACGAGCCGGAGCGGAGTTTGGGTACGGCGACGTCGACGGTGCCGACGCGGGTGTCGAGGTCGCGGTGTCGGTAGCCATTGCGGGTGTTGGTGCGCGCCTGGCTGGTGGTGGCGTAGTCCGCGCCGCAGATCTGGTCGGCCTGGGTGGACAGAATCTGGTTGATGAAGCTCTGCAGCATCTGGCGCATCAGATCCGGGGAGGCTTGGGTGAGCAGGTCGTCGAGGTAGGTGGACGGGTCGATATGATGGGGGCTGGTGGCCATCGTGGAGTGCCCTTTCGAGGAGATGTAGGAGTTGAGTCGAAAG
>NZ_JBQSYJ010000075.1:0-747 GCF_052379185.1 Corynebacterium sp. AOP12-C2-36 | reverse complement strand
TCGGGAGCTCTAGGGCCTGACCCCCGTGTGGTAGACACCCTGACCCCGGCGACGCGCGGGGGAAGAAAGGTAGTGTCCCACCATGCCCCTGAAGACCTACTCGGAGCAGTTCAAGCGTGACGCCGTCGCCCTCTACGAGTCCACCGAAGGCGAGTCACTGAGATCCACCGCCGAGCGGCCAACAAGGTCTACGTCGGTGATATCACCTACCTGCCGATATCCGACGGGGTGAACATGTACCTGGCCACGGTCATCGACTGCTTCTCCCGACGCCTCCTCGGCTTCACGATCGCCGACTATATGCGCACATCCCTGGCTGTCGACGCGATGAAGGCTGCGGCGGCTAGCGCGGGAGTCTGGCTGGAGCGGTGTTCCACTCCGACCACGGCAGCGTGGCGATGCTGTTGCAAAGTTGGGGATGGCACGTGAGGATCAGGGATCATGAGCATCTTCTCCGGGCGCCACTCCCCCCCCCCAAGAGGTCATCCTGCAGGCGGTGAGGTGGTACTGCCGCTACGAGGTGCTCTAGCGCGACCTGGAGGAGATGCTGAGCGAGCGTGGAGTTCCGGTGGATCACACCACCATCTACCTCTGGGTGCAGAAGTACAGCCCGGAACTGGATAAACGTGCCCGCCGGTACCGCCAAACCTCGCTGTTGGTCTCTGTTTCCTGAAGCGTGGATGAAACCTACATCCGGGTCGGCGGAAAGTGGTGCTACCTCTACCGAGTGGTGACCAAGGACGGTCG
>NZ_JBQSYJ010000074.1:0-776 GCF_052379185.1 Corynebacterium sp. AOP12-C2-36 | reverse complement strand
TGACTTGGCTCAGATTAGTACGGTGTTCCCACGGCACGGCGCCGAATATCGCTCACGATTTCTACTAACTCCGGCGGTAGCGGCACTGCCGCGACCGCCTCGTGCCCGCCGACATTGATCCGCATCTCCCGGTAACCACGCAGCGTCTGCACCAGTTTCTTCAACGACCACCCCGATGCCGACTCCAGCCAACGACCCACCGCCAACGCCGCCATCACCACCGTCAGGTGAGCATCAATCGACTGCTTGAGCGTGTGGAAGATCGGTCGGGCCTTCAGATCCGACTTCGCCATCCGGAATGACCGCTCAATCTGAAACAACCGCCGGTAATAGCCGATGATCACCATCGGATCCTCATCCAACCTGCTGGTCACGTAGGCTTTGATCCCTGCCAGCTCGCGGTGCTGGGAAGCGAGTTCGAGGTTGACTTCCTTGGTCGTCTTTCCCATTTTCACGTACCGGTTGCGCTTGACCGGGGTCTTTCCTTCTGCGATGTTGCGGGCCTTGCGCAGTGACTCGTCAATCCCCTTGACGGTCCGGCGGGCTCGGTCGGCGGAGTAGTGGTAGATCGTCCGTGACGGTCGGATCCCCTTGGCCGGGTCGCCGGGATCCCGGCTGACCCAGATCTGATCGTGGGTGTACTCGACCCCGGGATGGTCGTTGCGCCACTTCCAGATCGGGTACGGCAACTCCCTGGTCTTGCCACCCAGGACATATGACAGGCCGGCGGCGTCCAGGTCCCGCCGGTTGGCCTCACTGATCATCCCGGCGTCGGC
>NZ_JBQSYJ010000073.1:0-819 GCF_052379185.1 Corynebacterium sp. AOP12-C2-36 | reverse complement strand
GGTGCTGTTGCAAAGTTGGGGATGGCACGTGAGGATCAGGTCTCATGAGCATCTTCTCCGGTCGCCACTACCCGAAAGACGTGATCCTGTGGGCGGTGCGATGGTACTGCCGGTATGGGGTGTCCTACCGGGATCTCGAGGAGATGCTGACCGAACGCGGTGTGCCGGTGGATCACACCACCATCTACCGCTGGGTGCAAAAGTACGGTCCCGAACTGGATAAACGTACCCGTTGGTACCGCCAGACCTCGTCCTGGTTCGCGGATTCCTGGCGGGTGGATGAGACCTACATCCGGGTGGGTGGGAAGTGGTGCTATCTCTACCGTGCGGTGACCAAGGACGGCCGGACTCTCGACTTCTACATGTCCACCCGCCGCAACACGCAAGCGGCAACGAGGTTTCTGGGAAAAGCGCTGCGTGGTTCTGGTCACCGCGGCCCTGATGGTGGTCCCCGAGTGATCTGCACCGACAAAGCACCCACCTACACAGCGGCGATAGCGGCGCTGATCGACAGGAAGAAACTGTCGAAGACAGTGCAACACCGGCAGGTGAAGTACCTCAACAACGTGATTGAGGGTGATCATGGCAGGTTGAAACGGATCCTGGGCCCCAAGGGTGGCGGGTTCAAGAATCCGGTGTCGGCGTACAGGACACTGCAGGGTATGGAGGCGATGCATGCGCTGCGCAAAGGCCAAGGCAGGATGTTCGCCTTCGGACGGGCGAACGCGGATGTGGTGATCGTGGCGAAGGCCTTCGCAGACGCCTGAGAGATCAGGGCTACAGGGTTGTGGACCGCCTTCTCGATCGGCGTCCGGGCAC
>NZ_JBQSYJ010000072.1:0-825 GCF_052379185.1 Corynebacterium sp. AOP12-C2-36 | reverse complement strand
CGGTCGAACGTGCGCCAGGTCATCCCCTGGAACACCACCGTCACCGACGACAACGGCGACTCCCGGCAGGTCCGGGTCGTGGACACACCCGACGGCCCGGCGGTGGTCGCCGACGACGGCACCGCCACCGGTGAGGTTCTCACCACCGACACCGACTCCGGGGTGACCTCGACAACCCGTCGGGACGGCCTGGAAGGCCGCCAACTCACCGACCCCGACACCGCCCGCGCCGAGAGTGCCGACGACACCGATACAACCCCGACGTCCGAAGCAGCCCCGGCCGGAACCTCCGGTGACCACGCCGCCAACGGCGCCAACGGCGCCAACGGTACTGGCGGTGACGGTGATCAGGGCGGCAGTGGTGGTGACCTGCCGGTCGGCCCGTTGGGTGCCGGAGGTGCCACCGCCGGTGGTGTCGGAGCACTGTTAGCCCAACGTGCTGCGCGGGGGCGGCGTCGCGACGGCGCCCACCGCGGTGACATCAACTGGGGCAATGGTCGTGAGCAGTCCCTGATCCTGTTGGAAGGCCCAGACTCCCCACGCGAGCACCGTTTCGACATGGACGTGCCCGCCGGTGGGCAGATGGTGAAAAACCCGGACGGCAGTGTCGATGTCCTCGACGCCGACGGCAACGTCGTTGAGCATGTCAAAGCCCCGTGGGCTTATGACGCGCTCGGCCGACCGGTGGAGACCTACTACGAGGTCGACAACGAGACCGGCGAACTGGTGCAGGTCGTCGACCCGGACCGCACGAGCGTACTGCCGATCCTGGCCGACCCCGACAAGCAGAAGAGTGAGCCTCTGAAACCTAGCGACCCAGGTTTT
>NZ_JBQSYJ010000071.1:0-849 GCF_052379185.1 Corynebacterium sp. AOP12-C2-36 | reverse complement strand
CCGACCTCGGCGTAGTGGTCGACCTCGATGCCGGTCACGTCGGCGACGGTCCCGATGAGAGCCTCGCGGCCCGCGTGGGAGGACTCGTTCTCGATCTTCTGCTCGTCGGGGGTCTCGCCGGCCGCGGCGGCCTCGTCCTGGAGTTCCTGGGTCTTGTAGTACTTCGTCTGTCCGTAGATCGCGTTGATCTTCTGGTTGCCGAGCTCCTCGCCGCCGTCGACGTAGGTGTCGCGCGGCAGGGACACGGCGGTGGCGGAGGATCCGTCGTCCGGCACGCGGATGAGGATGATGGTGTCGGTACTGGTCGTCGCCTCCTCGCCGGCGCGCAGCATGTCGATCTGCTCCTGGGTCAGGGGCTCGCCGCGGGCGTTGGTGCGCGAGTCGATGCCGACCAGCAGGATGTCCGTGGCGCCGTCGGACTGGCTGCCCAGCCCGAGGCCGCCGGCCTGGCTGATGTCGCTGCCGAGGCTGCCGAAGGAGGCGTAGGCGTAGCTGCCGCCAGCGAGCATGATCGCCGACAGTAGGGCGAGAACCACCTTGACCGGTGTCGAACCGAGCTGGCGGTGCCCGGCCGCGGCCGTGCCGGTGGCGGCACCGGCGACGGTGCGCGAGGAGCGTCCTGCATTGGTGCCCTCGGTCTGCCTGCCGTTGGAGGGCCGGCTGTGACGGGCCCGCCGCGGCTGGCCGTCCGGCCCGGTCTGGCTGGACTGTCCGGTCTGACGGGGCCTCTCGGCCCGTGGGGCCACCTCGTCGCGGCGGTGGTGCCGACCGCCGTGACGGGGGGCGTCTCCACGGTCGTTGCGCGGAGACCTGTCAGCGTCGCTCATTCCAGACCTTTCGGCGGGGTTC
>NZ_JBQSYJ010000070.1:0-897 GCF_052379185.1 Corynebacterium sp. AOP12-C2-36 | reverse complement strand
GTAACTCCTTTCGGGGGTGAACACCCGGCGGGGTAATGAGCCTGGGTACCGCCACGGACACGAAGGTGCCGGCAGGTCCCGGTAACGTTGTGCGCTCAGTGCCCGATGGGCAGGCGGAGGTTGACAACCTACGTCAGTAACAACCGGTGAAACCTGACCAGGTCTCACCTGCGGATGTCGCGCTGACCCGCGACCGGACCGAAGAGAGCCCAGAGGGCCAGAGGAGAACAACATGGGTATCCGAGCACGAGCACAAAGCTTGCTTGTCACCATCACTGCCGCTGTCACAGCAACTATTGCGGTGACAGGTGGGGCAGTGGCGGTAGCGCCTGCTGCCGCTGCGGCGCCGAGTGGCAACATCGTCACCTTCGGTGACTCTTTCACGGCGAATCCCGATCAGCTTCGAAACACGTTGCGCATGGTGCCGGGCATGACGGACGGTTACCCGCAGACCGGTGGATGTCTGCAGGCTCCGAACAACTGGCCGCGTCAGCTGGGCGCACGTACTGGGGCACCGCTGGCGGACTGGTCGTGTGCGGGCAATACGTCACGGTCCATGCTGGGGCGCATTGACCGGGCGATTGCTGCCGGTGATGTGCACCGGGGCACCCGCAGTGTGGTCTTGGCAGCCGGGATGAACAACTACGGTGGATTCGGTGTGCTCGATGGGGTGAACATTCTTGATCCGGGTGCTGTGCGCAACGCGTACCTGTCGGATATGCGTGCGGCAGCGTCGAAGATCCGGGCGGTGGCTCCGGGGGCGAAGATTGTCGTGTCTGGGGCGCTTCCCACGGTTGACCGTGACTCGATGGTCTTCTGTGCGCTCAATGTCGTACCGAATCTGCCGGCGGGTGTGCCTGTGCCGGTGTTGCGGGATGTGGAGAACTGGAACCGGGC
>NZ_JBQSYJ010000069.1:0-899 GCF_052379185.1 Corynebacterium sp. AOP12-C2-36 | reverse complement strand
GACGACGGTGACGTCATGCAGGTCGTAGGTGTCCATGAACGCTTCCACCGAGGGAAGGAACGTCTTCGTTTCCGCCCTGTTCCCTTCAAAAGCCTGGATGCGCAGTGGGAACCCGTTCACGTCAGTGAGCATGCCGACGGTGATCTGCGGATCAATCCGGCGCTCCTTACTGAACCCGGGCTCACGGAACCCGTCACCTTCGTCAGCTTCCCAGTAGAGGGTGGTTACGTCGTAGAGCACCAGTGACGTCGGCCCGATGCCCGCATGATCAGCGCACACGGCGGTGACCGCGTCGCGGAACTCGTCAGTGGCGTAGCGAGGCAGTCGGCGCTTAATCGTCGAGTAACTCGCCGAGGTTGCTCCGGCTTCGGCCAGCACACGGATGGAGTCGTACTTCGAGCCTGGCTGCAGGATCCGGGCGGTGACCAGGCCAGCGAACACGTCATCATTGTCGGCAGCAACGTCCAGGCCGATTGCCCTATAGGCGGTGTCGATCGCGTCGAGCAGGTAGCCGGAGCGTTGTGCGGTGACCTCCCACGGTTGCTCTTCGGTGCCTGTCCCACGGACTGCTGGGATGTCGGTGACGTCGAGATCCAGGCCGAGTTCGAGCTGGTTGCCCTGGAGTCGTCGGGCGGCTTCGGCCTTCAGCGCGGCAAGTTCGGCGTCGGTGTGGGCTGAGCCGAGGTGTTCCATCGAGGTCGCACCACCAGCGTAGGAGTAGATGATCTGCACCGCAGTAGCCCCGGAGGCGGTGGTCACGGTGCGGATCCTGGGCTGCATGTTCAGGAGTCTACCGGTCCAGGACTGACTGTTTAGTACGGTTTTTCGCCGAATTCCGCCGAAGCCCCGCAGGTCACGGACTTAGATGACGTGACAACACCGAAACGTGAGCCAAGTCA
>NZ_JBQSYJ010000068.1:0-900 GCF_052379185.1 Corynebacterium sp. AOP12-C2-36 | reverse complement strand
TACGAGGTCAAGCGTATGGCACGCCTACTGAACGTGTCCCGGTCTGGGTTCTACGCCTGGGCAGCACAACAGGCCGGGCAGCCTGGCCCACAGCGTCGTGAACGCGACGACCTCGACGTGAAGGTCCGTGCGGTCTTCACCGGATCTGACGACGTCTACGGTGCTCCCAGGGTGCATGCCCAGCTGGCCCGGGAGGGAACGCAGGTTGATGTGAAGACCGTGGCGAGATCCATGGCCCGTCAGGGCCTTGAGGGTATCAGCCCCAAGAAGTTCTCCCCGGTGACAACGCTGCCTGGTGTCGACACCCACGCGATCCCTGACCGGGCACGACGTAGCTGGGACCAGGGTGGACTTGATCGGTGCTGGATTTCCGACATCACCTACCTTCGCACCGGTGAAGGCTGGGTGTACCTCGCTGCGGTCACCGACGGACATTCCCGACGGATCATTGGCTGGGCGATGGACACCCACATGCACACCGACCTGGTGGAACGGGCCCTGCGCATGGCCCACACGCTGCGTGGTGATCTTCCTTCTGACCTGGTGTTCCACGCTGATCGCGGGTGCCAGTTCACCAGTGAACAGATGCGCCGTGTGTGCCAGGAACTGCAGGTACTGCAGTCAATGGGCCGGACCGGGGTGTGCTGGGACAACGCGATGGCCGAAAGTGTGTGGGCCACGTTGAAGACCGAGTTCTATGACAGGTACACCTGGTCCACCCGGGCTGAGGCTCGGCAGGCTGTCGCCCGGTGGATTGAGGTGGTCTACAACCGTCGGCGTCTGCATTCTGCACTTGGTTACGTTCCGCCGGTGGAGTTCGAGATGAATCTGTTCAATAAACCGGCTGCTGAGGAACTCGAAGCAGCTTAGTTACCTGTCCACGATTTGCGGGTAAGGCCA
>NZ_JBQSYJ010000067.1:0-996 GCF_052379185.1 Corynebacterium sp. AOP12-C2-36 | reverse complement strand
TCTATATGTTGTGCCACACCGATCCCGCCCCGCCGGCAGCTACGCACTCCGAATCACGAAGAGCCGTTTTGTGTAGCCGTCCGGGAGGGCAGTAGCTGTCATACCCAACTGGAAGATCCGAATACTCGCTTTTACGATCATAGCCGTGCCTATGACCTGGTACGGGTACCAGTATAAAGCGGGAAGCGGCGTAATGGCGACGGCCATCAGCACCCTGTTCACTCTCGGAATCTCGTCGATTCTGCTACCTGGGACTGAGCCGGCACACTTTCCCGAAAGGCTAGGGCGCTATTTCACCAGAGTTGACAGTGCTTCGTCAGGTCTAAGGATGGCTTCATCTTGGAAGGCCTGCGTTCTGGTGATTGGCCCAATTGTCCCGTTACTTACTTCAATAACGCTTGCAGGATTGTTCGATCATTCGTTCTTCCCTGATCGACCGACGTGGGAACTGCACTACACGCTACTCGGTGCTCTGTGCTTGGCACTCCTGATATTTACGGTTTTGTTTATCCCGGTCGGGCTGTGGTGCACGGTGTCACAGAACCACGTCGTGTGGTCATGGACGTACTTCGGAAAAGATGTGTGGGTCAGAGAATACTCGGACGCAACGATGGTGGAGTACGCGAGTACCAACGGCAGTGCCGGCGGTCCGGTTGTGACGATCAGTTACAGCGGCGGGGAGGGCGAGCGTCCGACAGCAAAGCTGAAGTTCCGGAATCTCGTGGACTGCCCCCGCGAAGAGTTCGGCGATCTGCTGGCCGTATACCTAGGGGCCCCAGAACGTCGAGTGCCTGCCCCAACGACGGGCAACATGTTCTGGTAGTGCCCCCATCCAGCTACCCACCGTGGCCGGCATCGACAGTCCCGTTCGTCGCTCCCGTATCGGAGACTCCGGAATCTTTCAGGGTTATCAGTCCCTCAACCGAGATCCGGAACTTCGCCGCAACAGATCCCGCAAAGGAGCGCTTTCACGGCTCTTCTCGTTGTAGAGTGCGT
>NZ_JBQSYJ010000066.1:0-1103 GCF_052379185.1 Corynebacterium sp. AOP12-C2-36 | reverse complement strand
TTAGCGTGTGGTGTAGCCACCGTTGGCGAAGATCGTCTGACCGGTGATCCACCAGCCGTCAGTCGCCAGGAACCTGATGATCGGCGCGATGTCCTCGATCTGGGTGAGCTGATTGCCCATGGCCTGGGACTTGTGGAACTCGACTCGTTCCGGCGTTTCCTGGCCGTAGAAGAACGGCGTGTCCATCGGGCCGGGGGCCACGGCGTTGACCGAGATGCCACGGTCGGCGAACTCCTTGGACGCCGCACGGGTGAAGTGCTCCACCGGGGCCTTGCCGCCGGCGTAGGTGGAGTAGCCGTCGGTGAAGGCGGCCAACAAGGCAGTGACCACGGTGATGATCTTGCCATCGTCGGAAAGATGCTTGCCTGCCTCCTTGATGAAGAAGTACGCAGCCTTGGAATTGATGTCGAACATCGAGTCGTACTCGTCCTCGGCGGTCTCGACGATGGGCTTGCGCAGCACCTTGCCGGCGGTGTTGATGGCGATGTCGATCTTGCCGAACGTCTTCTCGGCCTCGTCGAACAGGGCTGCGACGTTCTGCGGTGCGGTCAGGTCGCCTTGGAAGATCGCACCCTGGACGTCTTCAGCCTGCACAGCGGCGAGGGTGTCCTCGGCATCCGGTCGACTGGCATCGGAATTGTAGTGGATCGCCACGTTGGCTCCGGCAGCCGCGGACTGGCGCGCCACCAGGCCTCCGAGATTCTTGCCGCCTCCGGCGATCAGGACGTTCTTTCCCTTGAGCGTGTGCTCAGTCATGCTGTCTTCCTTTCTCGTGGACTTCACGGATGAACATATCAGAGATATGTTGCGCCGTATCGGCGATACGTACGCTACGGTAGCAGAATGAGCAGGGACGCGTCGACAGGAACGAGAGAAAAGTTGATCGCCGCTGCCGCGGACATGATCGCCCGCTCGCCCGGCGAGGACTTCTCGCTGCGGGCGGTGTGCGACACCGTGGGAGTCAAGCTGCCCACCGCCTACCACTTCTTCGGCTCGAAGCAGGGACTGGCGGACGCCGTGGTCGAGCACGGCTTCGACATGTATATCGCCAAGAAACTGGCGATGGAGTGGACCGGTGACCCGATCCAGGACATCCGCACCGG
>NZ_JBQSYJ010000065.1:0-1139 GCF_052379185.1 Corynebacterium sp. AOP12-C2-36 | reverse complement strand
CGAGATTTGGCCGGACGTTCGGTCCCGGGAAGAGGCGGCCCGAAACTTCGACAACATCGCCATCACTGTCGGTCTGGGCGCCAGCGGTCCCATCGCGTTTCCGCCCAAGCTGTTCCCCCACCGTGAACTCACCGGCTCGACCGGCGGCGGTAAGTCAGTGAGCGCCCGAGCGGAGATCATGCAGTACCTGGCATTCGGGTACCGAATTTTCGCGGTGGACGGAAAGAACACCGACTACGCCTCATTCTTCCGCGTTCCTAACTTCTCCGCGATCAGCACCACGCTGCATGAGCACATCATCGTCATTCACATGGTTGCTCAGATCCTGCAGAGTCGCCGGCGTACGGCGTCGGCGTCGGCGAAACAGGGCGACAACTCGTGGCGTGACGAACTGACGCCGATTCTCCTGGTCCTCGATGAGTGGGCCTCGGTGCGCTCTCAGATGAAGTCGATGCTGAAGCCAAAGGAAATGCAGCTGATCGACAACGACCTGGTCAACATCCTTAAGGTCGGGCGTGAGTTCCGAGTAAACGTCCTTCTAGCTACCCAGGACATGAAGGCAGACACGGTTCCCTCGGACTGGCAGGACATGTTCATCGCCGTGGCCAGCGCGGGCAAGCCCGCACCGATGACAGTGCGGAAGGCGTTCCCGGAGGAGATTCAGGGAAAGGTTACCCGCATCGGTGGGACGATCAGTCGTAAGACTCCAGGACGCTCGCTGATTTCTGTTGTTGACGAGGAAACAGGAGCTGCGAATGCGGAGCTGTATCAGGCGTTCTGGTCGTACTCCCCGGCGGAGACGATTAACGAGAAACTCCCTGCGGAGGTGCGTGGTAACTGGACGCAGTTCAAGGATTGCGTTGTCGACCAGATTCCGCAGCTGTACCCCCGCCAGTGGGTAAAACTGGAGTACCCGCAGTACACCGAGAAGGACCCCTACAAGGAACTCCGGGAGAATGAGGAGGTATGGGTGGACATCACCAAGATGTCCGTCGAGGACCTGCACAAGCTGCGTCCGGTTGCCCTGGAGAACAGGAACAACGGGTTCGAGTACATCGAGGAGAACGCGAAGTACGATCCGCTCAGCGAGTTGTATCTGGGCCAGGAGCCGTTGGACGGGGAGAACGGATCACTTACCG
>NZ_JBQSYJ010000064.1:0-1178 GCF_052379185.1 Corynebacterium sp. AOP12-C2-36 | reverse complement strand
TCCTGCTCTACAGCTGTCCCGAGTGAATCAGTAACCGCAAGAGGTCGTGGTCCAGATTCCTGAAGCCCAAGGCGATGCCACGCAGATGCTCCAACCGGCCGTTGATGGCTTCGACTGGCCCGTTGGACGCGCCGATGTCGAAGTACGCCAGCACATCCTCCCGACGCCGCCACAAAGTCCTAACCAGCTGCGCTAGTTCCTCCAGGCCTGCAGGCAGTCCCTTTCGCCGCGTGTTGATCACCCCGCACATCAGCTTCTTGCCCCGGGGCTTGGCCGTGTGACTATGTGCAGCGTTCAGGACCCGGTAGAACCGCCAGGTGGCCTACAGAACGACGTAGTCGTCGTCTGCATTTCCACAGCAGGTCCAGGCGTTGTTTCTGCAGGGGGTGGGATAGTCCGTTCTGGTCAGCAGGCTCCTGCGGTGTTTGTAGAAAGGACCATCCTTCCCCCCCGTTACCTTGATCGTGTCCCCCTATCCTCGGGGACAAGTCACTGGCCTTGGTATGGCTGATTCGCCCTGTTGTTCTACACAATGATCCGGAGGTGTTGCCGCCGAGGTACCAGGACATAGGCTGACGGCTAATAGGGACACGGCTCACAGCAATGTCTCCGTGAAGTCTCCTCGTAATGCGGGTGTCCGTACCGAGTGCCCGACCACCACAGTGACCTTCCACCACAATCCCATACCAACCTCCCCAGGGAGAGGACGAACATGGAAGACATCACCATCTACGACGTCTACCTCGGACTCGATGTCGGCCAAACCGCCCACCACGGCTGTGCAATAGCAACAGACGACCTCAAGATCTAGGACAAAGCCTTAGCACTGGAGAAATCCCACCTCATTGAGGTGTTCGACCAGTTCAAAAAACCCATGGCAATGTGCTGTCGATCGACGACCAGCCCAACACCATCGGTGCCCTATCCATCGTCGTAGCCTGGGCCTGCCACTGTAGCGTGACCTACCTGCCCGGCCCGGCGATGAGAAAGGCCGCGGACCTGTATCCCGGACAAGCCAGAAACGGACGCCCGGGGACGCGGTCATCATCGCCAACACCGCCCGCACGATGGGCCACACTCTACGTGCGGTGGACCGCAACGCCGAAGTGTTTTCCGCGCTCAATATGCTGGCCGGCCTGGACGATGACATCGCCCGGGGGGTGCTGTTGCAAAGTGGA
>NZ_JBQSYJ010000063.1:0-1218 GCF_052379185.1 Corynebacterium sp. AOP12-C2-36 | reverse complement strand
GCCACGGCCATCGATGGCCGCCCTGCATCGCCTGGTGGACTCCCGAGCACAACACCTATCGGTGAATCCACCCAGCTACGCCACGGTGCGCAGCATCATCCAAGCTCTTGACCCGGCGATGGTCACCCTCGCCTTGGAGGGCCCGGCGTCCTACCGGGATCGACACGAACTGGTCTACCGGCACCGGGCTGAATGTCCCAATGCCATCTGGCAGGCCGATCACACCCAGCTCGACATCCTCATCCAGAACCCGGACGGCACGCCGACTCGCCCCTGGCTCACCATCATCATCGACGACTACTCCCGGGCAGTGTGCGGCTACATGGTCACCATCACCGCGCCCTCGGCGATGAACACCGCCCTGGCACTACGCCAGGCTATCTGGCGGAAAACAGACCCCACCTGGGCGATGTGCGGTATTCCCGACGTCCTCTACGTCGATCACGGCTCCGATTTCACCAGTGGCCACATCGCATACACCACGACAGCGTTGAAGATCCGGATCATTCATTCGACCATCGCTCGTCCGCAGGGCCGTGGCAAGGTCGAGCGGTTCTTCAGCACCGTCAACACCGAACTTCTCACCACCCTGCCCGGTCACCTTGCCCCCGGCGTCCGAAACCCACACCCCGTACTGGACCTGACGAGCCTGGATACCGCCGTCGGTGAGTTCATCAGCAGCTACAACCAGCGCACTCACTCTTCGATCAACACCAGCCCGAAGGCCGCGTGGATCGGACAGGGATGGATTCCCAGGATGCCGGAGAACCTGGAAGAACTCGACGGGCTCCTGCTGCGGGTCTCCACCCACCGCCGGGTGCAGCGCGACGGCATACACTTCCAAGGCCAGCGCTACATCAGCCCGACCCTGGCACCTTTTGTCGGCCATGACGTCACCATCCGCTACGACCCGCGGGATCTCTCCGAGATCCGGGTGTACGACCACGACACGTTGCTGTGCGTCGCCGTGGATGAAGACCACCCCAACCAGCGCTACAGCCTTGCAGATATCCAGGCCGCTCGTCGACGCCGACGACGTCAACTACGTGCCGGAATCAATGAGCGCATCCCCACCCACGAAGCACGCCCAACAGACCGTGCCCCTGTGAACCCCGATGCAAACACCGAAACGCCATTCCCGCGTGGGCGTACGTCTCGCCTGCGGACCTATGAAGAGGACCTGTCACCATGAGCCGCGACTTCATCGTCACCAAAGAG
>NZ_JBQSYJ010000062.1:0-1218 GCF_052379185.1 Corynebacterium sp. AOP12-C2-36 | reverse complement strand
ACCACGGCCATCGATGGCCGCCCTGCATCGCCTGGTGGACTCCCGAGCACAACACCTATCGCTGAATCCACCCAGCTACGCCACCGTGCGTAGCATCATCCAAGCTCTTGACCCGGCGATGGTCACCCTCGCCTTGGAGGGCCCGACGTCCTACCGGGATCGACACGAACTGGTCTACCGGCACCGGGCTAAACGCCCCAACGCCATCTGGCAGGCCGATCACACCCAACTCGACATCCTCATCCAGAACCCGGTCGGCACCCCGACTCGCCCCTGGCTCACCATCATCATCGACGACTACTCCCGGGCAGTGTGCGGCTACATGGTCACCACCACCTCCCCCTCGGCGATGAACACCGCCCTAGCACTACGCCAGGCTATCTGGCGAAAAACAGACCCCACCTGGGCAATGTGCGGTATTCCCGACGTCCTCTATGTCGATCACGGCTCCGACTTCACCAGTGGCCACATCACATACACCACGACAGCGCTGAAGATCCGGATCATCCATTCAACCATCGCCCATCCGCAGGGCCGCGGCAAGATCGAAAGGTTCTTCAGCACCGTCAACACCGAACTTCTCACCACCCTGCCCGGCCACCTCGCCCCCGGCGTCCGCAACCCACACCCGGTCCTGGACCTGACGAGCCTGGATACCGCCGTCGGTGAGTTCATCAGCAGCTACAACCAGCGCACCCATTCTTCGATCAACACCAGCCCGAAGGCCGCGTGGATCGGACAGGGATGGATTCCCAGGATGCCGGAAAACTTGGAAGAACTCGACGGGCTCCTGCTGCGGGTCTCCACCCACCGCCGGGTGCAGCGAGACGGCATCCACTTCCAAGGCCAGCGCTACATCAGCCCGACCCTGGCACCTTTTGTCGGCCATGACGTCACCATCCGCTACGACCCGCGGGATCTCTCCGAGATCCGGGTCTACGACCACGACACGTTGCTGTGCGTCGCCGTGGATGAAGACCACCCCAACCAGCGCTACAGCCTGGCAGATATCCAGGCCGCTCGTCGACGCCGACGGCGTCAACTACGTGCCGGAATCAACGAGCGCATCCCCACCCACGAGGCACGCCCAGCAGCCCTTTTCCCTGTGAACCCCGATGCAAACACCGAAACGCCATTCCCGCGTGGGCGTACGTCTCGCCTGCGGACCTATGAAGAGGACCTGTCACCATGAGCCGCGACTTCATCGTCACCAAAGAA
>NZ_JBQSYJ010000061.1:0-1235 GCF_052379185.1 Corynebacterium sp. AOP12-C2-36 | reverse complement strand
GCGGCGATGTTGAGTGAACCGAGGTTGCAGGAGATGTCCTCGCCGACCTCGGAGTAGGTCAGGTCCTCGTTGAACTCGCTGGGGGTCGAGACCTGCAGGATCTCCGAGCACAGGTTGGAGTGGGTGATGCGCCCCTCGATGGGGTTCGCCTTGTTCACCGTGTCCTCGAACATGATGTACGGGTAGCCGGACTCGAACTGGATCTCCGCCAGCGTCTGGAAGAACTGGCGCGCGTTGATCTTGCGCTTGCGGATCCGCGGGTCCTCGATCATCTCCTCGTAGTGCTCGGTCACGGAGATGTCGGCGAAGGGACGGCCGTAGATGCGCTCCACGTCGTACGGGGAGAACAGGTACATGTCGTCGTTGCGCTTGGCCAGCTCGAAGGTGATGTCCGGGATGACCACGCCCAGCGAGAGGGTCTTGATGCGGATCTTCTCGTCCGCGTTCTCCCGCTTGGTGTCCAGGAACTTCATGATGTCCGGGTGGTGGGCGTTGAGGTACACCGCGCCGGCACCCTGGCGGGCACCGAGCTGGTTGGCGTAGGAGAAGGAGTCCTCCAGCAGCTTCATCACCGGGATCACGCCGGAGCTCTGGTTCTCGATGTGCTTGATCGGCGCACCGGTCTCACGCAGGTTGCTCAGCAGCAGCGCCACACCGCCGCCGCGCTTGGACAGCTGCAGGGCGGAGTTGATGGAGCGCCCGATGGACTCCATGTTGTCCTCGATGCGCAGCAGGAAGCAGGACACCGGCTCGCCGCGCTGGGCCTTGCCGATGTTCAGGAACGTCGGGGTGGCCGGCTGGAACGTACCGGCGATGATCTCGTCGACGAGGTTGCCGGCCAGCTCGATGTCGCCGTCAGCGAGCCCGAGGGCGACCATGCACACCCGGTCCTCGTAGCGCTCCAGGTAGCGGCGTCCGTCGAAGGTCTTCAGCGTGTAGGACGTGTAGTACTTGAACGCCCCGAGGAAGGTCTTGAACCGGAACTTGTGGGAGTAGGCGCGCTTGAACAGCGCCTTGACGTCGGCGAACTCGTACTGGTCGAGCACCTCCGGGTCGTAGTACTTGTTCTCGACCAGGTACCCGATTTTCTCCTCCAGGTCGTGGAAGTAGACGGTGTTCTGGTTGACGTGCTGCAGGAAGTACTGGTTGGCGGCCTCGCGGTCCTTGTCGAACTGGATCTGGCCGTTACCGTCGTACAGGTTGAGCAGTGCGTTGAGCTGGTGGTAGTCGAGCTG
>NZ_JBQSYJ010000060.1:0-1283 GCF_052379185.1 Corynebacterium sp. AOP12-C2-36 | reverse complement strand
AACGACGAGGTGTTGCTAGTAGCCGTCGCTGCCCCCGACGATCACAGCAAGGTGTGGACGTTGCCTGGCGGTGGCGTCAAGCGATTCGAGGACCCTCTGGACACGGTGGTCCGCGAGGTCGAAGAGGAGACTGGCGCCACTTCACGGGTTGTTCAGCTGTTGGGCCTTGATTCCCGGGTGATACCGAAGGGCGAGGCGATTCGGGGTGCACCTCACCACAACATCGGGATCTTCTACGAGATTGCTATGCGGGACAGCGAACTGCGCCCTGAGCCCTCGGGGGATACTGCAACGCCCACGTGGGTACCGTTCGAGCAAATCGCCTCTCTACCTCGGAGCGGGCTGGTAGACGTAGGCATGAGCCTGTTCATCGAACGTCCACAGTCGGGGCATGTTCCTCCAGTTCAGGTTGAAGGCCTGGTGCGACACTAGCCACGCCTGTAAGGCGAAGGTGATTACGGGATGAACCACACTTACCTTTTCAGCCCTAGGCGTCAGTTGTTCCGTTATCGTCCGAGGACCAGGGTGCTGGCGGCGGCTTCGATGACATCGTCGGTGATGGTCTCCAACTCGTTGATCTTCAACACCCGCTTGATCTGGGGGAACAATCGCTCGACCACGCGGAAGTTGCCGCGGGTCAGCCGCTCGATCGCGGCGATGGCCTGGGCATCCGTGAAGTCCTCCGGGTCCGATTCGCTGCCCAGGCGCTTGTAATGCCGATTCAGCACGAACAGCAGCTCGTCTTTGCCCAGGGCACGGTAGCGATGCGAGAAGCCCAGCCGGCTGAACAACTGGGGGTAGTGCCGGAAGCGCTGGTCGATGCCGGGCATGCCGATGAACATGATCGCCACACCGTCACGATCATGGATGTCGCGAAGCATCTCCAGTGCGGTGGGAGGCAATCGTTCGGCCTCATCGATGATGATCAACTCTGTGGCTCGGGGAGTCCTCGGGTTTATTTTGCTGACCTTTCCGGTGTTGATGAGGTGTTCTTCAATGCAGATGTCGAGGCGTTTTCGGTAGAACTCGATATCTTTGATCAACGCGCGGTACTTCGGTTGGACCTCAGGGGTGTAGAAGATGGTCCGGGTCCGATGGGCCATCGCGTAGATGGCCAGGTCCGATTCGCTGCGTGGCCCCCAGGCGTCGATGAACGTCCCCGGGGCATCCCAGTGGGCGTACCGTCTGGCGGACTGTGTTTTCCCGACTTCTGCCTCGCCGTGGCAGATACCGATGGTGGTGTCTTTACGGATGGCGTTGGCGAACTCGACGAAGCGGCGGTG
>NZ_JBQSYJ010000059.1:0-1323 GCF_052379185.1 Corynebacterium sp. AOP12-C2-36 | reverse complement strand
GGGCCTGACCCCCTTGTGGTGGACACTTTGAAACCAGCACGCCGCTGGAGAGAAGGTAGTGTTCCACAATGCCCCGCAAGACCTACTCCGAGCAGTTCAAACTAGACGCCGTCGAGCTTCACCACAGCTCACCGGAGCTGACGATCACAGCCCTGGCCGCCGAGCTGGGAATCAACCGCAACACCCTGAAAACCTGGATCAGGACCTACACCCCCGACACCCACGCAGGCGCCAGCCCCGCGAGCGTCCCGGATGCCCCGCAGGCCCGGCGCATCGCCGAGCTGGAGACAACACTGGCCCGCGTGCAACAGGAACGAGACATCCTACGCCGGGCAACACAGTATTTCGCGGGAGAGATGACCTGGTGAGCCGCTTCCAGTTCATTGACGACACCCGCACCGAGTTCCCGGTCAAGCGGCTCTGCCAGGTGTTGGGGATCAACCGTTCCTCGTACTACAAGTACCAGGCCACCCGCCCCCGGCGCACTGCCCGGCTGATCGAGGATGCCCTGCTGGCAGCACGGGTCATCACCGTGTTCGACGCTGCCGGGGGATGCTACGGCGCCAGGCGGGTCACCGCCGAACTCAACGACCCCGCCGCCGGTGGTGGTGCCGCTGCCGCCCCGGTGAATCGTAAACGCGTCGCCAGGCTCATGGCCGCTCACCGGCTGGCAGGGTTCACCAAGAAACGCCGTGTCACAACCACCGCCGCCGAGAAGTCCCGACGAGTGTTCGCCGATCGGGTCCACCGTGATTTCACCGCCGAAGCCCCCAATCAGCTCTACGTCGGTGACATCACCTACCTGCCGATCGCCGATGGGTCGAACATGTACCTGGCCACGGTGATTGACTGCTTCTCGAGGCAGTTGGTTGGTTTCGCCATCGCCGATCACATGCGCACGCCCCTGGTCCAGGAAGCGATCAGTGAGGCTGCTGGTCGCCGGGGTAACTGCGGTGGTCTGGGCGGGGCGGTGTTCCACAGCGACCACGGGTCGGTCTACACCAGCGGGGCGTTCCAGAAAACCTGTCGGGATCTAAAAGCCACCCAGTCGATGGGCACGGTCGGTTCGAGTGCCGACAACGCATTGGCGGAGTCCTTCAACGCCGCGCTCAAGCGCGAGGTCCTGCGGGATCTCAAGAGTTTCGCCACCCAGCTGGTGTGCCGTCGGGAGGTCTTCGCCTGGTGTGTTCGCTACAACACCGTGCGCAGGCATTCCTGGTGCGGGTATCTCACTCCGCAGGGGTTTGAGGAGGCCAGGGCTGTGTAGACTCGTCACCTGTACGATGCCGTATTCCCCGTGTCCACCAAACAGGGGTCAGGCCC
>NZ_JBQSYJ010000058.1:0-1332 GCF_052379185.1 Corynebacterium sp. AOP12-C2-36 | reverse complement strand
ACCGACAACACCACACCCGCGATGAGCATGGACGACATCCAACGCCACCTCAACCTCGGCGAAATCGTCCTGATCGCCCACCTCCGCGACATCGCCGACACCGAACGCCTCGCCACCGCCCGCGCCCTACGCGCCCGCACCCGCGCCGACGCCATCCGCTTCGCACACGCAGGCGAACTCGCCGCACGCAACACCGACCTCTTCGCCACCGTCGTGACCTGCGACGTCGTCACCGCCGACCACCTCGACATGATCTGGTCACGCATCCACCGCCACCTGACCACCGTGCCGACCTGCCAACACGCCGAACTCCTCACCCGCCTCGACGCCGTCGTGCACGCCAGCATCACCGACTGGATGTGCACCGCAGCCAACCCGGTCGCCCTCACCGTGCTGCGCGACCGCATCGACGCGGCGATCCTCGACGCCGAACCCGACCTGGCCGACGACACCGCCGACGCCGAAGACGACACCGCCACACTGACCCGCCGCGGCACCACACTCATCCTCGCCGGCGGCAACCCGGTCACCCTGTCGGCGATCGACAACAACCTCGACAAGAAGGCCGACGCCCTGCTCGCCGACGCCCGCCGGCGGCAGGAGAACATCCCCGAAGACCAACGCAGCGAACTACCGAGCCGCTCCCAGCTCAAAGCCCAGGTGATGCTCGGCCAACTCGGCGACAACCCGCAGTCCATGGACATCCGCGTGCACCTCTACCGCGCGACCCTCGACGGGGTGCACGGCGTCGGCGCCGGCTACGTCGCCGGGGTCGGCTGGCTCAACCCCGCCACCGCCGACCGCCTCGAAGGCACCTGCGAGGCAAGCAAGATCACCGAGATCCCCACAGATCCGCAGGACTACCCCACCTCCGAGGGCTACCCGTTCCTCGCCGGGCACAAGACCTACCTCGAAGGCCGGGACGCGACCTGCCGCTTCCCCAACTGTGATGTGCCGGCCGCCCTGTGCGACAACGACCACATCGTCAACTCCGCCCACACCGACCCCGACAGTGACGGGGCCACGCATCCGAGCAACGGGCAGAAACTGTGCCGCCCGCACCACCGGTTGAAAACCGCCGGGGTGTGGACGTGCTCCACCACCGACGGTGGGTTCACCATCGAGTGGCAGGGCCCCGGCGGGGCGCGCTACACCACCCGTGCCACCGGCCCGCTGGCCGAGGCCTACGACCCGGACAGACCCCTCGCCTTCGACGACCCAGAAGAGCCCGACGGACCCGAAGCCCCACCCGACTAGGACCCTCACCGACCGCACACGCACACGACGACCCCCGCACCCTCCCAGGTGCAGGGGCCAGACGTGCGGGCCAGG
>NZ_JBQSYJ010000057.1:0-1388 GCF_052379185.1 Corynebacterium sp. AOP12-C2-36 | reverse complement strand
GCTCTTCGTGATTCAGAGTGCATTGATCCGGTCCTGCAGCTGCCCGGAGTGAATCATTGACCGCAAGATGTAGTGGTCCAGGTTCCTGAACCCCAAGGCGATGCCACGAAGATGCTCCAACCGTCCATTGATGGCCTCGACCGGGCCGTTCGACGCGCCGACGTCGAAGAACGCCAGAATGTCATCCCGCCGGCGCCACAACGTCCGACCCAACTGCGCCAACTCCTCGAGTCCCTTCGGTAGTCCCTTGCGCAACGCGTTGATCACCTTGCTCATCAACTTCCGGCCCTCCTGCTTCTTGGGGTGCCCGTACGCGCTGATCAACTCCTGGTAGAACCCCCAGGTCACCTGCAGGGCGACGTAGTCGTCATCGGTGGCCCACAACAACTCCAGGCGTTGTCTCTGCCGCTCAGTGAGGAAATCGGTTCTGGTCAGCAGGGCCCGCCGGTGCTTGTACAGTGGATCGTTCTTCCGCCCGCGCCGGCCGGTCGTTTCGCGCTGCAGGCGTTGCCGACACCCGGTGAGCTTGTCGGCGGCCAGGTGGATGAGGTGGAACGGGTCCATGACTTTCCTCGCCGCGGGTAGGGACTGGTCCACGGCGGTGGCGTAGCCAGTGAACCCATCCATCGTCACGACCTCGACGGCGTCCCGAAAGCCCGGTTCGCGCTCATTCAGCCAGCTCTTCAGCACTTGTGCACTGCGGCCAGGCTGCATGTCGATCAGCCGGGCCGGGCCGGACCCGTCGACCAGCGGGGTCAGATCCACCAGCACCGTGACCATCGAGGACGGCTCCCCGGGCCGGCGGGTGTGCTTCCAGACGTGCTCGTCAACCCCGAGGATCCGCACCCCGGACAGATGGCCCGGATCAGCGTAGACGAGGCTGCGGGCCGCGGTGACGGCAACACTGTTGACCAGCTGCCAGCCCACCCCGAGAGCCTTGGCCGTCGCGGTGACACTCATTCGGTCGACCGCGAGGCGCTGGAGGATCCAGCGGGTGACCCGGTGGGTCATTTTCGCTCCATCGTCGGCGCACGGCAGCGAGGCCTGGAAGATCTTCCGGCTGCAGGTGGGGTTGGTGCACGTGAAGCGGGGAACCCGGACGTGCAGGCGGATGGGGAACCCCACGACCGGGAGGTCGACGAGGCGGCGTTGGACATGATCTCGTTTTGTCCCTGGGGTGGAGCAGTCCGGGCATGTGTCGGAGATGTCCACTGGGGAGGCGTTGATGATGGTGAGGGCGCCGACGTCAGCGGCGTCGGTGATGGTCAGTCCGATTTCTGCGGTGCGGCAGATGGTGTCGGCGACGAGGTTGCCAGTAGGGTTCACGGTAGGGTCCTGGTTCGGTCAGATGTCAGTGTGGTAACTCTCATCTTGTACCGGCCAGGGCC
>NZ_JBQSYJ010000056.1:0-1647 GCF_052379185.1 Corynebacterium sp. AOP12-C2-36 | reverse complement strand
ATCGGACAGGCGGACGAACTGGTCGCGGTGGGCCAGTGTCCCCGAGGCCGTGTCGGTAAACACCCGGGCGCAGCCGTACTTTGTCAAGGCGTCGTGTTGTAGTCGGGCATCCTGATCAGTCGTCGACACCCGGGCATAGCCCAACACCTCACCCACGACGACCCCCTGGTGAGTTCGTGGAGAAAGCAAGGCTAACGACGCGGAGCATCGTCGTCGTCCGTGGCATCCGTGCATCAGCAAACTGTGAACGCACCCAAACTGTCCCTACTCCCACAATCCCAGTTCCCATCGTCGGTAGTATCGCACGCTAACAAGGCTAGTTGTTCATTTCATCAAATACTGCGTCATTATCCGTCACCGGACAACGTGGTGACACATTGATTATGACACAGTGTTGTGACACTCGCCCAGCAGGACAAACAGCTCGATAGTTTCCCAAGCGTGGCAGTGTGTCACAAACGATCATTTTCGGACACTACCCCCGGTTTCCGATACTGTTCGTTATCCGCAACCACGTCGCATGCAGACGCCACCACCCCCGTGTGCCAGAGTTCACAGAGTATTCACAAATAACTGACATTCTCCGTAGTCTTCGGTGATACTGTGAGCATGTGGGGTAAACCACATCCAATGCTTGAACGCGAGGAGAACCATGAACAAGACTCCAGTGAGGCGGCTTACAGCCCTAGCCCTGGCACTATGCATACCGCTCGCAGCGCTCCCCGCTGCCAACGCTGCTCCGGAGTCAGCGGACCCGACCGCCGAAGCGGTGAACACCGAAGCCGAACAGTGGCAGGAAACACTCCTGCGAGAAGCGCAAGAACTCGAGGCCTCAAGCATCCCGCGCCATACGGTCACCCACGAGGGCGAGGACTTCCTTGTCTACGAACTCGAAAACGGCATGGAGCTAGCCATGCCCGCATATCTCACACAGCCTTCACCGCGACTTTCAGCCGGACCGTCGGTTCGAGGCCCGTGGATCGAACTCACTCCGAAAGAACAACGACTGGCCATTGCCGGATCTACTGGGTTCATCACCACTGCACTGTGCGCTGGGACATACGGCATAGCATGCGGACTGGCCTCGGCAATCGGTCCTGCCGCTGCGCTTGCCCTCTCTGAGCGTGGCTTGTGCCCCAACAACCGGAGAGCACTCATCGAAGTGACATGGAGCGGACAGCTCCGCGGATTTAGTTGCCGGTAGGTATTGATATGGGATTAAACAGAACACAAAAATACAACTGGGTTTTCCCCCTAGCTGTAGGCATCGTCATCCTTGCTCTCGGAGCATTTGGAGTAATCGATTTTGCAATCAGCTTGCCATTTGCAATAGTGATGTTTTTATCATCTGCCGCAACCTGGTTTATCGTATCAAGAAAAGCAAAAAAGAAGCACACATCCACTAGGAATAGTGGTTTTTAGTCTAGAATCCCAGTTCCATTGCCATGTATCTCGTCCGGGAGTAGTCCATTCAGTCGGATATCTTCCCCGGCGAACGATCCTACGGATTTCGAGTCGACGAGCACCTGGGGGGGTGCTGTTGCAATCTGGGGTGATGGTGTCGGAAAGCTGATCACGCCAGGAGTTCCCGACCCCGCGTGCTGGTATCTCAGGCGCCGGCGAAGGCCTTGGCGACGATCACTGCAT
>NZ_JBQSYJ010000055.1:0-1668 GCF_052379185.1 Corynebacterium sp. AOP12-C2-36 | reverse complement strand
CCCCCGCACTGCCCGCCTAACCGAAGGATATTCCTGTGCCCATCCTTGACATCCCCGAGCCGATCGCCTCATTCTTCACCGCGGTCAACGACCACGATAACCAGGCTTTTCTCGATGCGCTGACTACCGATGCTGTCGTCGACGACTGGGGTCAGATCATCACCGGACGCGACGAAATTGACGAGTGGAGCCAGATCGCATTCATCGGATCACAGCCCACCTTCAGCGCAGAACAAGCCTCCACCGCCAACGGCAGGATCACCGTCGTCGGCGACTGGCGATCAACCCACGCCAACGGACCGTCGCGATTCGACTTCGACCTCAATGGGGACAAGATCAAGAAAATGACCATCAGCGAAGGCTGACGAACGCCGTCACCTTCGTGGCACCATGCCCCTAATAGGAGAGGAAGAAGCCTGATGAACGACACTGACAGCACTTTCGAAGCACGTTCCGGACGGAGCCATAAACCACGCCGTATCCTGGCAATCGTGTCCAACACAGCAGAACTGCACGGGATGCCTGTCGGCTTCTTTGGCGAGGAACTCACCCGTGCGTTCCTCGCATTCATTGAAGCCGGTCACGACGTTGACATCGCCTCCCCTAAGGGCGGAGAAGTGATGGTCGATACACACAGCGACCCAAGAACCCCAGGAGGGGACTACCGCGATGATCTGATCACTCTCGGTTTCCTGCACCACGACACCTTCGGCCCCCTGCTCAGTGACACAATCTCGACCGCCGATATCGACGTTGCTGACTATGATGCCGTGTGGGTCGCCGGTGGGGGTGGACCACTGCTGACCTTCAAGAATGACGATCACCTGCACAATCTGATCTCTTCGTTCTATGAAGCAGGCAAGGTGGTGTCACTGATCTGCCACGGTTCCTCACTATTGCTGTGGTCCAGATTGTCCGACGGGTCACTGCTGGCTGCAGGGAAGCGGTGGACTGGCTTCACCGATGCAGAGGAAGAAGTGGTTAACGAGGCTTTCGGTGTTGTTCTCAACGACTACACCATCGAGAGCGAGGCTAGAGGCATCGACGACACTGTGTTCTTGTGTCGGGAAGCCAATGAGCCGTTCGCAATACGTGACGGCCGTCTGATCACCGGGCAACAGCAGTACAGCAGCGCGCTGGCTGCCGGTCTGGTCATAGAAGCGCTCGACGAGCTCTAGAGTCACGGCCCTGGAGCCCAAGCACCGTGTCGGTGTGAGGAAAGTACTCTTTGTTCTTTCCTCACGCCTGATCTTCTTCACACCGGAAACGACTGCTGTCGTATCCGTCCACGGTGCGACGGTCCGGATTATTGGAATAGCAGCCACTGGGCCGCTCCCCAGTTGTCTCTATAATCTAAAGGTTTACAAGACACGCACAACGAGCATCTCAAAATCCGCAGCTCCTGCGGAAACCAACACGAAAAATGTCTTACCAACCTGTCTCACCGAAAAGTGTTCCGCCTTCTTCCATGCTGGGATTTAGTGAGGCATGATTGTGGGTATGAGACTGTTGGGCTACACCCGGGTATCCACCGTCGGTCAGGATCCGACCCTTCAACACGACGCCTTGCATACCGCCGGGGTCCAGAACCGTGATGTCTTCAGCGATGTCACCTCCGGGGCGAAGAATGCGACCGAACGTCCCGGAATGAAGAAACTTCTCGCCTAT
>NZ_JBQSYJ010000054.1:0-1704 GCF_052379185.1 Corynebacterium sp. AOP12-C2-36 | reverse complement strand
ACCACTTTGCAACAGCACCTACAGGGGTCGCTGCATCCGCACCCTGTGATATTTCGTTCCCCTAGAGTATTATACCATGAATGACGTGCCAGGTCATCTTCGGCTAGTCTGGGTGCGACCGCACATCATGACATTTGCACCGCATTACCGAATGCTACAGACCGTTCCCCCTGATCGTTCCTATTCGGCGAAAGCCTTGCTGGATCGGTCAACACGATCATTGCGTCTCTTCTCCACAGTGATGAGTTCGGCTCACCGAGCGTGTCGACCTAATGAAATTGGCGGGACGCAATCCCAGACAGAAGGATAACCAGATGAGATCACCCATCCTCGACTATCTCGACACTGTCATCGACGAGACCGATGATGTTGACGTCGGTGCTGTCGCCGACTACATCCCTGAACTCCGAGCCGCCGACCCCGACAAGGTCGCTGTCGCCCTATGCACTGTCAACGGAACTGTCTACTCCACTGGCGATGTGGAACATCGATTCAGCATCCAATCGATGTCGAAGCCTTTCGCCTACGCCCTGGCTATTGAGGACCACGGACTGGAGGACGTGCTGGGTCATGTCGGCGTCGAGCCTAGTGGTGATGCGTTCAATGAGCTCTCGCTCGACCCGGAGACCGGAATACCACGCAATCCGATGATCAACGCCGGCGCGATCGCGACCCACGCGCTGTTGAAGAACGACGGTGGATCATCGGTTGAACGGGTGCTCGACCTGTTCTCACAATTGGCCAATCGGCCGATCGGCATCGATGAGGCGGTCGCTGTCTCGGAGCTGGAGACCGGTGACCGCAATCTTGGGCTTGCCCATCTCTTGCATGCTTCCGGCGCCCTAGCGCAAGAGCCCCGAGCCACGGTCGAGGGCTATATCCGCCAGTGCGCGGCCTCGGTGACCGTGTGCGATCTCGCACTGATGGCTGCGACACTGGCTAACGCCGGTGTGCACCCCAACACCGGGCAGCGAGTGATCGGTCGCAGCACGGCTAGACAGGTTCTTAGCGTGATGGCCTCCTGCGGCATGTACGATGCGGCAGGTGACTGGCTTTCTACCGTCGGCATCCCCGCCAAGAGCGGAGTTGCTGGAGGCATCATCGGGGTGCTGCCCGGTCAGGTCGGCGTCGCCGTCTTCTCGCCCAGGCTTGACCAACATGGCAACAGTGTTCGTGGCATCGAAATGATGCACCGGCTCTCCACCGACATGGGCCTTCATCTAATGGAAGCGGGCAGGCCAGCGCGCTCCTCGCTGCGGGAGACTATAACGGCCGTCATCGGCGAGCAGCGGGCGACGATCTACGTGCTGCAGGGTGATTTGACTCTCAGCTCTATTGAATCACTCGTGCACGAAATAATCTCTCACCCGCCCGAGACCGAGATGGTGATCTTCGACATGAGTCGAGTCGACGAAGTTCACGACGTTGCTCGGCGCACGGCCTCGGACATGGCCACGAAACTCCTGGATGAGGGTTATCGCACTATCCTAGTGGATCCCGATGACATCGTCGGTGACTTCCAAGACAGCACGGGACGCATCCTCGAGCGGTTCAGCCCGCAGCAACTCGAGCATGATGCCGAGATCGTGCAGGGGTGAAAGCCCCGGGATGCTGGATACATACGAGCTGATGGTGCTGGTTGTTGGAGTCGGGTTCCCTCGCGTAGTGGAGCACAAACTGCGCTATCGGCAATCTTCCGGTCGG
>NZ_JBQSYJ010000053.1:0-1766 GCF_052379185.1 Corynebacterium sp. AOP12-C2-36 | reverse complement strand
TTAACCCGGATCATTCATCCGGCGGCTGGAAAGACTGCTTGAAAACACGAAGAAAGTGACCCTGACCTGCTAAGATTGCTGGTGCTTAAGCCACAATCCGAACAAGAACAGGACCACCCTCACGGTGAAGACTACCAAGACAATCATCGATGTCACCACCGACCGCTCGGTGTGCACAGGCGCCGGCACCCTGCTACTGGCCGACACCGCCACCGCCCTGTCGGTGACCGACACCCTCGACGCCGCGCTGGCCGGGCTGACCCCGGCCACCGTCACCCACTCCGCCGGATCGGTGCTGAGCTCGCTGGCGGTCGCCTTGAGCTCCGGCGCCACCTGCCTGGATGACCTGAACCTGCTCACACCCCTCGCGGCGACCGGGCTGGTCACACCACTGCCGTCGACGGCGACCGCGCACCGGCGGATCCACCAACTCGCCGACTCCATCGACCGTGTCGACGACCGGATGCCCCGGGCGATGCGCACGCTACGCACCCGCGCCTGGGCCGCCCTGGGCGATATGAACCCCGCCACGTCCGCCACCAGGGACAATCCTCTGATCCTGGATATCGACGCCTCACTTATCCACATCCACAGTGACAAACAGTCCGCCGCGGCCACCTACAAGAAAGGCTTCGGATTCCACCCGCTGTGCGCCTTCGTCGACCACGGCCCCGGGGTAGGCGGTGAACCCCTCGCGGTGCTGATGCGCCCCGGCGACGCCGGGGCCAACAACGCCGACGACCACATCGAACTGATCCGCACCGCGTACCGGGCGCTGCCCGGCTCTCAGAACGGCGGGCATATTGGGGGCAAGATCCTGGTGCGTACCGACGGTGCCGGGGGCACACGAAAATTCGCCAACCACCTGTACTCCCGCGGCTTCGCCTACTCGTTGGGCATCCGCGTCAACGAACACATCGGCCGTCTGGTGTCCACCCTGCCCCAGGACGTCAAGCAGGGCGTGCTGCGGCCCGACGCCGCCGGCGGGGTGACTGACACCGACGCCGCCTATGTCACCGATATCACCGGACTGCTGGAGTCGGGGAAGACAGGTGAGTACGGCATCCGCCTGGACGCCTTCCCACCCGGCACCCGGGTGATCGTGCGGGTCGAATACCCCTCCGCCGGGTGCCAACTACGCATCACCGACATCGACGGACGCCGCGTGACAGCCTTCATCACCGATTCGTCCGGCCAGCCGCAGGTACTGGACCTGCGCCACCGGGGTCGGGGCCGGTGTGAACAGCGCATCAAAGACACCAAAGACCTCGGCTTTCTCGCCGTGCCGCATCACAGTTACGCGGCGAACCGGATCTGGACCCACGCGGTGGTCCTCGCCGGGGCGATGTCGACCTGGGCGCGACTGTTGGGCGCTGAGCCGGCGGAGTTGGCAGCGGCGAAGACAACGGCCTGCGACATGCGCAGAAACGGGTATTCAACCACCAGTGAGCAGGCCAGGGAGAAGAGGAAGGCTGCCCGGTCATGGTGGTGGCTGTGGGGCCCCGGCTCGTTACGGGCACGGGTGTTGTCCACCGCCGCGACCGTGGCCCGGCATGCCCGACAGGTACGGGTGCACCTGGACGGCAACGCCGCGCACGCCGGGCTGCTGGAAGCGGCGTTGTCGCGGATCCGGTCGCTGAGCATCCCGATATAGGTGCCGCGCTGGCGGTGCTGGCGGTGCTGGCGGTGCTGGCGGTGTTGTCTGTGTTGCGTTTGTTGTCCTTGCCCCCGTATTCAATCAGTTTCCCGTGGACCCCAGTTTCCGG
>NZ_JBQSYJ010000052.1:0-1770 GCF_052379185.1 Corynebacterium sp. AOP12-C2-36 | reverse complement strand
TTGCTCCTTTTGTGGGGGCGGGGTGACGGTCTGGGGTCGTCCTTTTTTGTGCGCCCGCACGCGCCACCGCACGTGGGTGCGTGTGTGCGTGCGTTTGGGGGTTGGGGTGTGGGGTGATGATCGAGCGCGGGACAGGTGAACCGGGTGGTTCGCCCGTTCCCCGTTCGATGTTGGCCCCGGTTCGTTGTGGAGCGTCACACCGGTCGGTGGTTTCGGGCGTCGGTGAGTGTGAGTCGTGTGGGTGGGCAGGCTCTGTCGGCGGACGGAAGGCCTCGAAGGGGAGTCGGGGGCTTTGTTGATCCCCGGTGTGTGGGGTCGGGGAGGGGCGGAGTTCGAGCGTGGGATGGGTGAATCGATGGGTTCAGACATCCCACGCTTGATCTTCGCCCCTTTTGCCGGCGGCTGTTGGGCAGGGCACGGCGCGGGTGGGGTACCAAGTTGGACCTGGGAGCGCTGAGTTACCGAACTCAGCGCTCCCAGGTCCAACTTGATACCCGCGTGCGTCGCATCCTGGTCCGCCGGCCCCCGAGAGTTTTGCCGGCCGCCGTGTTCGGGCGCAAGGTGCCTCCGCAACTGGACAGTCGCAGGATGCGAGCTCCGGGGGAGTGATCTAAGCGGCCCCACCTTGGTGGTGTCCGTATGTTGTTAGGTGTCCGTCGTTCGCCCTGGCCTGGGCCTGGACCAGTACGGCGGGGTGTCGAGGGATGCTTCGTCCTGGAGGGCGTTGGACTCGGGGGAAGCTGCGGAGGTCTTGCAATCGTGTGCGCTGTGGCAGGGGACGGGAGGGCCGTCGCAAGGCGCCAAGCGGGACCTCGTGCATTGGTGGCCACGGAATTCAGCCGAGCATCACCGTGCCTGACCTCGAGTGCGCCCTTCTCGATCGCGAGGGCGTTGCTCACGTCGTCGTCGCGGGCGCCGAGGGTCTCGTCTGACGAGGACACTAGTGCTCCGTCTTACCTGGGGGCGCGGCTACAGTGACGCTGTTCCTGAGTTCGCACTCGTCGTCAGTGAAGGGGACCGAGCGAGAAGATCCCGCGAGTGACCGGCTGACTGCTCCAAGCCAGGTCGTGCTGTGGAGAGCCGAGACGTTCGGCCGTGTGGGCAGTGACGAGCTGGCCGACTGTCTCTGGGAGCCCTAGGCCCGGGGCGCTCTGCTGCTCTGGGGGCCGGATCGGTGGGAACGCTGTCAGCATCGGGACGCGAGGAGAACCGACGGTCATCGTGTCAGCAGCCTCGGCATCGGGAGTGCTCGATGAGGAGGACGCGCCACGGCTCGAGCGCTGCAGCGATCACGAAGTCCGTCTCCAGTGTGAAGTTGGCTTGAGGGGCGGTGTGTTGACCGGCCTCGTCCCCTGGTCCGAGCACGTCCACTTCGGATCCAAGCCAGTCAGACGCTCCGAAGCGTTGGTTGCTCAGCGCTAGCGCAGGCTCCCGGGGCCCCGACAGAGCACGACCAATCGGGTGAGCTACTCGTCGACGGTGATGTCGGCGACCTTTGGGGGCCCGGTCTGCGAGTGTCTCTGCGTTGAGGACCTCTTCTGTTGTTCCGCCGGCACTTCTGTCGGGGACTCTTGTCCGTCTGGGAGGAGGCAGCGATCGAAGTTCCCACGCGGCCGGTGGCGGGGTCTGGGACACGAAGTGTGAACGTCCCGGAGGAGCAGCCGTTCCCCAGTGTTCACGCGAGGACCGTGAATCGCTCGGGGATGGGACGGGCTGTGCTGCGGTTTGCTCGGCAGTGTGACGGCCGGCCGCGGTGCCGGGACGCGGGCG
>NZ_JBQSYJ010000051.1:0-2134 GCF_052379185.1 Corynebacterium sp. AOP12-C2-36 | reverse complement strand
GTGGACAAACACATCGGCACATCGATGTGCCACTACCGCACGCCACGGCGGGGGTGATCGTGACCTGACCGTGACCATCGCCAACGCGGCAGCAGGCCCCTCTGGCCTGCGAGTCGCCCCACCCACGATGACCGTCGACTTCTCGACAGCCACCCATAGCACCCATAGCACCCATAGCACCCACAGTACCCATCACACCCACGGCCTGCACGGACACCGCACGGACACTGCACAGGCACCGAACAGACACCGCACCATGCCCGCCTGGTTGACACATCAACCATCAGGATCGCCACCAGCCTGCCCAGGCTGACACGCCGGATTGACTGTGACCTAACCGTGACCGTAGAACACCCCCCGGCCTGCAGTGATGAGACCAAACTGTGACAATCATTCACCCTGCTTTTGTCTGGAGCGTCCGTTACGTTGTCGCCATGACGTTCACCACCGAGACCGCAACCCCGACCGCGCGCAGGACCAGACGCAGGCCCGCCCGCACGGTCGCCACAGCAGTGAGCATCGCCGCAGCCGCCCTCGCACTGACCACGATCACCCCGGCCGCAGCCTCGCCCACTCTGCCGTGGCCCGCACCAGCCACCGGCGGGCCGACCGACCTGCCCGACCGTGCCACCTCACGCACCACCGCCGACGGCTGGGTCCTGCACGCGTCCAAGACCGACGAGTCGGTCAACATCGCCCCACCCCTGGACGCATCGGCCACCACCGGTGAGGCCTTCGGCACCCTCACCGGCAACGTCTGGATCGACGGTAACGGCGCCCCCGACCTCACCGGCGCGATGTTCGACGCCGGCTACCAGATCGGCTGCGGAGTCGACATCTCCGACGGCGTCGACGTCGAAATCGCCGGCACCGCCGGTGTCGCACCCCACGCCGACGCCGGCGTGGAAGGCGGCCCCAGCGTGCAAGTCGACCTGCCCAACGTCACCGGAGTGTCCGCCGGCGCTGACGCCACCGCCCGCGCCGAGGTCGGTGCCGACGGCAAACTCGAGGTCGCACCGACTGTGCGTTCCCACCTCAACCCCGGTGGAGTGTCCGACATCTCACTGGTCAGCATGCCCGTCGACCCGAACTACAAGCGCGCGTCGGCAGGGTTCACCGGTGCGCACCTGCAGATCAACGGATGCGCCGGCCCGGTGAGCATCCGCTCCTATGTCACCGTGTCCTCTACCTCACCGACCTCGGTCGACGCGGTGAGTGTCTACGGCAAAGCCACCCGCATCCGCTAGACACACCCAGCGCTAAGCACCCACCCCGAACGAGCACAGGGTCGGCGACCTGTCACGGCCGCCGACCCCGCCACATCTGAAGGACCCGTGATCTGCCCATGAGCACCACCCCCCAGCCCACCGCCACGCTGCCGGTCACCGCCAGCAGCCCTGACACCGCACCTGCAGCCGACAACACCACCGAACCGATGTGGATCCCGGTATCGAAACTGATCATCGGGGTGCTGGTCGTGTTGGCCGCACTGACGTTCTCCGAGCACATCGCCGAACCGATCAGCGACTACGGCTACGTGCCGGTGATGTTCTTCTACGTGATCGTGATGATCATCGGCGGCGCACTGATGGTCTCCGGGTTCATGACCCTGTGGCGTAAAGCCACCACACCGTCAAACCCCCAGCAGTAGCCCGGGGTGGACTGAACAGTGAACAAGACCCCTCTGCCCCGTCGGGCGTCCCGCTACGCCGCAGCCGTCGCTGCTGCGGGCCTGCTCACCGCCCCACTGCTGCTTGCCACCACCGGCAGCGCCGCAGGCGACCAGGAGACCCCGGCCGAGCGGTGCCAACGCCAGACCGCCGAGTACAACGCCGCGATGGAGACCGCCTGGCGGGCCGCCCACCCCGGCAAGGAACCCACCGGCACCGAATGGCCGCCCTACATCTGCCGCGACATCCCCACCCCGACCCCACCACCGGGCCCGCCACCCGGCGGCGGAGGCGGTGGGGGCCACCCCGCACCCGAACGCACCCACCACTACCAAGGCTTCGACCGCCCCGACGGGCAGTACCGCCAGGACATGGCACTGGGCGGGCCACGTACCGGCCTGGCCGAGCGCATGGGCACCGGTGAACCCACCGACCCCACCCGCCCCTCAGCCGGGGACACCGCC
>NZ_JBQSYJ010000050.1:0-2889 GCF_052379185.1 Corynebacterium sp. AOP12-C2-36 | reverse complement strand
ACGGGGGTGATCGTGACCTGACCGTGACCATCGCCAACGCGACAGCAGGCGCCTCTGGCCTGCGAGTCGCCCCACCCACGATGACCGTCGACTTCTCGACAGCCACCCATAGCGCCCATAGCACCCACAGCACCCATCACACCCACAGCCTGCACGGACACCGCACGGACACTGCACAGGCACCGAACAGACACCGCACCATGCCCGCCTGGCTGACACATCAACCATCAGGATCGCCACCAGCCTGCCCAGGCTGACACGCCGGGTTGACTGTGACCTGACCGTGACCGGAGAACACCCCCGGCCTGCAGTGATGAGACCAAACTGTGACAATCATTCACCCCACACACCTGCAGAGCGCGCACTACATTTACCTGCCATGACGACCACGAGGACGACCACGAAGACAACCACGAAGACAACCACGAAGACAACCACAGACACAACCACCCACCAACACTCCCGGGGCACGGGACTGTCGACAGCCTCAAAGATCCCGAAACTCTCTGTTGCAGCGCTCAGCGTCGCTGTAACCGCCACCCTCGGCCTGACCGCGATCGCCCCGGCCGCAGCCGCTCCCACCCTGCCGTGGCCAGCACCGGTCACCGGCGGTCCGACCGACCTGCCCGACCGCCAGATCTCCCGCACCACCGCCGACGGCTGGGTCCTGCACGCCGCCAAAACAGACGAATCCGTCAACATCGCCGGCCCCCTGGACGCCTCGGCCACCACCGGTGAAGCCTTCGCCACCCTCACCGGCAACGTCTGGATCGACGGTGCCGGCGCCCCCGAGTTGACCGGCGCCATGTTCGACGCCGGCTACCAGATCGGCTGCGGGGTCGACATCTCCAGCGGCGTCGATGTCGAACTCGCCGGCACCGCGGGTATCGCACCGCACGCCGACGCCGGCATCGAAGGCGGTCCCAGCGTGCAGGTCGAGCTGCCCAACGTCACCGGCGTCTCCGCCGGTGCTGACGCCACCGCCCGTGCCGAGGTCGGTGTCGACGGCAAACTGGAGGCCGCCCCGACCGTGTCGGCCCACCTCAACCCCGGGGGAGTGTCCGACATCTCCCTGGTCAGCATGCCGGTCAACCCGGACTACAAGCGCGCCTCCGCCGGATTCACCGGCGCACACCTGCAGGTCAACGGGTGCGCCGGGCCGGTGAGTATTCGCTCGTACGTCACCGTGTCGACCACCTCGCCGACCTCGGTCGATGCGGTGAGTGTCTACGGCACCGCCACCCGCATCCGCTAGAACCCCCAGCCCCACGTACCGGGATCCACCGGTACACACCGGCATATCCGATCCGGTGTCGCCCTGCCCGGTCACCGTGACGAGCCCGCCCGTGTCGACCCCATCTACCCAGGAGTTTTCAACTGTCATGACCACCACAACCCCCGCCAACACCCGCGACACCCGCGACACCCGCAGCCCCCGTCGCACTCGTCGCCGTGCCGGCGCCGCGGCGATGGCACTGGCCGCCGCTACGGTCACCGCCGGGATCACCGCGCCCACCAGTGCTGCCCAGGCAACGTCAGTGGTCACACCGACATCAACGTACTGCACAATCCACCATGACCTGCGCTTCGGACCACTGCTCGCAGGCAGGACTCAAGGCAACTGCCGTCAAGCCACAGGTCAATACTCTCCCGGCACAGGCGCATATCCCGGGGCGTGGTTCATCGGCAGTGTCGCCGCCCCAGACGGCAACACCTACAGCGCCATCGTGCAAAACCAGTGGAACCTCCCGGTGCCCTGACCGTTGCCGACCCCACCGATAGCGGTGTTTTCCTAACCACTGTGTGCCCGCCTCGTTGTAGTTGTATAGGAGCAGTCCCTACGCCATGACCCACGCCACGCCCGACACCACGGAACACGCCACCGGTGTGTACCAACCCCAGCCCACCCAGGCTTATCCGGTCACCGCCGCACCCGGCAGCCCTGAGACACAACCACAGTCATCCGCGTCCGGCCTCGATGAGAAGCCGGTGCCGGTGTGGATCCCCCTGGCCAAACTGGTCATCGGTATAGCGATCATCATCGCCGCGTTGGCGTGGTCACAGCACTTCGACGCTGTGATGGACCGCATCGGCTACATCCCGGTGATGTTCGTCTACATCGTCATCATGATCATCGGCGGGGCGCTGATGGTCACCGGGTTCACCGCCTTCACCCTCGAGGCCCGGGACAACCGGGACAATCGGGGCAACCGCAGATCACGGGAGCCGTAGATCATGACCCACCACACCTGCCCCCGTCCCGCCCACTCCACCGACCATTGTGCAGAGCACTCCACCGGGCATACCGACCCGCCGGTGGCGCTGCGCGGTGCTGCCGAATCGAGAACCGCATCAGAACCCACCACCGGCAGCCCGGGTAGCAGACGGGATACCCGGCTGGGTACTCGTGTGGTCGCACGGGTGGGTGCGGGCGTCGCCGCTGCCGCGTTGATCACCGCGCCGATCTGGGCAGGACCACTCAGCACCAGCGGCACAGGCGCTACAGGTGGTGGGGTGGTTGGTGTTGCCTCCGCAGAGACCCCGGCCGAGCGGTGCCAACGCCAGACCGCCGAATACAACGCGGCGATGGACGCCGCCTGGCGGGCCGCCCATCCTGGCCAGGAGCCCACCGGTAATGAGTGGCCCCCGTTCGTCTGCCACGACATCCCCACCCCGACCCCGCCACCGGGCGGTGGTAACGGCGGGGCTCAACCTGCTCCCGAGCGCACCCACCAGTACGAAGGCTTCGACCGCCCCGACAGCGAATACCAGCAGGACATGGACCTCGGCGGCCTCGGCGGGCCACGGACCGGGTTGGCCGATCGTATGAACAGCCGCGGTGACGACACTGCCGGGGCTGGTGGGGCACCGCGGGCAAGTGACACCGCG
>NZ_JBQSYJ010000049.1:0-3343 GCF_052379185.1 Corynebacterium sp. AOP12-C2-36 | reverse complement strand
CAATCAGCGCGACGCTGCCCGCCAGATCGGTGGGCACTACGTGGAGATGATCGACGGGGCGCGGGGCCATGACACGTGTGCGCCTGATCGGCAGCGGTATGTCGCTGGCGTGATCGATACCACGACCCCGAACTACAACATGATTTTCCATCCCTCCTATGCGGGATCGCAATTCATGGCTTCACAGCTCGCACGCGAGGCGTAGGGACGATGTCTCGACGCTACGGACACATGGTCTCTTCTGGCCGGTTCGCTATGAATCGTATTTTATGAAGGTGGTTGAGGCCTGCATCGTAAGGGTGATGGGGTGTGCGCCGCGTGGTTAGTGCTGTAAAACATCGGGCGCCCCGTCGGTTCCATACATACTCTTTGTCGTAAATAGTGCAGATTGAATGTGGGCTGCCTTCGAAAACAGGCGCCGACGTAGGGATACAGTATATGTGCACAGTGTTCCGACGGTGATCCCTTTCCCGCGGAGAGAAGATACCGGGGTGCCACCAGGTACCGACCGGCGTGTACCGGATTCGCGGTTCTGGTCTGCAGTCGGGTGCGCTCCGCGGAAGGGTTTCCTGCATCCGGAAAGGTGCGAGGAAAGGTAATTTGTAAAGTGAGAAATAGGGCGCAGCAGATTGTGTTCGACACCAAAGGGATTTTCCGTGGTGCGCGGGCTGCGGTATCTGCCGGATTTTTCAACGAATTTACGGCCAAGGACGGGATTGCGACAGCCAGGAGTCTCATCCGCTATGGAGCATCCCTGTCAGGGCTGCTTGAGGTCGCAGCGGCGCGATTCCCCGACCGGGTCGCGCTCGTCGACGACGACGGTGAGCTCACCTACGCGGAACTGCGTGACCAGGCGGTACTCACCGCGCAAGCGCTCGTCGCCAACGGGGTCGATGCCAACGGCCGGGTAGGAATAATGGCACGCAATGGACGAGGATTTCTCATTTCGCTCGCAGCAAAAGGATATGTGGGGTTCACTGTCTTCCTGTTGAATGTCGGAGCCAGCAGAACGCAGATCGCCAACATCGTCGAAGAACACGACATCAGCTTCCTTTTCGTCGACTCAGAATTCGACTCCAGGATTCCCGACGAAAGTCCACGGGTCCGTGTCTGCCATTCCTGGGTCGGAGACGATGCGCGGACTGACATCACCTTCCCCACATTCCGTGACCTGTGGGCCACGCCGGGGACGACGGGCGTGACCTTCCGTCGTCGTCCCATTCAGGGAGGAGTTGTCCTGATGTCCTCAGGGACCAGCGGCACGCCGAAGGCGGTGGGACACGGCGAACCGCATGTACCGCTGGGAGTCCTCGGTCCCCCGGTGGAGTCCTGCGGGCTGAAGGCAGGATGCACCCTGCAGATGACCGCGAGCATGTTCCACGTCCTCGGGTGGGGAGCCTCGTGCATTGCGTTGTTCGCCGGTTGCACGATCGTCACGCAGCGCACCTTCAGCGCGGAGAACGTCCTCCACCAGCTGGACACGTACCGGTGTGAGGGTTTGATCAGTTCCGCTGTCTTTCTCAAGGAGCAACTCGCGGTCCACGATTCCGACCCCGGCAGGTACGACACCTCCTCACTCCGTTTCATCCTCAACGCCGGTAACGCCATGAGCGAGGACCTCGTCCGTGGCCTGCAGGAACGCTACGGGTACATCCTCGGTTCCGGTTACGGATCCACCGAGGGGTTGCTCGTGTCCTATTCCGGTCCGTCGGATCTGCGGGAGGATCCGTTGACCGCCGGCCACCCTGTGTGGAACGGTCGCCTGGAACTGCTCGATCCCGCCAGTGGGAGAGAAGTCGAGCCCGGCCAGGTCGGTGTGGTCCACGCCCGCAACGCCATGTCGATGAAGGGGTATCTGGGCGCCCGGGACCAGGAGGATGTGACCCGAGGGCTACTCAGTCTCGGTGACAAGGGCGTGATCGACCCGCAGACCGGTCGGCTGCGGGTGCTGGGCCGTAACAACGACATGATCATCGTCGGCGGTGAGAACATCTGGCCGACCTCGGTCTCCGACATCATCGACCGGCTCGACGGTGTGGCCGAGTCCTATTGCGTGGGTGTGGAGGACGGCGAGACATTCCAGCGGGTCAAGGCCTACGTCGTCACCGACGGTTCCGTTGAGTTGACCGAGGACGACATCCGTGAGCATGTGCGGGAGAATTTCATGGCTCCGGCGGTGCCTCGTGACGTGGTGCTGATGGACCGGCCGTTGCCGCGTAACCCGATCGGCAAGGTCGTCAAGCGCGAGCTGGAGGCGTTTGGTTGAGTGGCCCTGCCTGATGCTGAATGGTGCGCAAGTGACGCCGAGCGTGGGGTGGTGCTGTGGTGGACCGCGGACAGTCCGGATGGCCGCAACGTGGGTGCGAGCATAACTCTGTGACCGCTGACGCGGTGAATCGGGCTGCTCTCCCGGTTTGATTGACTCTCCGGGTTTGTATTGGTCAGGCCGTGTCTGCGGCTGCGTAGATCATATTGGACTCGAGGGGGTGAGCTTGCCCAGGCCCCTTTGACGACGGCGGCTGTACTTGGTCTCAATCGAGGTGACGATCGCGCGTCGTGGTTCCTCGCGGCTGTTCATGCGGCGGGCGTTGAGCTCGTTCTTCTGCAGCAATGCGAAGAACGACTCCATCGCGGTGTTGTCACCACTGGCCCCGGCCCGGCCTGGCGTATTCAACCGGTCGTCGCAACACCTATCTGGTAGAGGTATTTGATGGGCATCGGCCCGAGGTAGAAAAGAGCAAGAGAGAATCGTGGTCAGGTCATTCCTTCCGGGCGTCCTACAGCGGCCCGGCGCGAGGACCGCGTGCGATTCTGGCGGACCATCGGAGCAAGGGCTACGATGAAGAGGCCGGCGATGACGCTGGTGTCTCCGAGCCTGTGGTTCACCGTTAATTTAAGCATGCTGGTGGAGTGAATCTGCAATTGAAACCGATTGTTTTCGGGACGGTACACCTCCTCGTCAGAACAGGAGGACATCGCCTTCTAGCGAGCACAAGGCATCGGATGGTATCGACTGTGAACCAGCACGTGACTCGTTGACTCGTCGACGGGCGCGAGCATCACGTGCACCTGACGGACAGAGACGTGTTACACCACGACCACAAAACCTGTTGGCACATACAAGCCGTGAGAGCCACCACACGTCGGCGAAAGAACGCCGCCGACGCGTGGGAGAGGGGAGGTGTCTCTACGCCTCGATGCGCGACCCATGGAGGCACCTGTTACCCGCGTGAGTCGATGACGAACCCCTGCCACAAGTGTCAGCTGTCATCGATCCCGCGGGGCTACCACAAGTAGCACCAGAGGTTGAGCCTTGCAGCGTGGATGAGGTGTCATCTTTACC
>NZ_JBQSYJ010000048.1:0-3642 GCF_052379185.1 Corynebacterium sp. AOP12-C2-36 | reverse complement strand
GAGTTCTCGATAATGGACTATTCGGGGTAGGCAAATGTTTTGATCAGGGGTATACTAAGAGTCAATCCTCTTCAGCGACCGACACCGTTGGTCAGCCTGGCCCGACATCCCCGGGAGACACAGGCAGGAGGCCAGGGACACCGTGGGACAGGGTGTCTGACCGTCGCTGACGGTTACGGCGGGCCGCGACGGAGGCCCGGTGCCGAGAGATTGCCTGGTAGGGGACACTCCCCGGGCTGGACCGCCGATTGGGTCTGGTAGCGCCACAGTGCGATGTGGACGACTACCAGGAGATTTGCCGTGTCCACACATACCCAGACGTCCAATGGCGTCGCAACCCTCACCATCTCGGCTGCCGCCCGATACCTGGAGTGCAGCGAGAAGAGTATCCGTCGCCGGATTCAGTCCGGTGACCTGCCGGCCTCGATGATCAACGGGACCTACCGCATCCGCCAGGTCGACCTGGACGCAATGCCGGCTATCGCCACCCGTGGTGCCAGGCACATGAGCCCCACCGATATCGTCGAGTGGGCCCGTGAGATCGCACGCACCGCTCCCCCGCTGACGCAGGGCCGTGCCGCCGAGGTCGCCCGGATCCTGCAGGGGGTGGCGTAGGTCATGACTCGGTGGCCGTTCACAGCGAAGATCGATCAACCGGCGCCCGATCCCGGCGAGCATCCCGGATGGAAACGACGGCTTGTTGACGACAACCCACGCGGTACCGAGGAAGCCCGATTCCTGGTCCTAGATCGTCGGGTCCCGAGGCACACGATCCGAGGCTCACAGCACCCGAAATCTGTCACTGAAAATATTAGCGTGTCAGAAAAGGGCACTGTTTCCCCAGGTCAGGGCACGGGGTCGAGTTCCCCCTGGGGAGCCCCGGTACGACCCCGACCCCGCGTCGCTTCGTCACCGTCTCAGAAGCCGTCTTCACAGCCTCAGATCGAGTTCTCAGAGCTGCCGTCGGTGGCTGCAATGGTGTCGGGTCGCTCGGTTCCGATGGTGGGCTTCGACACCGAGTTCTCGACTGTTGACGGTGAGCGGGTGATCGCGAGCTACCAGTTCTGCGTCGTGGACCCTCGAGACAGCTCCGTGATGGTGCAGATCGTGATCCTGCCACTGTCAGGGCGGCGGATCAGGCTGAGTACCGCTCTATACGAGGTGTGGCGCTCAGCCCGACTGTGGGAGCATTCTGCGGTGTTGGCCAAGGGTGTGGGTGAAGACGGTGTGCCTGCCGAGATGGTGTCCGGTCCTGGTGACGTTGTCGTACGGATGTTCCGTGACCGGATCTACAACCACGGTTCTGTCCCGTTTACCCTGGTCAGTCATTACGGCAGCGCTGACATGACGACGTTCTGGGACGGGCGCGGTGAACCCGACGTTCTCACCCATCTGACCAGCGCAGCAGGTGGCCTGGTGTCGCTGCAACCGTTCCGTGTCCCCCGTCTCACCGGACGCAGGCGGTGTGTTCCTTTCATGCTGTCGGTGATCGACACCATGGCTCAGGCTCCTGCTGGTCAGAAGACACTGGCGGCGCTAGGCATGAGCTGTGGCGTGCCGAAGCTCGAGGTCCCCGGTGACTGGATCTCCCGGATGCATGAGTATCGGCAGGAGAGCCTTCCGGCGTTCCTCGACTACGGAATCAACGACGCCGTGATCTGCGTGGAGTACCTGTCCCGGATATACGGTGACGGGGTGATGCCGCCGGTGACACTGTCGTCGGGTGGTGCCAAGGCGATGGTCACGTCAGCCGTCGACTACTGGGGTATCGCCAAGCGTGACTTCAAGCTCCGGTTCGGTGGTCTGGTCAAGACCGAGGAGGTCGCCGAGGTTGTCGAGGTCGGTGAGGGACTGTCGTACTACGTCAAGCGCGGTCTGCAACCGGTCGACGGTCAGGCGTCCTCGTACCTGAACTTCGCTGCCCAGGCATACCACGGTGGGTTGAACTCCTGCCCGACACCGGGTTACTACACCGGGCGCACCATCGACGTCGACGCTCAGAACGCCTACCCCACCGCGATGGGGTGTGTGCTCGACCTCGACTTCTGCTCCGATGACGGTCTGGGTGTGGTCGAAGAGGTCTGGAAGGACCGTCAGCTGACTCTGGATGATGTTCCGGACCCGACAGTGCCTGTCACCGCTTACGTCCGGTGGGAGTTCCCGGAGGACGTTGCCTATCCGTGCATCCCTGTGCTGGCTGACTCGACAATCCTGTACCCGCGCACCTCCGAAGGCATCAATGGCGCATACGTCATGGGCCCAGAGCTGTGGTTGGCGCTGCGGCTCGGTGCGACGGTCTACTGCTCGATGGGGTACAAGGCCCGTGTACTCACCGGACCGGACGGTGGCCCGTCCCGTGTTCTCCGTCATGGTGTCGCTCAGCTGATTACCGACCGGAACCTCGCCAAAAAGGTGTTCGGGAAGAAGTCCCTGGAAGAGACGACCTTGAAGACTGTCGTGAACAGCATCTACGGCAAGACTGCTCAGGACATCAGCGAGCACGCCGGGTGGAATGCTATGGCACAAGTCATGGAGTCGGTGGGTGGTTCAGCGATCTCCTCGCCGCACCACGCTGCCACGACGACGTCGTTGGTCCGGGCACAGCTACACGCTGTGATGAACCAGATCACCAAGGCCGGGTACAGGGTGTTCAGTGTGACCACCGATGGCTTCATCTCGGATATGCCCGTCGACCAGGTCGAGGACCTCGATCTCTACGGTCTTGCCGAGGCCCTGCGTGAGTCACGGACCGCGCTGACCGGTGACCCGGCGATCTGGGAGCCGAAGCACGAACAGGATCGTCTGCTGAACTTCACGACCCGTGGGAACACCTCGCTGGACGTGATGGGGGTGAATGCCCACAACGGTTACAAGATCCCTCGTGATGTGGTCGAGGACTCGATGGAGGACCGGGCGCTCATTCATGACCTCGTGGTGACGCGAGAGGGTCGTATCCCGAACCCGGGCACTCAGTTCCCGAGCTTCCAGCAGCTCAGCGACCGGTACGACCGACGCGACTTCCTGCCCTTCCCCCGAGACCGCAACCTGTCGATGGACTACGACTTGAAACGTCGACCAGTGATGTCGTCGATGGCGGGCGTGGTCGAGGGCGACAGTGACGGTCGCGGGCGGTACGAGGTCGCTACCTTCGATACCGAGCCGTGGGAGTCGGTGGCGGACGCGACTCGCGGACGAGAGGTCGGTAAAGAGATCGGTCGTGAAGGATGTCTGCGGACGGTGGAGCAGTGGGAGCACTGGGACCTGCAGCGGCGACACGGTACACGCGGGCGGTCGCTTAAGCAGCCAGACAAGGCGATCTTGCGCTCGATCCTGATCGGGTACCGCCACGGTCTGATTGAGATCCCCGCTCTCGACCAGCTCGGGACGGTTGCTGAGCGTTGCGCGTGGCTGTCCGGGTGGGGGCTGGGCACTGTCACGGAGAGCCAGTGGAAGAACGCCCGGCGTCCGGAGCGGGCGTCCGGGATGCTCCCCGTCGAGGATCTAGCCGGCTGGGATGTCATACTGGTATCAGCAACGGTCGGGTACGGGCTTGACGAGGTTGCATAACGAAATGCAACAGTTCAACAAATAGCCGCAACGTCCTCGCCGCGGCCTGGACGGGCTTGCAGAAGTGGATTACAG
>NZ_JBQSYJ010000047.1:0-4125 GCF_052379185.1 Corynebacterium sp. AOP12-C2-36 | reverse complement strand
GACACGACAGATACTGCCCTGTGTTGTGTTCAGATCCCAGCCGCCGCCTTCACCACCGATCACATTGTCTGCGGGCACCGCCACAACGTTGAAGATCAACTCACCGGCAGGCGCGGTACGATAGCCAAGCTTGTCGTGGGTGATTCCTCGTCCAACACCTTCTCACTCAAGGTCGACAACGAAGCAGGTGAGACCGGTTGATCCGGGCGCTCCGTCGAGGTTGGCCATCACTGTGGCGTAGCGAGCAACAGGAGCGTTGGTGATGTACTTCTTCTTGTCGGTCAGGCGGTAAACATCCCGGCTACGGACAGCAGTTGTCATGTCTTGAGCGTGCTCAGCGTCCTTAGCCAACACGAGATCTGTTCCATTGAGTTCTTCAGCGACCGCGTTGCACGCAGGCAGCAGAGTATCGTCCAGGAATGGTGTCAGGAATTCGGCATTGAGCTGCTCGTTCCCTGCGAGCATTAAAGGGGCCTGGAAGAGGTCGGTGGCGCCCAGGTTCAGTGCGAATCCTGGATCTGCCGCGGCGAAGGCCTCCAGTACGTAGCCAAGGGCCTCGGTGGTGAGTCCGAGACCGCCGATGGCTTCAGGAAGGCCCATACGGAACCCGCCGAGGTCGTGGTCCTGCTTCATGAGGTCCCACTCGACTGTTCCCAGAGGAGCGCGGTCCCGGCGGGCGGCGGTGGGTGCTACGACGTCACGAGCGAAGGCGCGCAGCTCACTGACGGCTTTGCGGTGACTCGGGGAGAGACCGGCAAGGTCAGTGAGGTCAGCGTGGCCAGTGATATCAGTGAGATCATTGTTGGTGGGGAGTACTGAGATAGTCATTGTGAGCGCAGAGTTCCTGTTCTGTGTTGTGGGAGTGCCAGGGGTCAGAGTGTGGTGATGGCGTGAGCAACGCCCAACGCTGCGAAGATGGGGCCGTCGGCGTGAAGCCGACGTTGCGTCACAGCCTGAACGACATCGAGATCGCCATCGGCAAGTGCAAGGACGTCTTCGCTGGAGATCTCGAGGGTGACTGTGGGCTCGGCCGTGTTCTGCTCGGGTTCGGAAGGCCCCGAGGCCGGGATGTGGGCGGTGTGGTCGCCGTGGTCGATGCGGATGATGATGTCGGTCCCGAGTGCGTTGATGGCCGTGGCGGCGGGGCCATCGCCTCGAAGGCCCTCCAGTCGGGAGGCTGCCGCAGCGGTAATGTCTGACATGTTTAGGTTCGCCTAATGTGTTTCCGAAATGTCTATGCCTCGTTATGTTTATAGTGTCGCGGAGGTCACATCAACACTTCTTGTGTCAGGGACTCTCCGTACTGTTCTGGACGACAGTTACTGGCTGTCGCCGTTCCATAAGCTAGGGAGAGATGTGGCCAGCAGAGACGAGAACACCGTGAAGAATCGTGAATGGAGTTCGGGAGACGAGTGGAGAGGCCTGCATGACCTGCTGACACTGATCTCGAAAAAGTGGGCGGTAGCAGTTCTGCTCACCCTGAGAACTCGACCACTGCGCTACGCCCAGCTGCAGCGCGCCATCGGATGCGGGAACGTCAAAACCATGACCGTGACACTGAAGTCGCTGGAGGAGGCGGGGCTGATCGAAAGAAAGGTCCTCGATGGCCGTCCACCTGGGGTGATGTATGAGATCAGTGCCCTGGGGCGATCGTTGATTGGATCGTTGGACCCGGTTCGCAAGTGGTCAGTCGACAATGACTTTGATGCCGACACTCTGGCAGGATATCCCCTGTCAAACTAGCCAAAGCCCCGCCACCTAACAGGTGGCGGGGCTTTCGCGATCGTGCATGCTAGGCTGTTCAAAGACGAGCTATGAGGGGCGCGGTGCTATTCGTGTGAGCACGATGGCGGTCACGAGCGCGAGCGCGGCGACACCGCCGAGAGCCCAGAAGCCCATATGCGTTCCTGCAGCTGAGGCCAGCTGTGCCGTCTCGCCCGATGCGAGGCTGGAGGCCATCACAGCAGCAGACACCGGGGCGACGATTGCCAGACCCACCCCGGCACCTGCTTCGTTGAACGTGTTGAGCAGCCCAGAGCCGACACCGGATTTCTCGGCGGGTATCGGTGCGGACCCGAAGGTGTACAGCGGCACGAACATCGTGGGCAACCCCAGCCCGAACACTGCCAGTGCGCAGATGACCACCACGGCGTTTCCTGTGTCATTAGCGGTGGTGGCGATGATGACTGCCAGGGCGATGAGCTGGGCGATGACACCACCGAGATAGATTTTGGCCATGCCGATCTTCTCAGCGACGCCGGGGATGGTGAATGCCGAGATCAACGACCCGCCGCATAGGGGCAGTAGGGCGAGACCTGTGGCCAGCGGAGACATGCCGTGTGCTTGCTGCAGGTAGTTGCTCGACAGGTACAGCGCTCCCAGCATCAGCGTGGCTGCCAGCACGAGACCAAAACCTGCCCAGGCATAGGTGGGGGTACGCAGGAGGGATACGGGAAGCAGCGGATCACTGGCCTTGCCTTCGAAGCGGAAGAGGCCGACCAGCACAACGATGCCGGCGAGCAGGAGTGCCCAGGGCAGTGCGGCACCGAGGCCTTCCTCGAATCGGCTCAGTCCGTAGCAGACCAGAGAGATACCCGCGGTGGCGACGATGGCGGTAGGAATCTTGAGGGTCTGGCGCTCCAGACTTCGCATGGCATCGAGTTTGACGAACGCGGCGATGGCTACAACAGCAACGATGGGTAGGTTAATCAGAAAAGCCCACTGCCAGGACAGGGCCTGAACGATTACCCCACCCAGGATCACCCCGATGGTCGCGCCGATCACGCCCAGGCCGCTCCAGGCGGTCAGAGCGATGTTGAGTTGGGACTGCACCGCGCCATAGGTGGCGACAATGATCGACAGAGCCGCAGCTGACAGCAGTGCGGCACCCACACCCTGTACAAGTCTGCCGGCGACCAGAATCGATCCGCTGGTGGCCAGGCCACAGGCAGCCGAGGAGATGCCGAAGACGACCAGGCCCAGGACAAAGGCACGCCGTCTCCCGATCGAGTCCGCGAGACGCCCTCCGAACAACAGCAGGGAACCATAGGTGAGGACATAACCACTGATGGTCCACTGTAACGCGATCGAGGAAGCGTTGAGATCATCACCGATCGAGGGCAGGGCGACGTTGACCACCGTGGAGTCGAGCATCACGAGCATCTGAGCGATGCCGGCGATCGCGAGGGCAGCCCAACTGACTTGCTTGGTTTCAGGGGGTGAGTGGACGGTCTGACGGTGGCTTGAGGTCTCGGTCACGAGAGCCTTCCTCCTCTTTCGAAGTATATTACATGGCATACACCTACGGATGATTGACTACATGCGTTGAAATATTCTTCAAGACTTGGAACGGTGATCGCATGGCTGACATGTCCAGCAGCGTGGTGGTAGATGGCGACAATGGTACCGAGGAGATGGCCCTAGGGGCGGATGCACCCGATGCACTCGCAGCATGGCTGTCCGTAGTTCGCCCCATCGAGGCCGCGCAGCAGCGTATCGAAACGTCACTCAATGAGAAGCACGCGCTCTGCCTGACCGCCTATGAAGTGATGGAGTGCCTCTCGGAGCAACGCGGATGGACCCCGATGTCGACAGTGTGCACGTCAGTCGGCCGTTCGCAGCCGCGTCTATCCCGCCTTGTCACGCAGATGGAGGACCGTGGACTTGTCGATCGAGCGAAGGTTGCCGGGGACAAACGTGCATTCCAGATCAACCTCACGAGGAAAGGTCGACGTACTTTCCAGGCGGCATCGGCGACCGTTGCCTCGAGCCTCACTCAAATCGCCGCGCAGCAGGACGTTGCCGGCGCCGCACTGCGTGAGCGCCTGTACTGACGACCTGTAGAGCGCCCCGGTGATGCGACGGCGCGCTGTGCAGTGGACATCTACGGTACGTTCTTGACGCTGGACGCTGTAAGAGACCCACCGGCGGCACTGAGAGTGCATATGGATGACGAAGTTCCGGGCTTTCCGCCGCCCTGGTGCTGGTAAGTTGCTGTTCACAGCAGATGCCACCCGTGTGGGTAGTGTCGACCCGTCGTTCAACAAGAAAGTGATGCGATCACTTCATGGCCTCCAGTCTTCCCAACCTCACCCCGGAACAGCGTGCCACTGCGTTGCAGAAGGC
>NZ_JBQSYJ010000046.1:0-5211 GCF_052379185.1 Corynebacterium sp. AOP12-C2-36 | reverse complement strand
GTGTGCGTGTGTTGTTTGAGAACTCAATAGCGTAACAAACCAAGCAATTTTTGTCGCACCGGTTGTGTGGCGCGGTGGTTTGGAATGGTACCGGCAAGCGTGATTGCTTGTTAAATATCGTTCTTTTCTTATTGTGCTGCTGATTGGTGTTGACGGTTGTCGGTTCCGCCACCCCCGTGGTGGGATCGATGTTGACATTTTTTGTCAGTAGTTCAGTATTTTTTTATTTTGCCAGTATGTTCAGGCTTTTTATAGAGCTGATATGCTTTTATGGAGAGTTTGATCCTGGCTCAGGACGAACGCTGGCGGCGTGCTTAACACATGCAAGTCGAACGGAAAGGCCCTGCTTGCAGGGTACTCGAGTGGCGAACGGGTGAGTAACACGTGGGTGATCTGCCCTGCACTTCGGGATAAGCCTGGGAAACTGGGTCTAATACCGGATAGTACCATCGTTTAGTGTCGGTGGTGGAAAGTTTTTCGGTGCAGGATGAGCCCGCGGCCTATCAGCTTGTTGGTGGGGTAATGGCCTACCAAGGCGTCGACGGGTAGCCGGCCTGAGAGGGTGGACGGCCACATTGGGACTGAGACACGGCCCAGACTCCTACGGGAGGCAGCAGTGGGGAATATTGCACAATGGGCGCAAGCCTGATGCAGCGACGCCGCGTGGGGGATGAAGGCCTTCGGGTTGTAAACTCCTTTCAACCATGACGAAGCGAGAGTGACGGTAGTGGTAGAAGAAGCACCGGCTAACTACGTGCCAGCAGCCGCGGTAATACGTAGGGTGCGAGCGTTGTCCGGAATTACTGGGCGTAAAGAGCTCGTAGGTGGTTTGTCACGTCGTCTGTGAAATTCCGGGGCTTAACTCCGGGCGTGCAGGCGATACGGGCATAACTTGAGTACTGTAGGGGAGACTGGAATTCCTGGTGTAGCGGTGAAATGCGCAGATATCAGGAGGAACACCGATGGCGAAGGCAGGTCTCTGGGCAGTTACTGACGCTGAGGAGCGAAAGCATGGGTAGCGAACAGGATTAGATACCCTGGTAGTCCATGCCGTAAACGGTGGGCGCTAGGTGTGGGGGTCTTCCACGACTTCCGTGCCGTAGCTAACGCATTAAGCGCCCCGCCTGGGGAGTACGGCCGCAAGGCTAAAACTCAAAGGAATTGACGGGGGCCCGCACAAGCGGCGGAGCATGTGGATTAATTCGATGCAACGCGAAGAACCTTACCTGGGTTTGACATATGCAGGATCGGCACAGAGATGTGTTTTCCCTTGTGGTCTGTATACAGGTGGTGCATGGTTGTCGTCAGCTCGTGTCGTGAGATGTTGGGTTAAGTCCCGCAACGAGCGCAACCCTTGTCTTGTGTTGCCAGCACGTAATGGTGGGGACTCGCGAGAGACTGCCGGGGTTAACTCGGAGGAAGGTGGGGATGACGTCAAATCATCATGCCCCTTATGTCCAGGGCTTCACACATGCTACAATGGTCGGTACAGTGGGTTGCGATGCCGTGAGGCGGAGCTAATCCCGTAAAGCCGGTCTCAGTTCGGATTGGAGTCTGCAACTCGACTCCATGAAGTCGGAGTCGCTAGTAATCGCAGATCAGCAACGCTGCGGTGAATACGTTCCCGGGCCTTGTACACACCGCCCGTCACGTCATGAAAGTTGGTAACACCCGAAGCCAGTGGCCCAAACTCGTTAGGGAGCTGTCGAAGGTGGGATCGGCGATTGGGACGAAGTCGTAACAAGGTAGCCGTACCGGAAGGTGCGGCTGGATCACCTCCTTTCTAAGGAGCTTTTTGGTTGCAGGCCTTTGGGCTCACCGTGTGGTGAGTCATTGCGTAGTCTGCTTTTGAATCCGGGTGGAGATCATGTCTGGATCATCGTTTGTTTAGTCGCATGGCTTTATGTGGTGTGGCAGGGGTTGTTTGGTTTTGTTGCGGTGTTGGGTGTCTGGAGCAGCATGCTCCTTTTGTGGGCGCTTGATGGTGGTGCTGTCGTGCTTGTGTGTGCGGTGGTTGCTGTTTCGGGTGTCGTGTTGTTTGAGAACTGTATAGTGGACGCGAGTATCTTCTTTATTTTATGCAATTTTTGTAGAGTCATCTTTTTGTTTTAGTGTTGTCTGTTAAGGGCGCACGGTGGATGCCTTGGCACAATGAGCCGATGAAGGACGTGAGAGGCTGCGAAATGCCTCGGGGAGTTGCCAACTGAGCGTTGATCCGAGGATGTCCGAATGGGGAAACCCGGCCGTGGTTATGCACGGTCACCCACCTGTGAATGTATAGCTGGTGTGGAGGGAACGCGGGGAAGTGAAACATCTCAGTACCCGTAGGAGAAGAAAACAATAGTGATTCCGAGAGTAGCGGCGAGCGAAATCGGATGGTGGCTAAACTTCATGTGTGTGATACCTGACAGGGGTTGCATGTGGGGTGTTGTGGGGTCTTGTGTGGTGGGTCTGTCAGCCTGCCGCCTGTGCGCGTGGTGTTAGCGGAAGTGGTTTGGAATGGCCTGCCGTAGACGGTGAGAGTCCGGTACGTGAAAGCATCGTGTGTGTGGGTTGCGAGTGTCCCCGAGTAGCAGCGGGCTCGTGGAATCTGCTGTGAATCTGCCGGGACCACCCGGTAAGCCTGAATACTTGTTGTGACCGATAGCGGATTAGTACCGTGAGGGAATGGTGAAAAGTACCCCGGGAGGGGAGTGAAATAGTACCTGAAACCGTGTGCCTACAATCCGTCAGAGCCTCCTTGTGGGGTGATGGCGTGCCTTTTGAAGAATGAGCCTGCGAGTCAGCGGCACGTCGCGAGGTTAACCCGTGTGGGGTAGCCGTAGCGAAAGCGAATACTAACTAGTGTGTTGTTAGTGGCGTGTCCTGGACCCGAAGCGGGGTGATCTACCCATGGCCAGTGTGAAGCGACGGTAAGACGTCGTGGAGGCGCGAACCCACTTAGGTTGAAAACTGAGGGGATGAGTTGTGGGTAGGGGTGAAAGGCCAATCAAACTCCGTGATAGCTGGTTCTCCCCGAAATGCATTTAGGTGCAGCGTCGTGTGTTTCTTGCCGGAGGTAGAGCTACTGGTTGGTTTAGCGGGACTACCATCTTAGCGACATCAGCCAAACTCCGAATGCCGGTAAGTGAGAGCGCGGCAGTGAGACTGCGGGGGATAAGCTTCGTGGTCGAGAGGGAAACAGCCCAGATCGCCGGCTAAGGCCCCTAAGGGTGTACTAAGTGGAAAAGGATGTGGGATCGCGAAGACAGCCAGGAGGTTGGCTTAGAAGCAGCCATCCTTGAAAGAGTGCGTAATAGCTCACTGGTCGAGTGGTTCTGCGCCGACAATGTAGTGGGGCTCAAGTACACCGCCGAAGCCGCGGAACTCACACTTGTGTGTGGGTTGGTAGGGGAGCGTCGTGTAGCGAGTGAAGGTGCGGGGTGACCCAGTGCTGGACGCTATGCGAGTGAGAATGCAGGCATGAGTAGCGAATGATGAGTGAGAACCTCATCCGCCGGATGACCAAGGGTTCCTGGGTCAAGTTAATCTTCCCAGGGTGAGTCGGGGCCTAAGGCGAGGCCGACAGGCGTAGTCGATGGATAACGGGTTGATATTCCCGTACCCGTGTGTGTGCGACCATGGTGAATCAGCGATACTAACCGCCCTGAAGCACGGTGTGGGTCACTTTGTGGCTCTCGTTGTGTGGATGCGTGGGACCTGAGCTGGTAGTAGCCAAGTGATGGGGTGACGCAGGAAGGTAGCCGAGCCACTTATTGGATTGTGGTGTAAGCGTGTGGCCCGAGCCCCAGGTAAATCCGGGGTTCATTATGGGTGAGGCGTGATGCGTACCCGTTTGCGGGGATGTCGGTGATCCTATGCTGTCGAGAAAAGCCTCTAGCGATGTGCACATTCGGCCCGTACCCCAAACCGACACAGGTGGTCAGGTAGAGAATACTAAGGCGATCGGGTGAACTGTGGTTAAGGAACTCGGCAAAATGCCCCCGTAACTTCGGGAGAAGGGGGGCCCGTGCTGGTGATCGATCTTTACGGTTGTGAGCTGGTGTGGGTCGCAGAGGATAGAGGGAAGCGACTGTTTACTAAAAACACAGGTCCGTGCGAAGACGCTAAGTCGATGTATACGGACTGACGCCTGCCCGGTGCTGGAAGGTTAAGAGGACCTGTTAGGACTTCGGTTCGAAGCGGAGAATTTAAGCCCCAGTAAACGGCGGTGGTAACTATAACCATCCTAAGGTAGCGAAATTCCTTGTCGGGTAAGTTCCGACCTGCACGAATGGCGTAACGACTTCCCTGCTGTCTCAACCACAGGCCCGGCGAAATTGCAGTACGAGTAAAGATGCTCGTTACGCGCGGCAGGACGAAAAGACCCCGGGACCTTCACTATAGCTTGGTATTGGTGTTCGGTTCGGTTTGTGTAGGATAGGTGGGAGACTGTGAAGCGGCCACGCTAGTGGTTGTGGAGTCGTTGTTGAAATACCACTCTGATCGTGCTGGACATCTGAACCTCGGCCCATGATCTGGGTTAGGGACAGTGCCTGGTGGGTAGTTTAACTGGGGCGGTTGCCTCCCAAAGAGTAACGGAGGCGCCCAAAGGTTCCCTCAGCCTGGTTGGTAATCAGGTGTTGAGTGTAAGTGCACAAGGGAGCTTGACTGTGAGACTGACAGGTCGAGCAGGTACGAAAGTAGGGACTAGTGATCCGGCACCGGCTTGTGGAAGCGGTGTCGCTCAACGGATAAAAGGTACCCCGGGGATAACAGGCTGATCTTCCCCAAGAGTCCATATCGACGGGATGGTTTGGCACCTCGATGTCGGCTCGTCGCATCCTGGGGCTGGAGTTGGTCCCAAGGGTTGGGCTGTTCGCCCATTAAAGCGGCACGCGAGCTGGGTTTAGAACGTCGTGAGACAGTTCGGTCTCTATCCGCCGTGCGCGTTGAAACTTGAGAAAGGCTGACCCTAGTACGAGAGGACCGGGTTGGACATACCTCTGGTGGGCCAGTTGTCACGCCCGTGGCATGGCTGGTTGGCTACGTATGGGAGGGATAACCGCTGAAAGCATCTAAGCGGGAAGCCTGTTTCGAGATGAGGTTTCGTTTGAGGTTCCCTGTAGACTACGGGGTTGATAGGCCGGATCTGGACAGCATGTGAGTGTTGGAGGTGACCGGTACTAATTGACCGAGGATAACATTAGTTAACGAGTGATTCTGCTGTGT
>NZ_JBQSYJ010000045.1:0-5570 GCF_052379185.1 Corynebacterium sp. AOP12-C2-36 | reverse complement strand
CCACAAAACACGGACTACCTCGTCGGGAAGATCCGTTATTTGTGACTCGGGACCATCGACCGGCGAGTTGAATACTCGCTGCACCAATACCCCATCCGCGGGCAGGTCATTCTGGGTGGGAATCAGTATATCAAACCACGATGCCCCGGCCAGATGAAGACCCTCGACAGAGTAGGTGTTCCTGGACCACAGCCGCGCACCGTTACTGAGAAGGGTGGGCCCTTCTTGGTGACTGGAGATGCTTCTAGCTGCAGGTGGAAGCGTGTCCTTCCATCCTGTCAGGAGTTCCGCGGGTGACACCAGTCCCGTCAGCTGAAACGAACGCCGATCTCACTGTGGCCGATGGTAATGATACCACCGCCAGCGCGGGCTGCAAACAATTAAGACCCGGAACCCACTCTGGCTTCTAGGATATTCCCGATATCCAACTTCCCACACGTTATGTGATTCAAGAACTGTGATTGCGACCCGTTTCTGTAGTACACTCTATAACCATTATTTGGAGACTTTCTGTAATCCGTGACGTCATCCCAATAAATGCCGATGTCAGCGTATTTAAGAAAGATCCCTTCATCGCAAACGTATACCGATGAGCAACCATTGCTTTCCAGTCTTAGTATTATAGCAATGTAGACCAGCACCGTCGCCAGCGTAAGTAGCGAAAGACAAAGAAAAATCGTGAAGGTCACCGGGGACTTTTCTCTGTTGGATAGTGCTATCTGGGTAAACATCGGAACAAGGGCCAAGATGGAGATAATGAGAAAGGAAGTCAGGTATGATCTAACTTCCACTCCTTGCGGCTTTTGCACATACCGATAAAATATCCGTGGTACCGCAGAGTATGACATGCAAAAAATAGCGGACACTGAGGCGAATGTGAACGCCACAATATCTACAATGGAAAATAGACCATCGGAAACCCTGAAGTAGTAGAAGAAAACGGGAACTGCGCATATGACAGCCCATCCGGATGCTGCAGATGCGACGCTCCGTTCTCGCACGTACGTTATTTCCATAGTGCCTGTATTCCCTTAGTGACGCCGATTCCCACTGCCGTAGCCACTGCGGCGGCTCCGACTACAGCAATAACTGGCGCGGCTACAGGTGCGGCAGCAGCCACTCCTACCGCCGCGAGACCAGAAGCAATAGCAGGGGTGGCAACTGCACCCACGCCCAGACCGGCAGCTCCGCCAAGGACGTTCGAGACATACGCTTCTCCCGCAGGCATTCCCTGCTGGCGGTCAATCTCAGCACCTGCGACTGCTCCCACGCCGGTAAACGCAGGCGATCCCCAGCGGCTTGCACGGAGTAGATCATCAGCCTCAGAGCCCACGCGCTTAGCGGACTCCTCCGCAGCTCCAAAACCGATACCAGTTCCGGTGCTGTTTATCGCCCCGGCAATATCAGACGTCCCGAACGTGGGGTCGGTCACGGACACTTCTGGTTCTCCGGTGTCACTGTTGGTCCCGACAGTGACTTCGTTGCCGTCAGGGTCAGTGAGTTTACCGTCATTGCCACGGCGAACCGGTACCCCTCCAAGGACAGCACCGTTGACCCACTCCCCGGAATCGGGATCGTAGAAACGCCCGGTGTTCGGGTCCGGGTCACCGTTCTGCGAGATATCGTTGCCTGCGTCATCCAGAGGAACAGGGGCTCCGCCGTCGGTACTTACCCGTGAGCCGTCCTGATCCGTGACCTGAGTACTCACCCCAGCGTCCTCACGCTGAGTTGATAGCACCTCTGATGTCGAGTCATCCGGGTTCTGTACATCCATCTCATACTGGTTGTCACCAGTGCGCTGGTAGTCACCATACGACTGACTACCGTCCGGATTGTCGGCCACCACCGTGCCTTGCGAGTTGTCGAAGTTGGCCTGCGAGGTGACATCAGGCTGGACGGCTGCTTGGGGAGTCGGCGCAGTGTCATAGTGCTCGGAGTAATGGGTGCCGTCATCCTGGTTGGACTGGGCGTATGCGGATGTTCCGTCGTCATTGTTGGACCAGGCGTCCCACCCACCGACATCGTTTTTCACGCTACGGGTATCTGTGAACGTCCAGTCCTCGCGCTCGATTCTGGTGTCGACTGTCTGTCCGCCGGTCCCCTCAACGATGGTGTGCGTTGCGGTCTCGCCGTTACCGAGATCTTCGGTCCACGTGTCTCCGTCGGAACGTCCGGTAGTGTCGACAATCCCGACGCTGGATTTCTGCTTGTCGGGGTCGGCCAGGATCGGCAGTAAAGTCGTGCGGTCCGGATCGACGACCTGCACCAACTTGCCATTGTCGCCGGCCGTGTTCCCGGCATCCCGCCTCACCGGCATAGATGCACAGCGCCCATGGTGTGTATCCGGGGCCTGTGGGCCCCCATACCAGTCATCAAAGAACTCCATTGCTGGTACTGAGTCCCGGTCGTTACGTCGGTTCGACCGCTTCTTCGCGTACCACCACACCAGGATGATCGTCGGTGACAGGGTAATGAATACTCCCACGATGGATAGCAGCAGTGAACTCATTGATTCTTCCTCCCACATCGTGCGCTTCGGGGTTCGTCGTTGAGTGCCTGGCGGTGGTGCATGGACTCGGGGTCAGTTGCGGTGATCGGCCTGTGGTGTCAACGTCGTCTGCGCTGGGTGATCCCACGCCGGCGAGCGTTTCTCTGTGCGGGTGGGTAGCAACAGCATGATGAACACCACGATACCTCCGATTATTGGGATGACGCTGATGAAAAACCACAGTCCGGAGAAGCCTGCGTCGTGTAACCTGCGCCACAACAGCGATAGAGAGGGAACCAGAAACACCAGAAACGCGGCCATCCCGAGAACATCGGACACGCGCTGCGAGATGAAAGCTGTCGACAGGAACGTCAGGAGGAAGCTGGTGGCGAAGGTGAAAAGAAAGAACCACCAGTATTCACCTCGGGAGGCGTAGCCTTTGAAGTCGATGGATTTGTGGAAAGCGCGTAGTATCGCCTGGCTGAAGCTGATGCCGTAGTGGGGGTCAGCGAGGATATCCGGGTCATCGTGGGGTGGGGTGTGCGGCCGCGGGCCGTACAGTGGCGGGTACGGGGTCGAGGAATCTGGCATGGTGGGGGCCTTTCCATTCGCTGCGGTGTGTGGGCGGTGCGTGGGCGTTGTTATCGTGATCAGCGATTGCGTAATGCCTCTACAACGATCCTCCCCTCGTCAGCGGCGTCGGTGGCTATTACCGCCCAGACGACACCCCTAGCGATATCGTGGTGAAGGTACTCGGTGACACTGGCGTGGTGACCACTGTCGGTGGTGTAGGTCGCCGACATGCTGAACGTGGTCTCCCGCTCGGTATCGGGGTCCGCAGTAACGACGGTGTCGCGGTAGAGGGGACTGGTTGCCTCCCGTCTCAGCGCGTCGGCTAGAGCGGCGGGAAGCGTCGACGATGCCGTCGGGGAGTAGTGGTGACCGTAGGCGACAACCGTGGGGGAAAAACCCGATGGTCGTGGTGGAGTGGGTACGGCGATAGCCACATTGTCCGTGGAGATGGCTACCTCCCACTGGGGGGCCAGGGCGCCGACGATGTACTCCAGGCATTCCTTGTCCCATGGGGCGGTTGTGCTCAACACGGCGGTGTCGAGCAGGTGCTGCACCGCGGAGAACACGGTGGTGGAGGTGGTGTGGGTCATGGGTGGTCCTTTCTCATGATGGATCTAAAGAGGGTTTTCTCCGCGTGCCAGATGTACCGAGGAGATGGGGGGATTATCGTTAGGCTCGCTCGGAATCGAGATGCGGTTAGAATCGCAAATGATCCAACACATAGACCTACATATGTCAGCATGGAGGTATTTACAAAAGGAAAGGACAGCAAGGGGGTGAACATCAGTAGGGAAAAATTGAAGAATGCAGCTTCTGCTATCTCTTCATTTTTCGGGCACTCTGACCAGCGTTCGCGAATGTGGATGATTGCAAATAGGGTTGCGACATATACTACTATAGTGATGACGCCCCAAATCTTCAGGCCATCCATATTTTCGGTAGTACCACCTTTCTAATTGAAGAAATCTTGAATAGCCTGGCCTACTGGCTCGAATACTCGCTCGCCAAGACCGCCCATGATATATCCTCCTGCAGCTGCTCCGGCTGGTACCAAGATGGGCGCTGCTGGACCTGTGAAAGCGCCGAGGGTGCCACCGACGTATACGCCAGCTGCACCTGCACTGAAACCTCCGAAAGATCTTCCAATAGCTCCTCCGGCATGTTCGGGGTCGTCGATGACATCCGCTACTGTCTGTCCCAGAGTTACAGCATCGCCCACCGCGCCCAATCGTTGGAGATTGCGGGAATCGCCAATTTCGCGCGCGAGCCTTTCTGCTTGGCTTCCCGCTCGATGCTCACCGACGCGGGGACCATTTCCTGTTCTTCCTTGATTGTTTGCGACACGGGCCCCTTGATTGGCATCGCCTACGGCTCCTGCCGCGGTACCTGCGGCTCCCAACACCTGCTCGCCGCTGACACCAGCGCTGCCATCTGCCGCAGACGCGTTGTTGATGGTGTCGGGGACCCAGTCGAAGGTACGGGGCACGAACGGCCCCTCCTTCGGGTTATCGGTGGTGCCCAGGCCGATCTGTTCACCGGTCTGCGGGTTCACCCGCACGGACTGTTGCCCGTCACCGGGACTCACGTCGGCAGAGTTCTGCCCTGGATGGTTGACCACACTCGGTGGATCAGCGGGATTAATCGGGCCGACGTCCTGGACTGCCTGCCCAGCGATCGCTGGATCAGCCCGTGGGGTGTTCGGATCCACAAATACCCCTTGCGGGTTTGTCGGGATCGTGCCCAAGGCTCCCGATGCCTCCGGGGATCCTTCCGGGGCGGCAGAATCGGGCTTGCCCGGCTTGGTGACCTCAGTACGCTGACCATTCTGGATCATCACCTGGGTGGTTTGATCGGTTGCCGCATCATAGTGAATGCTCTCGGCGAAGTTGCCTCCACCCTCCCCGCCATCTTCTGGGGCCGGAAGGTAACGGGTGATGTCGCCGTTGTCCTCTTCGATCTGGGCGGAGCCGTCGTCGAACCGAATGACCTCTGAATCCTCGTCGAGCCCGAGCGGGTCGATGTCGTAGGCACCGTCAGGATCCTTGGCGACCTGATGGCCGTACTCCGAGGGCGCATCGGTCAACGGCTGTTGGTTCGCGGTGCCGCCGGTGCGGCCGTCGGGATCGGGATCCTTAGACGTTGAGGCCCCCGCGCCGATGGGAGCTGCGTTGCGGGTTGCATCAGCACCGCTCGTACCCGATGCACTGTCGGTGTCTGCCGGGTTCTGATTACTGTTGGCCGCTGTTGCCAGGGCGTTGTTGTCGTCGATCTGTTCGGGGGTGTACGTCGCCGGTGTGGGGGCGGGGTCCTGCGGGACATCGGCCGGGTTCTGATTGCTGTTGGCCGCGATGCTGAGGTTGTTGTTGTCCCGTCGCTGCTGTTCAGGATCGGGTTCTGGTGGACCGTCCGGGAACCGCGGGTCCTGAGCCTCCCCGGGAGTCGGGACATAGCCTTCGGCCTCCCGCGCTTCTTTCTGCGCTTGAGCATCCTCCGCCAGGACAGGACCAAT
>NZ_JBQSYJ010000044.1:0-6195 GCF_052379185.1 Corynebacterium sp. AOP12-C2-36 | reverse complement strand
TTCTCCCTCGTCGAATCTGTCGTTGATGTTTCCGGCGTTCACGCCGCGACGAGCTCGCCCGTCCCAGGGCGTGGCATGAGCTGTGACGTAGCGCGCTGTTTCGGCGTCGGGAACAATGCCGTCGGCGGCGTCATCGGTTCCCCTGCATCAACGACGGTTGGTGTTCTGAATCACTTAGTAGGCACCCACTAGGACGCGGCGCAGTTAGGCCTACGCACGGTGCCGCACTGCTTAATCCAGCATGTGTTGAACCTGGACGTGCTGCGCCAAAAACAGTGCGGACAACAGTTTCGCTGGCTCCTCTGTGTACATCGCTTCGCTGTTGAGCCGACCGCAGGATCCAACAGCTACGCCAGCGTAAGCGTCATAGAGTCCCCAGGGGTAGACCTCCATCGACCATGCGGTGGCAAACAGGGTTCCAAAGTCGGTCCGTTATGAGTCCCTCTCACGGGTAGCCACCGTGGCACGATACCCGCCGGGGCACCCCCGAAATGAGTTAAAGCGTCAAACATACATGCGCGCACCAGTAACGACGTCACGTCCCCTTCTGTTGGACTTTCAACGCGACGGGGTGAGCAGGGGAGCACTATGTGCCCGATGGTCTCTGACACACGGGGACGTGACACACATTCTGCCCACAGCCTGCACGGATACTTCACGCCAGCTATGTAGATGATGTGTCAACCACCATGCTTCACTCCCGCTACCAGGGGCGATGATTGACCCCGTGCTTAGCCGTTCAGGGACTCCGCGCACCCACCACCGCGCCGCAGCCGTGATCAAAACGTTACCGCGCTTCAGCGTGTCCTTCGACGGAGTGCTCGCTACATTATCGCCATGACGTTCACCAGGAAGACCACACGCACACTCTCTGTTGCAGCTGTCAGTATCACCGCAGCCGCCACCCTCGGCCTGACCGCGATCGCCCCGGCCGCGGCCGCTCCCACCCTGCCGTGGCCAGCACCGGTCACCGGCGGTCCGACCGACCTGCCCGACCGCCAGGTCTCCCGCACCACCGCCGACGGCTGGGTCCTGCACGCCGCCAAAACAGACGAATCCGTCAACATCGCCCCGCCCCTGGACGCCTCGGCCACCACCGGTGAAGCCTTCGGCACCCTCACCGGCAACGTCTGGATCGACGGTGCCGGCGCCCCCGAGTTGACCGGTGCCATGTTCGATGCTGGCTACCAGATCGGCTGCGGGGTGGACATCTCCAGCGGCGTCGATGTCGAAGTCGCCGGCGCCGCCGGTATCGCACCCCACGCCGACGCCGGCATCGAAGGCGGCCCCAGCGTGCAGGTCGAGCTGCCCAACGTCACCGGAGTGTCCGCCGGTGCTGACGCTACCGCCCGTGTCGAGGCCGGTGTCGACGGCAAACTCGAGGTCGCCCCCACCGTTCAGTCCCACCTCAACCCCGGTGGTGTGTCCGACATCTCCCTGGTCAGCATGCCTGTCGACCCGAACTACAAGCGCGCCTCCGCCGGGTTCACCGGCGCGCACCTGCAGGTCAACGGGTGCGCCGGCCCGGTGAGCATCCGCTCCTATGTCACCGTGTCCACCACCTCACCAACCTCGGTCGACGCGGTCAGCGTCTACGGAAAAGCCACCCGCATCCGCTAGAACACCCACCGTAAGCACCGGTACGCACCGGCATAATCGACCGGTGTCCGCGGCCTGATCTTCGTGACGAGACCGCCTACCCGGCACCGTCTACCCAGGAGTTTTCAGCTGTCATGACCTCGACAACCCCTACCAGCACCCGCAGCCCCCGTCGTGTGCGTCGCTTTGCCGGCGCCGCGGCAATGGCGCTGGCCGCCGTTACGGTCACCGCCGGGATCACCGCGCCCACCAGTGCTGCCGCCACAGTGGGCACATTCATGGCCCACGGCACGAACGTGGACTGCATCGTCTACCACGATGTGCGATTCGGTCCAGTTGTCGCCGGCGCCACCGACGGTAACTGCCGTAAAGCCACCGGTCAGTACACTCCAGGCCGAGGAACATACCCCGGGGCTTGGTTCATCGGCAGTGTCGCCGCGCCTGACGGCAACACCTACAGCGGGCTCGTCCTCAACCAGTGGAACCTCCCGGTGCCCTGATCTCCCTGCCTATCCCCGCGTGCGTGGACGACAAAGCCACCCGCATCCGCTAGGCACTCCCGCCTTGCACACACACCGACCGAACAGGACCGGTAGCCCGGCACGTCCGCCGACTCCGACACATCTGAGGACCCGTGATTCACCCATGAGCACCACCACTCGCCCCACTGACACAGCACCGGCGACGGCAACCATGCCGGTCACCGCCAGTACCCCCGAGTCTGACCAGTCCGCAGGGAACGCCACTGACAACCCCACGTGGATCCCCGTGACGAACCTCATCATCGGTGTGCTGGTCGTGTTGGCCGCACTGACGTTCTCCGAGCACATCGCCGAGCCGAGCAGCCGGTTCGGTTATGTGCCGGTGATGTTCTGCTACGTCATCGTGATGATGATCGGCGGCGGGCTGATGGTCTCCGGGTTCCTGGCCCTGTGGCGTAAAGCCACCGCCCCGTCGGACTCCCAGCGGTAACGCCGGACAAGAGGAAGCGTCACCGTGACCACGAAACCCCACCAGTCCTGGCAGGCCCGGATACGTCGCTACGCCGTAAGCCTCGCTGCTGCCGGACTGCTGTCCGCTCCGCTGGTGCTGGCCAGCACCGGTAGCGCCCTGGCTGATCAGGAAACCCCTGCCGAGCGCTGCCAACGCCAGACCGCCGAGTACAACACCGCGATGGAGACCGCCTGGCGAGCAGCCCACCCAGGCAAAGAACCCACCGGCAACGAATGGCCGCCCTATATCTGCCGCGACATTCCCACCCCGACCCTGCCGCCGGGACCCCCACCCGGCGGCGGTAACGGTGGTGGCGAACCAGCACCGGAACGCACCCACCAGTACGAGGGCTTCGACCGGCCCGACGGTGAATACCGACAGGACATGGCCTTAGGCACACCGCGTACCGGGCTGGCCGATCGTATGGGCACCGGTGAACCCACCGATACCACCCGTCCCTCGGCCGGCGACACCGCCCGATCGAACGTTCGTGAGGTCACCCCCTGGACCACCACAGTCACCGACGACAGCGGCAACCCCCGTGACGTCCGGGTCGTCGACACTCCCGACGGCCCGGCGGTGATCACTGACAATGGCACCGCGACCGGCGAGATTCTAACCACCGACACCGACTCCGGGGTCACTAGTGTGACCCGTCAGGACAGGCTGGAAGGACGACAACTCACCGACCGTAACAGCAGCAACGACCGTGGCGACCGTGATGACACCGACGACACCTCCCGTGCCGCATCGACGTCCGCGGCGGTACCTGCCCCGGGTGTGGACGACACCGCTGACGAGGCGGCCGGCGGTGGCGGCGACAATGAAACTGGTGGTCTACCGGTCGGCCCGTTGGGTGCCGGGGGCGCGCTCGCCGGTGCAGCCGGCGCGATCCTGGCTGACCGACGACGCCGCGACGGCGCCCACCGTGGCGACATCAACTGGGGCAACGGGCGTGAACAATCCTTGATCCTGTTGGAGGGTGTGGACTCCCCACGCGAGCACCGCTTCGCCATGGATGTGCCCGAGGGCGGGCAGATGGTGAAGAACCCCGACGGCAGTGTCGACGTCCTCGACGCCGACGGTAATGTCGTCGAACACGTCAAGGCCCCCTGGGCCTACGACGCGTCCGGACGACCGGTGGAGACCTACTACGAGGTCGACAACGAGACCGGCGAACTGGTGCAGATCGTCGACCCGGACCGCACGACCCTACTGCCGATCCTGGCCGATCCCGACAAGGAGAAGAAGGACGGGGTTGGGATTGTCGACACCACCGGGCGCTCCGACGGAGACACCTGGACCGAAGACCTGGGCAACGGAGAAACCGCGACACACACCATCCCTGAGGGGACCGGCGGACAGACAGTCGACACCAGAATCGAGCGCGAGGACGGGACATTCACAGATACCCGCAGCGTGCAAAACGACGTCGGCGGGTGGGATGCCTGGTCCAACAACGATGACGGAACATCCGCATACGCACAGTCCAACCAGGATGACGGCACCCACTACTCCGAGCACTACGACACTGCACCGACTCCCCAAGCAGCCGTCCAGCCTGACGTCACCTCTCAGGGCAACGCCGACAACTCGCAAGGCACGGTGGTCGCCGACAATCCGGACGGGACTCAGTCCTACGGCGACTACCAGCGTACTGGCGACAACCAATACGAGATGCAGGTAGACAATCCGAACGGCACCACGTCGGACATTCAATCCACCCAGCGTGACGATGCCGGGGTGAGCACCCAGGTCGACGACCAGGATGGCTCACGGGTGAGCACTGACGGCGAGACCGTCGTCCCGCTGGACGAAGCCGGCAACGATGTAACCGGCAATCAGGAACCGGACGCGAACACGGGGCGTTTCTACGACACCGACACCGGAGAATGGGTCAATGGTGCAGTGATCGGGGGTGTCCCGGTTCGCCGCGGCGACGATGGTAAACTCACTGATACTGATGGAAATCCTGTCACCGTTGAGAGCAATAGTGAGACTGGAGAACCAGAAGTATCTGTCACTGATCCCTCCTTCGGTGCGTCTGACGTTGCTGGAGGAATATCCGGGGCAGGTACAGATGCCGCCTTTGGGGCAGCAGAAGAATCCGCTAAACGCGTAGGCTCTGAGGCGGATGATCTTCTCCGTGCCAGCCGCTGGGGATCCGGTGCGCTCTCCGCTGTAGGCGCCGTAGCGGGAGCTGAAATTGACCGCCAACAAGGAATGCCAGCAGCTGAAGCCTACGCATCGAACATCGGAGGTGGGCTCGCAGGAGCTGGCGCTGCGTTCGTGACAGGAGCCGCAATCGCAGGTGCTGTCACAGCTGCCCCTGCCGTTCTCACCGTCGGCGCTAGCGTCGCTGTGGGAACAGCAGTCACTATCGGAGTAACAAAGGGAATTCAGAAAGTATGGAGTCTTTTCTAGAGGATAGAGTAGTGCGTCACGCCGGCACACTAGACAAGGTTGTAGTTTCAGCACTTCTGTCAATCAGTCTCCTTGTCGTGATACTACTCGGATGGGGGATAATTGATGGTTCCTTAAGCCTCATGAGTTTCCCTATCCTACTCGCTTCCCTGTCCATCCTCCTCCCCACACTCTCGTTCGTCTCTGTTCCGTACACCATTCCAACAAAATCGTTTACCTACAAAGAAGAAGACCAAGAAACTATATCTATCTATTCGAGGCTCGGTGCTCCACTGGTCGCGGGAATATCACTCTCGTCTGTATTCTTGGCAGTTTACGGTTTCCAGGTTGTATCTAGAGTGAGCCCGTATGGATACTACTACATTGTCGCAGGATTAGTAGGAATCATTTCGTCTGCGTACTTTGTCACTAAGTGGATGGGTACATGCACTTTCGGTATTACGAAAGTTACATTATCTCAAGGGTGCATATCGACAACGTCATTGAATACGGTTATCGAGTTTCCTGACGGTAGATTTGAAATAAATTACAAGCAATCTAGTTCCCGTCCACGGATCATTGTGTCTGGCATGGCTAGCATCTACACCAGTAACGGTGATGTGAGCGAATCCATAAAGTCGGTTACTCTCAGCCCTATTAACTGCGGACGACTATCAATGGACTGGATTGCCGATACTCTGGAAAATGTGAACGAAGAGAACTAGCCAATATCATATTAAACCTGTCAGAACTCTCCATAGGTAATGGTTACCGCCCCGATGGGTGAGACTTCTGCACTTCCCCGAAGTTCGCGACCGAGCCCACCCGAAAATCCTCGGGAGATCCACCTCATTTACCGCTGTTCGGGACTTCGCCGCGCAACTCCCCCAACTGCTAATCTCGAAGGGCACGTCAGCCGGGAAACGAAAAACCGGAGGTCACAAACCCTTTCGAGTTGGTGACCTCCGGTCGGTGCGGTTCGTGAACCGCTCAGGGGGGGTACGGCAACTATCCTTTCCGCCTGGTCCGAGGATCCTGCATTCTCCCCGCCCGACGAATTGCCGTCTTGCCGTCCTGGTTGCTAGACCAGGATCACCCTGTACCCGTAGCGTTCAGGGCATGGCACTTTCGCATATCTACCTGCACATCCTCCGAACCGGAGGTGTCGCGTGGACCCCGTAGCAATAATCAAGGTAGAAT
>NZ_JBQSYJ010000043.1:0-7078 GCF_052379185.1 Corynebacterium sp. AOP12-C2-36 | reverse complement strand
CAGCTGCGCGACGGTGACACGCTGGTGGTGTGGCGCCTGGACCGCCTGGGCCGCTCGGTCAGCCACCTGATCGCGCAGCTGGAGGACCTGCAGGACCGTGGGGTGGGGTTCGTGTCCATCCAGGAGGCCATCGACACCACCACCCCGGGAGGCCGGCTGGTGTTCCACGTGTTCTCTGCGCTGGCTCAGTTTGAACGTGATCTCATTGTCGAGCGCACCACTGCGGGTTTGGCGGCGGCCAGGGCTCGGGGTCGGGTGGGTGGTCGGCCGGCGAAGCTGTCTGAGCAGCAGGTTGACATCGCCCGGTCGTTGTATGAGTCCGGGTCGGTGAGTGTCGCGCAGATCGGGCGGATTCTGGGGGTGAGCCGCTCGACGATCTACCGGGCACTGGACCGACACAGGTGACCGGCTGAGGGGCTTCAGTTCCAGGTGTGTGGGGTGAGGGTCGTCTGAGCGGGGTGATCCCAGGAGGCAGAGCGCTTCTCGGTCCGGGTGGGAAGCATGAGCATGATGAACACCGCAAGGCCGCCGAGAACAGGGATGAGGCTGAGGAAAAACCACGGTCCTGCGAAGCCGGCGTCGTGCAGTCTTCGCCACAGCAGTGACAACGTCGGAACCACGAACATCAGGAAGAAGATCACACTCAGTTTGTTGGCGAACTCCGCAGAGATAAATAGTGTTGCCAGGACGCTGAGAAGAGAGCTGGCGAGGAAGGTGAACAGGAAAAAACACCAGTATTCACCTCTGGAGGCGTAGCCTTTGAAGTCGATGGTTTTGTGGAGCGCTCGTAGTATCGCTGGCCCGAATCTGATTCCGTAGTGGGCATCGGCGAGATTGTCAGGATTATCGTCGGGTGGCGTCTGGTTTCGCGGGCCGTACGGCGATGGATATGGACTGTGCAGTTCTGACATGGATAATCGGTACCTTCGCTGTGGTGGTGTCGAAGAGCTATCGGGCTGGATGCTCGCGTAGTGCATTCAGCACGATCGTTCCCTCGCGCTCGGCGTTGGTTGCCACAACCGCCCAGACAACATCCCTGTCCGTGTCGTGGTAAAGGTACTCGGTCACGGCAGCTTCGTGTCCGTTGTCGGTGGTGTAGGTCGCTGACATGCTGGCAGTCGTGTCAGTGTTAGCCCCAGTACTGGCGGTCGCAGAGCTTTCGCGGTAGAGCGGGCTGGTCGCCTCCAGGCGCAACGCGTCAGACAGTGCGGTGGGAAGCGTCGAGTGAGCAGTCGACGAGCAGTGATGACCATAGGCGACAACCGTGGGGGAAAAACCCGATGATCGCGGTGGGGCGGGTGCGGCGATAGCCACATTGTCCGTGGAGATGGCCACCTCCCACTGGGGTGCCAGCGCGCCGGCGAGGTGCTCCAAGCGTTCCTGGTCCCACGGGGCGGTTGTGCTCAACACGGCGGTGTCGAGCAGCTGCTGCACGGCAGAGAACACCGTGCTGGAGGTGGTGTGGGTCATGGGTGGTCCTTCCTCATGATGGTTCTGTACAGGGTTTTTTCGGCATTCCAGATGTAGCGCGGCGAGGGCGGAAGCGCACGAAGACCCATCCAAACGCGCATTGCGATATGGCCGAGAGAAGTGAGGAAACAAAGGGGGATCACATCCTTGACAGATCCCTCTAGGAAGAATGCCGCAGGGATAGGGGTATAAAGAAGCGCGTTACTCGTAAAGAATATGGCTTCAGATACTTCTTTTGGGTGCTGGACGGACTCAACGAACTCGCCAAAAATTGGGACAAGAACATTTGAAATAATAATTATCGCTATTGATGATAGTAGCCAAAATTCCATTCCTGTCATGGGGATCACATCACCGCACTAGAGTCATTTGAACAAGTCTTGAATCGCTTGGCCAACGGGCGTGAGGACTCGGTTTCCAATTTCTCCGCCGATAGCGCCGCCAAGGGGTATTGCGATCGGGGCGAATGGGCCAGTAAGTGCGCCTGCTGCGCCTCCGATATAGGCGCCCGCTGCGCCGCTTCCGATATTTCCCACGATTCCGCCACCAATCGCTCCACCAGCATGATCGGGATCCTCAGCCGCTGCAAACCCTGCTTGCACTCCTGTAACGACGTTGCCGGCAACCCCGAGTGCTCTGGCAGGGTTTTTGGCTCCGATACCTCGGCCGGCTCTTTCCGCTGCCGTATCCTGCCGGTGAGCTCCGACAGGTTTCCCGTTGCGGCCACTGTCATTGTTGGCGCGATCAGCAGCACTGGCCGCTCCTGCCGCCGCTCCCAGAGCAACGTCGCCGGCACCTGCACCAGCGACAGAAGCACCGGGATCCTGCGATGCGGGGTCTGCAGCTGGTGGGGCGTTGGTGATGGTGTCGGGTACCCACTCGAAGGTGCGGGGCACAAACGGGCCCTGCAATGGGTTGTCGGTGGTGCCCAACCCGATCTGCTCACCGGTGTCCGGGTTCACCCGCACGGGTTGTTGTCCGTTACCGGGGTACACGTCAGCGGAGTTCTGCCCGGGATGATTCACCACTGCTGGCGGGTCGGCGGGGTTGACCACTCCGACACCAGGTACGGACTGGTTGGCTACCGGCGGATCAGCAGGGGTGGTGTTCGGATCGGCTATCACCGTCGGCGGGTTCGTTGGAATCGTGTTCAGCGCGCCTTCAGCCTCAGGCGAGCCCACCGGCGCAGCACTGTCAGGTCGACCAGTTTGGCTGACCTCACTTCGTTGGCCGTTCTGCTCCATGGTCTGGGTGGTCCTGTTGGACTGTTGATCGTAGTCGATCATCTCCACGTTGTTGCTGCCCCCTGACTGCTCGTCAGTCGGGTTCGGGAGATACCTCGTCGAGTTACCGTTATCCCGGTCGATCTGGGCAGAGCCGTCGTCGAAGCTGCGTGACTCGCCGGTGTCGTCCAGGTCCAGCGGGTCGATGTCGTATTCACCGTCACCTCCCTTAGCCACATGATCACCGGCCGGAGAGAGCGCATCAGTAAACGGTGGCTGGGCTGCGGTTCCACCAACCCCGGTCGTCGGTGCAGGACCGTCACGATCGGACTCGTTGACTCCACTGACTGGATCATCGACCGGCTGGCTGCCGGTGTTGTTTCCCTCCATCAGCCCCAAAGGATCCTCAGTGGCATTGCCGTCACCATCGTTGGCCATCGGTGTGCCATCGTCCGAGACGTAGTCGGTGAACGGCGGCCGACCGTTATCCCCTGTGGCAGCATCACCGTCACTAGTATCATCGTCGGTGTCAGCGGGGTTCTGGTTACTGTTGGCAGCGCGGGAGAAATCGTTGTTGTCTTGTCGCTGCTCTTCGGCCTTTTGCTCTGCCGCGGCGTACACATCTTTCGTCGACCCCTCGAACATAGGATCCAGGGGATCACGCCCAGTACCGGAGTCACTGCCAGTATCGTCGCCGGTGTCTTGTTTGTCCGGGTCAGCCAGGATCGGCAGGGCCGTGGCGTGCTGCGGGTCGACGACCTGTATTAACTCACCGGTCTCGTTATCCACCTCGTAGTAGGTGTCCACGGGTCGTCCGGACGCGTCGTAGGCCCAGGGGGCTTTGACGTGCTCAACGATGTTGCCATCGGCGTCGAGGACATCGACACTACCGTCAGGGTTCTTCACCATCTGCCCACCGGCGGGCACGTCCATGTCGAAACGATGCTCACGCGGGGAATCGGGGCCCTCCAGAAGGATCAGGGACTGCTCACGACCACCGCCCCAGTCAATGTCAGCGCGGTGGGCACCATCACGCCGGCGTCCCCGCGCTGCACGCTGGGCCAACAGTGCCCCGACACCACCAGCGGCAGCACCACCGGCCCCCAACGGGCCGGCCAGGCCCGCAGGAACCGGGGTGCCACCATCATCACCGTCACCGGTGACCCCACCAGCGCCACCGACGCCAGCGGCTTCGGACGGTTCAGAAGCCCCAGAAGACCCAGAGGACTCAGTAGACTCCGTGGATCGCGGGGTGTCAGTCGTGCTGGATGTGCTGGCGTTTCGCTCGTCGTCTCGCCCTGTCCGGTCGGTGAGGTCCACCCCGGCCAGGCCCTCGACCTGGCGAACACCGGCGCTACCATCGTTGTTCGTGGTGTCAGTGCTGCTGGTGGTGAGGATCTCACCGGTGGCGACACCATCATCATCGATGACCGCCGGTCCGGCATCGGTGTCAATGACACGCACACCCCGGGGGTTACCGTCGCCATCGGTGATGGTGTCTTGTCTGGGTGTGGCCCAGGGGGTCACGGTGGGAACATTCGACCGGGCGGTGTCACTCGCCCGCGGCGCACCACCACCGGCAGTATCGTCCTCGGGGGTGTTCATGCGCTCAGCCAACCCGGTGCGTGGGGATCCCAGGGGTCCCAGGTCCATGTCCTGCTGGTACTGACTGGGGCCACGATCGAAGCCTTCGTACTGGTGGTCACGACCCGGGGCACTGTCCCCACCATTGCTGTCCCCACCGCCGCCGGGAAGCGGCGGGGCTGTGGGACCTTGCTGGCACACATAGGGCGGCCACGCACCAGGGCCGGGTTCTTCACCCGGGTGGGCGGCTCGCCAGGCAGTGTCCATGGCCTGATTGTAGGCGGCGGTGTCGCGTTGGCAGCGTTGTTCGGGGGTCTCCTGTGCGGAGGCGACACCAACCACACCACCACCTGTGCTGCCTGTGCCGGTTGTGTTGAGTGGCCCTGCCCAGATCGGCGCGGTGACCAACGCCGCATCGGCGACACCGGCACCCCACCGCATACCCAGTCGTGCGCCCACACGGGAACCCAGACGACTGCCCAGTTTTCTGCTCGGTCTACTGGCGGTGGTCGTGGGGAGGGTACTGTCGCCGGGGTTGGTAACGTGATCGTGACGCGGGGATGTGTGGTGGGTCATGAGTCACGACTCCCGTGATCCCTGGTTGTCCCGGCTATCTCGGAGGCCCCGGTTGTCTCTGGTGTTCCGGTTGTCTCTGGTGTCGAGGGTGAAGGCGGTGAACCCGGTGACCATCAGTGCCCCGCCGATGATCATGATGATGATGTAGACGAATATCACCGGGATGTAGCCGAAGCGGTCCATCGCAGTGTCGAAGTGCTGGGACCACGCCAACGCGGCGATGATGACGGCCACGCCGATGACCAGTTTGCCCAGGGCGATCCACACAGGCGACGGTTGTTCGTCACGACCAGTCGTTGATAACTGTGGCTGCGTCTCGGGGCTGCCGGGTGCAGCGGCGACCGGATAAGCCTGGGCGGGTTCGGGCCGGTGCACACCGGTAGTGTCGGGCGTGTTGTCGCTCGTGGCGTGGGGCTTAGCGTGGGTCATGGTGGGGAACAGCTCCTATTACGACGAGGCGGGGTACACAGCGGCTAGGAAAACATCGCCATCGGCGGGATTGATAAAGGTCAGGGCACCGGAAGGTTCCACTGGTTTTGCACGATGGCGCTGTAGGTGTTGCCGTCAGGGGCGGCGACACTGCCGATGAACCACGCCCCGGGATATGCGCCTGTGCCGGGAGAGTATTGACCTGTGGCTTGACGGCAGTTTCCTTGAGTCCTGCCCGCGAGAAGCGGTCCGACGCGCAGGTCATGTTGAATTGTGCAGTACGTTGATTTCGGGGTGGCCACGGACGTTGCCTGAGCAGCGCTGGTGGGGGCGGTGATCCCGGCGGTGAGCGTGGCGGTGGCTAGTGCCATCGCCGCGGCACCGGCAACGCGACGCACACGACGGGGGTTGTGCGTGGTGCTTGTGGTGGGGGTTGTCGAGGTCATGACAGCTCAAAACTCCTGGGGTAGACGGTATCTGGGTAGGCTTCCTCGTTACCGAGAGCAGGCCGTGCGACACCGGGTCAGTCATGCCAGTACGTACCGGTGCTTGCGGTGGGCGTGCTAGCGAATGCGGGTGGCGGTGCCGTAGACGCTCACCGCATCGACAGAGGTCGGTGAGGTGGCCGACACGGTGACGTAGGAGCGCACACTGACTGGTCCGGCACAGCCGTTGACTTGAAGATGAGCCCCGGTGAACCCACCCGAGGCGCGCTTGTACTCGGGGTTGATGGGCATGGATACCAGATCCACATCAGTGACCCCACCAGGGTCCAGGTGGGTCGAGACTGTTGGGGAGGCCTCGAGTTTGCCGTCGAGACCGACTTCACCGCGGGCGGTGGCGTCAGCACCGGCGTTGACGCCGGTGATGTTGGGCAGTTCGACCTGCACGCTGGGCCCGCCTTCGATTCCGGCGTCGGCGTGGGGTGCGATACCGGCGGTGCCGGCGAGTTCGACATCCACCCCGCCGGAGATGTCGACCCCGCAGCCGATCTGGTAGCCGGTGGTGAACATCGCCCCGGTGAGCTCGGGGGCGCCGGCACCGTCGATCCAGACATCACCGGTGAGGCTGGCGAAGGTCTCCCCTGTGGTGGTTGAGGAGTCCAGGGGGGCGGCGATGTTCAATGACTCACCGGTCTTTGATGCGTGCAACGCCCAGCCATCGGCGGTGGTGCGCGAGACCTGGCGGTCAGGCAGGTCGGTCGGCCCGCCGGTGACCGGCACCGGCCACGGCAGATCAGGCAGAGCGGGCAGGGTGGGCGCGGCAGCAGCCGGACTGATCGCGGTCAGTCCGAGAGCGGCGGTTGCAGCGATGCTCAGCGCTGCAGCCGAGACCTTCGAGGCTGTCGAGAACCTCGAGGTGCTTGATGTCCGGGAGTTCCGGCGGGTTACTGGTCGGACGGCGTCACTGTGCGCCGTCGTGGCTGTGGTTGTCCTCGTGGTCGTCATGGCAGGTAAATGTAGTGCGCGCTCTGCAGGTGTGTTGGGTGAATGATTGTCACATTTTGGTCTCATCGCTGCAGTCCGGGGGTGTTCTACGGTCACGGTCAGGTCACGGTCGGCCAGGCGTGTCAGCCTGGGTAGGCTGGTGTGCGTGCTGGTGGTTGATGTGTCAACCAGGCGGGCATGGTGCGGTGCCTGTGCGGTGTCCGTGCAGGCCGTGGGTGTGATGGGTGCTGTGGGTGCTATGGGTGGCTGTTGAGAAGTCGACGGTCATCGTGGGTGGGGCGACTCGCAGGCCAGAGGGGCCTGCTGCCGCGTTGGCGATGGTCACGGTCAGGTCACGATCGCCCCCGC
>NZ_JBQSYJ010000042.1:0-8308 GCF_052379185.1 Corynebacterium sp. AOP12-C2-36 | reverse complement strand
TGTCACGTGCGCTGCGATTGCTACCGGTATCGCGCGTCATTCCCTCGAGCGTGCTCTCGAGTGGGTCACGACCCGGCAGCTTCAGCGGGAAGCTCCAGCTGCGCCTGCGCCCAGACGACGATGACCCAGTCCGCCCGCCGTAACAGCGTCGGATCCACGCCCTTGGAATGATCAGTGCTCATGTCGACACCGACCTCGGCGACCGCGGCCATGGACTGCGCGTTGACCCGGGCACCGGGATGCGTACCTGCCGAGTGCGCCTCGACAACCTCCCCGGCGTAGTGCCGGGCCAGGGCCGCGGCGATCTGGAATTTACCGGCGTTGCTGACGCAGACGAGCAGGACGCAGGGACGAATGGTCATGAGAAGGTGTTCTCCTTTGTCGGTTGTGTCGGCGAGGGCGTTCTCCTGGCTGGCCGGGGTACCGTCGAATCTCCAGCGAACAGCACCGGCCCCAGTCGCAGCATCACATACACCAGCCCCACCAGGACCGGCACCTCAATCAACGGGCCGACCGTGCCCGCCAACGCCTGACCTGACGTTGCACCGAAGGTGCCGATAGCCACCGCAATGGCCAGCTCGAAATTGTTGCCCGCCGCAGTGAACGACACCGACGCCGACTGGGCGTAGCTCAGCCCAGCCATCTTCGCGGCGATCAAGGCGATGCTGAACATGCCCAGGAAGTAGATCACCAACGGCACCGCCAGCCGTGCCACCGCCCACGGGTTCGCCGCGATCTGCTCGCCCTGCAGCGAGAACAACAGCACGATCGTATACAGCAGCCCCACCAGCGCCAGCGGCGAGATTTTCGGCAGGTAGGTGTTCTCGTACCAGTCGCGGCCCTTGATCTTCTCACCCAGCAGGCGGGAGCCCACCCCGGCCAGCAGTGGGATACCCAGGAACACCAGCACAGAGGTGACGATCGTCCAGAAGGAGAACTCCGCCGAGGTTGTTTCCAGCCCCAGCCAGGCGGGCAGGACCTGCAGGTAGAACCAGCCCAGCACGGCGAACATGAGCACCTGGAACACCGAGTTGATCGCCACCAGTACTGCGGTGGCCTCCCGGTCGGCACACGACAGGTCCGACCAGACCAGCACCATCGCAATGCAGCGGGCCAGCCCGACGATGATCAACCCGGTGCGCAGCTCGGGCTGGTCGGGCAGGAAGATCCAGGCCAGGACGAACATGAACAGTGGGCCGACAACCCAGTTGAGCACCAGCGACACCCCCATCAACCGTGTGTCGGCGGCGATCTTGCCGGCCTTGTCGTAGCGGACTTTGGCCAGCGGCGGGTACATCATCACCAGCAGGCCCACGGCGATGGGAATGGAGATCCCGCCGACCTCCACCGCGCTCAGGGTGTCACCGATGCCGGGGAGAAGGTGGCTGACGATAAGACCGGAAGCCATCGCCAGGATGATCCAGACGGGCAGGAACCGGTCCAGAAACGACATCCGGGCGGGTCCGGCAGTCGGGGCCGAGGGTGGGGTCATGGGGGTCCATCCTGTTTCGTATCGACGGTGATCGATACTAGAAGATAGTTCTGATATCGACGCCCGTCAATGTAGCGTGGTGGGCATGAGCACCACACAGCCGCTACCCGACACCGATGTCCTGGATGTCCAGCAGTGCTGTTCCCTGGGCACCGGGCCGCTGACCCAGGACGAGTCGGTACGCTATGCCGGACTGTTCAAGGTACTGGCCGAGCCGGTGCGGTTGCGCATGCTGTCGCAGTTGGCTGCCGCCGGATGCGGGCCGGTCAGTGTCGGCGAGCTCACCGAGATGATGGGGCTGAGTCAGCCGACGATCTCACACCACCTGAAGATGATGACCGAAGCCGGGCTGCTGGAACGCCATCGGGAGGGGCGCAGTGTGATTCACCAGGTCCGTCCCGACATCTTTGCCCAGCTGCGTGCTGTGCTGCAGATCGGTTGGGCCTCACGGCCTTGTTCACCCAACGTTCAACCGGTACCCATTGACCGGGGTAGCCCGTGATTGTCAGTATCGTCACGTGAATCGAAACCCGCCTCACGGTCGTGACGTACAACCGGGAAACACCTGGGAGGTCGTCCTCGTGTTTCTTCGTCTAGGGCTTACCAGCTTCGGCGGCCCAGTCGCCCATCTGGCCTTCTTCCGCGAGGCCTTCGTCGAGCGCCGCGGATGGTTGTCCGAGAAGGCCTACGCTGACCTCGTCGCGCTGTGCCAGTTCCTCCCCGGACCCGCGTCATCACAGGTGGGAATGGCCATCGGACTCCAGAGAGTCGGGTACACCGGAATGTTCGCCGCGTGGTTCGCGTTCACGATGCCCTCGGTGGCGCTTCTCGTCGCTTTCGCCTACGGCCTGGCCGCCGTCGGTGACCTCTCCGACGCCGGCTGGATCGACGGGCTGAAAGCGGCCGCCGTCGCCGTCGTCGCTCACGCGGTCCTGGGCATGGCCCGGTCTCTGACGCCCGACGCACCCCGGGCCACAATCGCCGCGGCAGCGATGATCGTAGTCCTGCTCTTCCCCAGCCCTGCCACCCTGGCGGTCGCCGTCGCGGTGGCCGGCCTCGTCGGTTTCCTCTGGCTCACCCCGCGGGAGCAGGCCCCGCGGACGGAGGACGCCTTCTCCGTCCGAGTGTCCAAGCGGACCGCTGTCGCGTGCCTGGGCTTGTTCGCCCTGCTGCTGGCCGGGCTTCCCCTGCTCGCGATGTGGACGCAGAATGCCTACGTGTCGCTGGCCGACATCTTCTACCGCGCGGGGTCGCTGGTCTTCGGTGGCGGCCATGTGGTCCTGCCGCTCCTGCAAGCGGAGACCGCCAGCCTTGTCGAGCCCGAGGTCTTCCTCGCCGGGTACGGTGCCGCCCAGGCCGTTCCGGGGCCGTTGTTCACCGTCGCCGGGTTCCTCGGCGCGTCCAGCTCCGGGACGGTGACCGGCATTATCGGCGCCCTGGTCGCCATCGTGGCGATCTTCCTGCCGGCCGCGCTGCTGGTGGTCGGCGCCCTGCCCTTCTGGGAGGAACTGCGGGGCAACGCCGCCACCCGCAGAGTGCTGACGGGTGTCAACGCCGGGGTGGTGGGCATCCTGGCCGCCGCGCTGTACGACCCGGTGTTCACCACCGGGATCCTCGGCAACGGCGTCAACGCCCTGGTACTGGCCGTCGCGGCGTTCGTGGCGCTCCACAGCTGGAAGGTCCCGGCCTGGGCCGTGGTGATCGCCGCGGGTGTCCTGGGGTGGTTCATTCTCTAGGCGCCGCCTACGTCACGGGTTTTCAGTGGCCGCCGCCGAGCCGCCCCGAGAAGCGGTCGAGGCGTTCCTGGCTGGCGCCGTCGAGACCGATGATGTCGACGGTCTTTCCACGTGCCCGGAACTTCGTGGTGATGCTGTCGAAGGTGGCGACCGTGGAGGCGTCCCACACGTCGGCCTCCGTCAGGTCGATGACGATGTGCTCGGCCGGGTCGGTGTAATCGAAGCTGTACACCAGGTCATTGCTCGAGGCGAAGAACAACTGCCCACGCACCCGGTAGGTACGAGTGTCGATCGTGCCGTCGTGGTCGGTGTCGAGTTCCGCGACTTTCTCGACGCTCACCAGGTGGGCGACCCGTCGGGCGAACATGACCATCGCGGTGAGTACACCGAGCACCACACCAACCGCCAGGTTGTGCGTGGCCAGGGTGGCGACCACGGTCACCACCATCACGGCGGTCTCGCTCAGCGGCATCATCGGCAGGGTCCGTAGGGAGTGCCAGTCCATGGTGCCCACCGACACCATGACCATCACCGCGACGAGAGCCGCCATCGGGATCAGCCCGACGATGTCGCCGAGGGCGACGACCAGGATCAGCAGGAAGATTCCCGCCAACAGCGTCGACAGGCGGGTACGGGCGCCGGAGGAACGCACGTTGATCATGGTCTGCCCGATCATGGCGCACCCTCCCATCCCGCCGAACAGGGAGCTGACGATGTTGGCCACACCCTGTCCCCACCCCTCCCTGGTCTTGTCGGAGTGCACGTCGGTGATGTCGTCGACGAACTTCGCCGTCATCAGCGACTCCATCAGCCCCACCAGCGCCATAGCCAGGGCGTAGGGCCCGATGATGGTCAGGGTGTCCAGGTTCAGCGGAACGTCGGGGATGAACAGGCCGGGCAGACTGTCGGGGAGCTCCCCTTGGTCCTTGACGTCGGGGACGTCCCACCCGCTGACCACGACCACGATGGTGATCAGGACGATCGCGACCAGTGGGGCGGGGATCACGGTAGTCAGCCTCGGGAAACCGATCATGATGACCAGGCCGGCAGCCACCAGTGGGTAGACCAGCCAGGGCACGCCGAGCAGGTGGGACAGCTGGGCGGTGAAGATCAGGATCGCCAGGGCGTTGACGAAGCCGATCATCACCGAGCGTGGGATGAAGCGCATCAGCTTGGCGACGCCGAGCACGCTGAGGACGACCTGGAAGGCACCCGCGAGCAGGACGGTCGCGATGAAGTAGTCCATGCCGTGGTCGTGGGCCACCGGGGCGATCACCACGGCGACGGCACCGGTGGCCGCGGAGATCATCGCCGGCCGCCCACCGGTGAAGGCGATGGTCACCGCCATCGTGAAGGAGGCGAACAACCCGACCCTGGGATCCACACCGGCCAGGATGGAGAACGAGATGGCTTCCGGGATCAACGCGAGCGCGACGACCAGCCCGGCGAGCACTTCGGTGCGCAGGCGCGGAAGGGAACTGAACGCGTAGCGGAACGAGGCGACGACCGCAGTCGGGGCGGGCGGGTCGGATCGCATGGCCTGGTCGGGGCCAGGCCCAGTGGTAGATTGGGTCACGAAGAACCTCCGAAAATAGTGGATCCAGGCCCGCCGAGACAGACGACCTGGCGATACATAGTGAAATCAGCACTAGAACGAACCCTACCGTAACGGTAGGTTTTCGCGGAGGCAATTCCGGTGCGCTGACAGCGCTCCGTGGCAGGACGGCAGAGGGAGTGGACATGGCGGTACACGGCAGTAAGATCGGCCAGGTCGCCGACGACACAGGCATGTCGATCCGCACCTTGCGCCACTACGACGAACTCGGGATCGTCAGTCCATCCGGTCGTAGCGCAGGCGGCTTCCGCCTCTACAGCGACGAGGACATGCAGCGGATCCTACTGATCCGCCGAATGAAGCCGCTGGACTTCACACTGGAGGAGATCGGTGTCTTCCTCCGCGCCGTGGACACCCTCGCCTCGATGGCTGCCACCCCAGCCGACAAGGAACACGCCGGCCAGCTCATCGCGGACGTTCGCTCACAGACCGGTGAGCGCCTCGACAGGCTGCGCAAGCGAGTATCGTACGCCGAGGAATTCTTGGCGCAACTTGAAACCATCAATCCATGAGCGCGAACAGGCCAGCGACAGTCCCTGCCGCTCCGAACTAAACCGACATAGTGACCGATAGAAATCTGGCGCATCCAGACCAGCGCAAGGTCACCGTATGTCTTTCCTTCGCCCCGCGCCGGTCGACGCCCGCGGCAGATAGAAGTTACCCACTAAGGACTTTCCGGCACTTGACCGACAGGCCAATAAATAAGGAGCGTCGGACCAATGTACATCAGTAGACTTTCCTAAATATTTCCACTTTTAATCGTTCCCTATTCCTAGGGTGTGCAAACTTGTCCATTTCTCATTGAAACCCTATCGGTATGATCTACCGACAACTATAGAATAATTCTGCGCGTTAAATTCGTCCCATTTAAGCAAGGACTAGCCACAGTCACGATCCCGATATAGGTTTGCCATATCCCCGGTCGCCTACCGAAGCCTCACCTTCGGACGAATCTTTCCAGTTTCTCGGGATCGCCTGCGACGATGACCTGATCAGTACGGCACAGGACACGATCGGGATGAAAAGGTGCCCACGTTCCGTCAGATCGCCGTACTGAGACCACTCTCACGCCGAACCTATACCACAACTTTTCAACGTCCACGGAAACTCCGACGATGACGTCCGGCGGTGCAAGTTTGATCATCCCATAGTCCTCATCAAACTGGGCGAAATCCTTGAACCGCCCACCCAAAAGGTGAGCGACACGACGTCCGGTGTCACGCTCTGGGCGCACAACCTGATGGACACCTACCTGGGTGAGAATCTTAGCGTGTGCATCAGAGTCCGCTTTCGCCCAGATACTGGGCACACCCAGATCCACCAGGTTCGAGGCGGTGAGTACAGACGATTCCAAATCTGAGCCGATGCCGAGAACAACCCGCTCGACTTCGTGAACACCGAACTGCACCAGCGTCTCACGATCAGTGGTGTCACCGATAGCGGCATCGGTAAGAAAGCTGGAGCATTCCTGAACCAGGCGGTCATCAGAGTCCATGCCGAGTACTTCCACGCCGTGGCAGGTTAGCTCTTCGGCAAGTGAGGCGCCGAATCGGCCCAGGCCCAGAACAACAACGGGGGGAATGTCGATGCGGCCACGGACGCGGCGAGGTGTGTTAGCCAATGAAGGGCCTCTCTTCTGGATAGTGGAATCGTCGGGCACTGTTTTTAGCAGCCAGGGCGACAACGAGGGTGACCGGTCCGATACGCCCCAGATACATCAGAGCGCACAACACCAGTTGGGACGGGGAGCTCAGATCAGCGGTGATACCGGTGGATAACCCGACGGTGGCGAACGCGGAGATGACCTCAAAAGTGATCTGATCGCCGGTGAACACCGGGTCCAGGAGTCGTAGCGTGCCGACCGCGACAACAATCAGCACAACGCTGAGCACGGCAACTGTCAGTGCCTGACGCACCACAGGCTGACTTATTGTGCGGTGTCCAATGGTCGTGGCGTGATGTCCCTGGACTTCTGCGATGATCGCAGCAAGGAGAACTGCGACGGTGGTGATCTTGATCCCGCCGGCCGTGCCCGCTGAGCCGCCACCGATGAACATCAGCAGGTCAGTTCCCATCAATGTGACCGGGTGGAACTCGCTGTAGTCCAGGGAGTTGAAACCGGCGGTGCGCGGGCTCACCCCTTGGAAGAAGGCGGCGAGGATCCGGGCGCCTGCAGGCAGGCCGGCCAGGGTGTTGTTCCACTCCAGAACGCCGACCATTGCCACACCGGCCATGATGAGTATCACTGTGCCGGTCACCGTGATGCGCGTGGTGAGCGACAACTTCCGTGCACTACGACGGCCCCGATAGCGCATGCTGAGGCGTGCTCGGTCCCATAGCTCGGAAACCACTGGGTAGCCCAGGCCACCAATAATCAGGGCACAGGCTAGTGGCAGGATGATCCAGGCATCCCCGACATAGGGCACCAGACTGTCGCTGCGTAGAGCGAATCCGGCGTTGTTGAATGCGGAGACGGCGTGAAATAACCCCTCCCAGCTGGCCTGCGGCAGCGACATCCCATATGCCGTTGCGAACCGGACAGTGGTGATGACCGCGACTATTGCCTCGCAGATCACGGTGATCAGCAGGGTCGCCAGGACAGTTCGGCCGATGTCACCAGTGTCCAAGGACCTGTTCTCTGCGCGGGTGTAGAGACGTGATCGTAGTCCGATTCGCCCGGTGAGCAGCATTCCGGCTAGGGAGGTCACGCTCATGATGCCGAAGCCGCCGACCTGGATCAGTACCAGCACGATCACTTGTCCCAGCCCGCTCCAGTGAGAACCGGTGTCGAGTACGACTAACCCGGTCATCGTCACCGCGGAGGTGACCGTGAACAAGGAAGACAAAAGATCAGTGCCAACACCAGAAGCCGAGGCTGCTGGCATGCTCAACACCAGTGTCCCGATCACGATGAGTGCCAGAAATCCTAGGGCGACTGCCTGGGCCGGTGAGAGTGTGACCTGTGGCATGCGCAGGTGCCGGGGGTAGCGGTGAGGACGACTGAGTTCCACCGGCATGAGCGTAGTCCCCCGGTCGCCCTTTGCCTAGAGGATGACTGGAGAGACATCCCCGGCCAGTACAGCTAGGCAGGCGACGCTGCATCCCGATGGATGCTGCGCTCGGTGATGACGTTTCGTGGTGCCACATCGTTGCGGCTGGGCTGCGAACTCTGCGCGGTGCACGAGGGTGGCAGGATTCGTCCTTGCTCCAGGTAACGCGGGTATGGTGTTCTGGACCACATCAGGAAGGTAGCGTCGAGTGTGCACGTGAGAGGGTAATCATGACGGGTGCGTTCTCTGTCGAGGACATATCCATCGCCGTTCATCGTCGATCAGGGTTGGACACTGCTCTGGGCGAGGAGCTTGTGCGCGAGCAGATTGGCACGATTGAGCCGTCAGAAGGCCGGGTCATTGACCCAGGGCAAATCGGTGCGGATGATACCGAGCGACTAGTCCGGTTGGTTGA
>NZ_JBQSYJ010000041.1:0-9027 GCF_052379185.1 Corynebacterium sp. AOP12-C2-36 | reverse complement strand
CCATGTACCATGATGGTCGTGGAATGGCTCTCCACCAGCCGCGCGGTCGGGACGCGTCGTGTGTCGAGATCTGCGCACCCCGTACTCCCCCGGCATCTGCGCAGAACTGGACTCACCATCGCCGGTTTTGCCTGCTAGGCTGACCAGCACCTCCCGGACGCCACCTGTGGAGCCCCCGGCCGTTGCCGGCGACCAGGGCTTCACTCCCCCAGCGGCACACCACCTGCGCCACACTGTTACCTGGGAGTTTCCCATGCGCCAGCAGACCCGTACCGCCGAAGTGGTCGCCACGTTGACCTACCGGACGACCAAGACCGTCCCCGAGCATGTCGCTGCTAACCCAGTGGATGCGAGCGAGTTCATCCGCGACCAGCTCACGGGCGACGATCTGGACTCGGTCAGCCATCTTCTCGGATTCGAGCTGGAGCTCAGCAGCGTTACCAGTTCGATAGCTCCCACGGTAGGCTGATCGCTCGCCGTCGCACTGTTCGACTACCCCCCCCGCCGCTGAGGAGTGTGCCCAGTTCTGCGCACGAACACCCCCGCAGATCCAATGGGGAGATTTCCCCCGAACGGTTTGTCGGGGGTGCAGCAATAGCTGTACCGGCGAGTTTTCACGCCTGATACAGAATCGTTGCATCGGGTTTCTTCGCTAACAAAATGGACGTGTCAGCTATCGGGACGTGACACAAATAAAGCGCCCCCGCCGGCATAGCCGGCGGGGGCGCTTCTCCCGGAGCCAATGTTGGGGTTTCGGCCGCCACAGCCTAGAATCCCACGGCACCTGATCCGCTGGATGACGGGTAACCACACCCGCTCGTGTCCAGCGCCCCCTAGAGTACACACATTGCGCGATGTTTCGCGAACAGTCTCCCGAGCGGGCCCTAGGCGACCGTCTGCGAGATGCGATACTCCGTGCTTTTTCCTAACGAACGGCGAGAATCATTATCCATATCTGACACTCCGGATAAACGGCATCTATTGGACTCGTGAGTGGTTTCCCAATCGAGACGGAATCACTTTCAAAACTAACCCACCCGAGCTATCTGGTTTAGATCCCCTCCAGATCGGTCAACCGCATGACTTGCCCCTGAAGTTGCTTCCACGAGTGACTAGGCACCCCTGATCCCCCTACCCTGGGGACATGGTGGTACATGAATCCCTTAGAAGTGGCGCGCAGGGACCCTGCATTGAACAGGGGACATTATGGCCACGCGTGTAGGCACTCGCAAGCCCGGCGACTCAGCCTTCGCCGAGTTCACCGCAGGAGTCCGTGCGCGAGCTCGGGGAAAAACACGCCGCGAGGTCGTGGTCGAGACCGTCACTCAGCAGGTGCCTGTCCAGGTACCAGCTGCAGTGGCCGTCCCCGTGGCCTCCGGCGCCGTCCTGGAGAAGCCGAGCACCGGGCCCGACGACGCGCCAGCCTCCGTGCCGGAGACTGCGCCAGCGCTCGCGCCCGTCAGCGCACCGCCGGCTGATCGTGTGTTTGAGCGAAGCGCCGCGCTGAAGCCTACAGCCAGTCAACTGCGTGGCTGGGCAAGGACCGCTGCCGTCGCGCTACTGGCCTGCCTGCTGTGGGCCGCGTTTTCAGCGTCGCCGGACACGCTGGTTGCCGGAATTGGGACCACCTTGGCGATCTTCGCGCTCCCGGCACTGCTGTGGGTTGTGGCCCGCGGCGTCTATTGCACAGGCATGTGGCTTGTCTCACGCGTTGAAGTCGCCCCGGCGCAGGCGGAACCCCCGCAGGCGCCCAAACAGGCTTCTGTGGCCTGTCCCGCGCCGCTGACAGTCACTCGCATGGAGACACGCGAGGTTCAGAAGAAAGTGGGCAAGGAGGTTCCGATGGACCCGCAGTGGGCAGCCGAGCGCGCCCTGACGGCGGTGAAGGCAGGTGGTTACTCCGCCTGCGAGGCGGTGCCGGGTTTGCCGTTGCCCCATTCCGTGGTGCGCCACGGTGTCGGGGCAGAGGCGGAGCTGCACATCGGCACGATGCTGGAGAACCGGTTGGGCACGGACTGGCAGGTTTCCCACGACCTCGACGTCTACGGCCGAGGGCACCGAGCAGCGAAGAAAGACGTGTCGGCCAACATCGACCACCTGATCTCCGGGCCGGCAGGCCTGGTGATGATCGACACGAAGGCTTGGACCGGGCGTCTGGTGGTGCGTAGCTCGAAGAAAGGCAAGCGACTGGCCAACGCTGAGGGGTCGCCTCGCAGTTCGCAGATCCGTGGTGACTCCCCGACCACGCTGCTCTACGAAGCAGGGGCAGTCGACTACGGCACCGGTGAGTGTCAGGTGGGCCTGGTGGTGATCGCGGTGTCCTCGGGCAAGGTCGGTGAGAAAGGTGGTAGCGGGGTGTTGGAGGTGCCGGCGCCGCCGCAGGACCGGGACAACCCGCGGATCCCGATCGTAGCCGTGGAATCGTCGAAGTTGATCAGCTACCTGGAGAACTTGCCGCCGGTGCGGTCCACGCCGTGGAAGATCGACGAGATCGTGGCCTTCAGCGACCGCCTCGGCTGGTAAGCCTGTCGGGCCCGGCTTGGGCCGCACCGGCCATATTCTCTTGTACAGGTTGTATAAGATAGCGACCCCTCCGAAAACGGTGTGGGCGCAGGTCAGGGCCTGTGGACAAGTCGTATTATGCGTCGTGTTCTGCGCACGCGTGCGCCAACATCTGCGCGGAATTGCGTCGTGTTCTGCGCGGGCGTGCGCCAACATCTGCGCAGGGGGTTTAGGTGGGGTGCGCTGTTCTGCGCAGCGGTGAGCTGGGAAAACGCGGCGTGTGCGCTCATCTGCGCAGGACCGTGTGCGTTCATCTGCGCAGATGAACGGGGTGCCGGTACCGGCTGCGGGCGAGAAACACCGGGTGGCCTGCAGCGTTGGTGTTGTCCACAGCCGCGGTGTCGATGTCCACTTCTGCGCAGGTCGCTGTGCATAACCGCGTGCCAGACGCCGTGTTGCGCAGAACAGGACACACCGGCTCTCGGCCGCGCGGTCGTAGTTCCAGGAGGTGCGCAGAACTCGACACACGCCAGGTCCGTCCCCATCCATGCGCAGAACAGCGCACACGTGTCCCCCACTGCGGGGGTGCACCGGACATGGCCTGGTGGAATACTGCGCAGAACAGCGCACACACGGCAGGCAGAGGGTGCGCAGAACAGCGCACACGGCACCCCTCCCCCGGTTGCCCGGCCCGACGCTGCGCGGGGTCCTACCGGCCGAGTTCGCGCCGAGGCGGCTTACGCGGCACCGACGGCTGACCGGGTTGGATCAGGATTCCGGCGTCGGTGAAGCTCACTCCGGCGTCGGGCCACAACTCCAGGACGTCCTCCATCGCTTCGCGGAACCGGCGCCGGAAGTCCGTACGCCCGCGGCCGGTGTCGGGGGTGCCGGGGCCGAACTGCAGCTGCAGCTTCCCCCAGTCCACCTCGGTGGGCCGGCGCATCGAGAACCGCCGCAGCGTCAGCCAGATGTAGATATCCATGCTGCGCGAGCCGGTGAGGTTGCGCAGGATGTTCAGGTCCAGCGGGATCGAGGACGACGAGATCTCCTGGTAGAACTGCCGGGTCAGCTCCAGGTAGCTGGGCTCCAGTGTCTGCTGGTCCGGCGAGGAGTCGAACCACAGGTCCCAGGAGTCGGCGACGCTGACGTTGCCGCCGGATTCCCGGTCGCCGTCGATGCTGCGGTGCAGCTTCTCGGCACGGATCGTGGTGCCGGTTAGCCGGCGCAGTTGTTCACGCAGCAGGCCGATGGTGCCTCGGGCCCCGCCGGTTCCGCGGCTCTTCAGACCCATGTTCTTCAGGAACTCGTTCATGGAGTTGCCGAGCGGGATCTTGCGGGCCTCGTCCTCGGGCAAGTCACGGCGCTTGACGGCCTCGGTGATCAGGTAGGCCATGATCAGTCGCGGGTACTTGCCGTAGGGCAGCCCGTCGGAGGAGATGATCGTGATGCGGGTGTTGCCGTCACGCGAGACGATCTTGTCCGAGGTCGGCTTGCGGTACGGGAACAGCGCCTGCACGAGCAGGCGGGTGGTGTAGCCGACCATTTGCGATTCGCTGCGCACGGCCGGCAGGTTGTCAGAGGCGGGCTGCGACTCGCCGTAGGGGGACGTGTCGCCTGCGCTGGTGGGTTCGGGTAGGGTCATGGTCATGCTTCCTCCGGGCGGGTGTCCCGGATCGGGGAGCGACGCCGTGCCTGGTTGCCTCCAGGTGCGGCGTCTTTCGTCTGTGCGAGACCCTACCTGCAGGGGGTGTTCGAGTGACACAGCGACACCGAAAACCCCAGTAAAACGCCACAGCGTTGTGGTGCTAGCGTCCCCACTCCCTGGCGACACACCGCAGCAACGTCCCCACGCTGAGCCGCTGTCTGACGCTACGATGGGCCCCACGACAGCAGGTGCCGACGAGCCCGGACTTCCCCTCGCTGCGCTGGGCCCCAATTCCCCATTGCCCACCGGGGCCCAGCGCAGCGATCCGCGGCCGTCCCGGTGCAGCTGCGTGTACGACCGCTATTCCGCCGCATGCAAGGAGCCACACCTGTGATCATCACCTTCGCCCACACCAAGGGCGGCGTGGGAAAGACCACCTCGACCATCGGGCTGGCCGTCGCTGCCCACAACGCTGGATACACCGTGGACGTCCTGGACGCAGACCGCCAAGGCTCGGCCTACCAGTGGGCCGAGATCGCCGAACGTCGCGGCGCACCGCTGCCCTTCCCGGTCGAGCGTGCCGACGCCAAGGCCATCGAGCGACGCTCGCGCAAACGTGACCAGTCCTCGCTGACCATCATCGACACTCCCCCTGGAACCGCGGAGGAGATCCAGGCCGCCATCAACGCAGCGGACCTGGTGATCGTTCCCACGGGTGCCGCCCCCATGGACATCGCCCGCGTCTGGCCGACGCTGGAGTTCACCCGCGCACTGCCGACCGTCGTCCTGCTCACCGGTGTGCTGATCAACACCCGCCTGTACGAGGCGACGCGGGAACTGTTCGGTGAAGAGAACGTTCCGGTGTTCCGTACCCCGATCCCGCAGCGCGAGAAGATCAAGGACTGGCTAGGGACCACCCCGACCAACCTCAACGGCTACAACGACATTCTCGACGAGATCCTCGGAATCATCGACGACCTGGAGGTTTCCCTGTGAGCGCCAACGATCGACCCAACCTGCGCGACACGATGCGCAGTCAGATGCAGCGCGGATCCCAGCAGCCTGCGCCCTCGGTGAAGGACATCATGGATGAGGGCCGCCCGGACGTGCTGGATCGGCGCACGACCATCTACATGTCCACCGCCGTGTGGAAGAAGATGCGCTACCTCGCCGTCGACGAGGATACGAACCTCTCGCAGATCATCGACGAGCTGTGCCGAAAGCGCCTGGAGGATGAGGAGAACTAGCGGCAGCCGCGCCTACGCAGCGACGGGGGCAGCTTGGTAGTTCAGCCGCAACTGGGACACCGGCAGCAGTGCGTCAGCGCTCCACGCCTGCGGGAATCCGCCGGCAGGTAGGTGCTGCGGGTCGATGTCGACGGCCAGACGGTAGTCGCCGTCACTGGCGAGCTGGAGGGTGACTTTCGCGGCGCCCAGCAGGGAATCCTGCTCGGGGCCATAGGACAGTACGGCGGCGTCGCGCACGGCGAGGTTGCCGTCGGTGGAGGTGACCAGGTCGGCGACCTCGATGTCGGTTGACCAGTGCCGGGCGCCGGAGCTGATGCAGGCGCGCAGGGACGGACCCAGTCGGGGGCGGGTGGTGGCTCCGGGGATGGTGGTTATCGGGTACATGGTGGGGGTTCCCTTTCTTACGGTGGCGTAGGGAGGTTGGGGGGCGGGGCTGGTGCCGCAGAAAAGCGGCGGGCTCCTAGATGAAGACGCTGGTCAGCAGTTCGCTGGGGATTCCACCCAGGTCGAGCAGGCCGCTGCCGGCCAGGGCGGTGCCGATGATGGCCTTCTTGGCGTGGCGGATGCCGCGGCGCTTGATGCGCCGGATCACGCGCTTGCCGCCCCACAGGGTCAGGACCAGCAGGATGCCGCCGAGAACGATGGGCGCGGCGGTCTGTCCGACGTCGGCGGTGAAGATGGTCGAGTTCATCAGGGTGTCCATGTGGGTCTCCTCGGGGTTCTGGTCGCTGCCGGCCGGGTTCCGGTATGCGGTGCTGATGTGCACGAGTATGCCACATACCACCCGAGATGGGTGGTAGCCGGTATGTCCCCGATTCCGCGCCATCAGGAATAGTGTGCGTGAGGAGCACGACGGGGACGGAGTATCTATAGGCCGGACTGGGTGTTAGTCGGTATGGTTGTGTACATCACGCCGTGGACGGCACCAGAGCCGACCGCCACCGAGACCATGAGGAGCCCGTCGCCATGAGCGAGAACAGTCGCTACAACCACACCAAGATCTGCAACCAGCTGGAGAAGGCCGCCGACGACGGCGACCTGTCGGCCGGTCGACGCAGTGCCCGCCCGATATTCGACATCGCCGTGAACAACGGCACCGTCGAGGCCGTGGCAGCCGCGCTGAGCATCTTCGGCGAGTTCTTCCCTGAGGACGTCGATACCCAGCGCAGCTGCCTAATGCAGCGCATCATCGACCGCGGGCTGACCGAGATCCTGGGAGCGCAGCGCATCGTCCTGGCGACCTACCTACGTGAGCGTGGGCTGGAGGAGCGGGTGTCGCCCTCGGTGTTCGGCAAGGCCGTGCGCGCCCAGTACATGCGCGTCCACGACGGTGCGACCCCGCCTCAGGAGGAGACGACCCTACCGTTCGGCCGCCGGGTCCCGGTCGCCGTCTACACCACCGCCGATGCCGAGATCATCGCCACCGCCCTGAACACCCTGGTACCCCGCTTTCCCCGCCCGCGCCGAGCTCAGTAATCCCCTGCCCCTGGGCGAACGCCGAACCCCGCAGCTGCGACGGCTGCGGGGTTCGATGCGGTGTAGGGGTGCTGCGACCGGTCAGCCGCGGTGGATCGTGTTTACGAGGTGAGCGTCGTGCAGCCGGGTGCCGGCGACGCTGCGGGTGAGGACGCTGTCCCCGGTGACCTCGGCGTGCTGCTCGACCCAGGAGCCATGCATCCTGACGTTCTCGCCGATCCAGCCGCCCAGGTCACCGGCGCGAAGTGCGACGATGGCGTGGCAGTCGGGAAAGGGGACGTGATAGGTCACCCGGCCGGCTGCGGCGATCTGCCAGACGCGCTCGCCGTCGACCAGTCGCGAGGCTCCGGTGAAGGTCAGCCCCGGCGCCGGAGCGGTGCGGGCAGGGTGGTTGAGCGTAGTGGTCATGGGACCCTCCTCTAGTGACGCGTCTGGCTGGTAGTGCAAGACGGCACCTTTTGTGGTTACACAACCATACAGTGACCTGCTGAGATGAGTCGACTGTCCAGGGCAGCGGCGGGTCGAACTGTAAATAAAGTACTGGTTGATGGTCGTCTAGGTGATAGACTTGTTCTATAAGCCGAGGTGGCAAGAGGCCACCTCGGGTCCCATCGAAAGGAACCATCGCCATGAACACCACCCTTGTTGCCGCCGGACCCATCCTCCTGGGCATCCCCGTCACCGGCGCTCCCCTGCTGCTCATTCTGGTTACCTTCGTGGCTGTCGGGATGTTCTACCTGACCAGGACACCCGCCGCTGCCCAGGACGCCGCTGCTGGCTCGCGGGCAAGCGATCCCCGCCTGGTGATCGACGACCTCGACGTTCCCTTCGTGGACGCTGCGGTCGGTCAGCCCTACCGCAGCGTGGGCGTCCTGCCGGATGCCGTAGCCCGTAGCGCTGCCTGACAGACAGGCTAGTGTTGGTTGTGCACCAGTAATCGCCACAGCCACGTTGCCCTCCGGCGCTCTCGTCCGGTGGGGCTGCGAGAACAAGGAGCCCCACCATGCCGTTCGATATCATCGCCGCCGCCGAGAACGCCCTGCGTGGGCTGGACTGGGCCACGTTCCTTCGCTGGGACCTCGTCTCGCCGGTCCTGGACTCGATTATCCCGGAAGCGATTTCCGACTACCGGCCCTGACCTGGGCCCGTTCCTCATGGCAAACCCCCGGCCTGAACAGGCCGGGGGTTTGTTGCGGTCTACCTACACGGCGGTTTACTCGCCGTCGGGGCCGGGGTCGCCCACCGGATCCCACAGCGGTGAGTCGGCAGGAACGCTGGGGAACGCCTCGAACCGGGCGTCGTTGGGAACGCCCGCAGGCAACCTCTTGCCCAGAATCTCGACGCGGCGGCTGTCCAGCTCCCGGTTCCTGGCGGTGTCCGGCGGCGTGCGCTACAGGGACGACCCCGCCGACGCGCTGTACACCGAAGCGGTGAGGGCCCTCGACGCGTCCGGGGTGGACCTGCTGGGCACGCACTGCCCGCCGGCGGGGTGCAACGACGATTCGAAGGTGGCCGTGCACCAGGGTATCAACGCGCTCGACCCCCATCGTGCGATCGTCACGTCCCCGGTACCTGCTGCACGAACACACGCACCCCGAGCCCCACGAGGTCGGCACCACCTCTACCCCGGCCTGCTGACTGTGATCGCCGAGGCGTAATCCACCACGCCGCTCGCGTAGACGAGCCTAAGGGGCGCATACTCGCGAGCGGCGTGGTTTCTTCGACTCGGCGGGCCGTGCTGTGCCGTGCCCCGACTGCACGGATCTGGTCGCGGTCGGTGAGGTGTGCAGACGGGAGCGCATCTGCGCACGGTCGCACGCGATTCAGTGAGGCGCACCCCCCCCCGGGGGGGGGGCGGCACGTCCCGCTGCGGTGGACCCGCGTCACCGGGACAAGGGGACGCGCCGTATTCTGCGCACGCCCCGCTCCCCCGGAGTTCGCGGTCAGTTGATGCACATCGGGCCGTCGCCGCCGGCGGCGATCGCGCCACGGTCGCTGGTGGCGTCCGACTGCTCCGGGGTGCCGGTGTTGCCGACGGTCCCGGAGTCACCGGAATCGCTGCCCTCGGCGCTCTCGTTCTCGCCGAGCACGTCGCCACCGGTGGCGTCCTCGCCGGGCGTGCCCACGTTGTCGGAGCTGCCCGAGCCGCCCGAGGAG
>NZ_JBQSYJ010000040.1:0-10571 GCF_052379185.1 Corynebacterium sp. AOP12-C2-36 | reverse complement strand
CCCGTACGGGCCTGCTAGCGTTTAGGTCAACCCTTCACTACCGGGTTCACTTTGACGTCTCTGAGAGGACACACCACATGTCTCGACTCATGTCACGCACCATCACTGCCGCCGCACTGGCTGTATGTTGCGCAGTCGCCACCGCACCAGCCCATGCGACCACAGTTGTCGACGACGACGTCGCCATCACCTCGCCATACAACGACACAACAATCGGCTGGTCAACACCCGATGCACCATCCGCGCAAATCCAGAGCCGATCTGCCGAGCAAAGTTTCCCTGCGGCCTCCGCTTCGCAGGACTACAGCTTCGAATCAAAGGAGCTTCCCGATGGCGCTCAGACCTTGATCCACATCAACAGTGATCAGGCACCTCGTCAGTACGCCTTCCCCATCGACCTCGGCGACAACGATCGCCTGGAGACCATGGAGGACGGCACCGTCGCCCTGAACTCAGACCGATTCCCGCAGGGAGCATTTGAAGCGCCCTGGGCCAAGGATGCCAACGGAGTAGACATCCCCACCCACTTCGAGGTCAAAGACAACCAGCTCATCCAGATTGTCGACTTCGACTCTGATACCGCTTTCCCGATCGTCGCCGATCCGCAGTTCAACTGGGGGAATGTATCCGGTCACGTCTACCTAAACAAGTCTGAAACAAAAAAGGCTGCAGCTGCTGCAGGAGGCGGTGGAATTGCCGCACTTCCTTGGCTCGCACTTGTCCCTCCGCCTTTCAGCGTCGTGATTGGGTCTAATGTAGTCAACATTGGGATCTGGGCCACCGCGGCGGTGGCACAAAACAAGTGCCTCCAACTCAAGCTGGGTGCAACGGGTGGCCTGATTCCCCCTCGCATCGGCGTCACCCCTGAACACTACACCGGCGGATACTGCCGCTAGTCCGTACATCTGAGGATTCCGGGAGAGTCACTTATATGCAGGGCAGACGAAGAGATTATACGCGCTGGAACCTAATGATATCGGGAGTGTCATGCCTGGTTGCAGTTGTGGTTGCAGTCCCTCTGGTGGCAGACATGGACGGGTGGCACCTATACGCTAGCATAGCAGTTTTCTTTATAATTGCAGTTATCGGATTTTGGTCTACCAGAAATAACGACAGAAAACCGTCGAAGTTTCTTCCTCCCGTTTTCTTGACTGTAGGAACGTCCATTGGTATTTTCTACCTACTCTCTTCCAGCATAACTCCGGCGATTTCCGCTCTTGCTACCGGAGTAATTTTTTCCGTCTTCAGCATGCAAGAATCAACAGATAATCTCCTGGGCTTTGTCAAAGAAGGGTGATGAGCACTAATTAATCACACGCACGGATTGCCCTTGCAACAGCGCCTCTCAATGGGATCTGTATACAAAATCACCCAGATTTAGGGCTAGGCCGTGTTGCTATAGAGTGTTGATTTCATTCGTTCCAACGTCGCAGCCAAGCACACCACGGCGTGATGGCTCCCGGCGGTTTTTCCCACCGGGTAGCCACCCCACGCCACTGCTTGAGCCGGCTGAAGCAACGCTCCACCACATTGCGGCACCTGTAACGCTGGTACTTCTTAGCACTGAAGGCGGCGAGCCGGCCACGGTCCTGACACCGGTGAGCGATCTACTTCGACAACACGCCACTGCGACAGTGTGTCACCGACCTCATAGACCTGCTGACGCTGCTCAGCAGAGCAGCCAGTGGCGAACCGGTCACACCAGATGTGCGGTGCTGTTGCAAAGCTGGTATCAGTCGGTCAGGATCGGTGCTCATGGGCATCTTCTCCGGTAGGCACTACCCCAAAGACGTGATTCTCTGGGCTGTGCGTTGGTACTGCCGATACGGAGTGTCCTACCGCGATCTCGAGGAGATGCTCACCGAGCGCGGTGTGCCGGTGGATCACACCACCATCTACCGTTGGGTTCAAAAGTACGGCCCCGAACTGGATAAACGCACCCGGTGGTACCGTCAAACCTCCCCTTGGTTCTCCGATTCCTGGCGGGTTGATGAGACCTACATACGGGTCGGTGGGAGATGGTGCTACCTCTACCGGGCAGTCACCGCAGACGGTCGAACCTTGGATTTCTACATGTCCACTAAGCGCAACACGACAGCAGCGACACGGTTCCTGGGTAAAGCACTGCGTTGTGCTGGTCACCGCAGCCGAAACGGTGAGTGCCCCGGTGGGCCTAGGGTGATCTGCACCGACAAAGCGCCCACCTACACAGCGGCGATCGCAGCGCTGATCGACAAGAAGAAGCTGTCGACGACAGTGGAGCATCGGCAGGTGAAGTACCTCAACAACGTGATCGAGGGGGATCACGGCCGGCTCAAACGGATCCTGGGGCCCAAGGGTGGCGGGTTCAAGACCCCGGTGTCTGCCTACCGGACGCTACAAGGAATGGAGGCGATGCACGCGCTGCGCAAAGGCCAGGGCAGGATGTTCGCCTTCGGGTGTGCGAACCCGGATGTGGTGATCGTGGCGAAAGCCTTCGCAGACGCCTGAGAGATCAGGGCTACGGGTGTGGACCGCCTTCTCGATCGGCGACCGGGCACCGCCAGCTCCACTTTGCAACAGCACCTCCTCGAGGCCAACAGCATCGCCGTTAATCGGCGACTGGGCGGGCTGGGAAGTATCCAGCTCTCGGCCGTGCGTGCCGCCCTCGCCGACTAGAGCCCCCGGCCGACTGTCGTCTGGCCACGCCGCTGTGTGCATCAGCTCACAGCCGCGCGAGCAACCTCGGCGTCCTGCTCTGGTGTTCCGCCAGAGACACCGAGTGCCCCGAGGAGGTTTCCGTCCTCATCAGTGATGGGCACACCGCCTCCCATGAGCAGTAGTCCACCGCTGGTGTGGTCGAAGTGCGCGAGGGGTTCACCCAACTGCACGGGAGCGTTTAGCGCTTCGCTCGGCATCTCGAACATCACCGAGGTCCGTGCTTTCGCGACGGCGAGGTCGTTGGATGCCAGCCATGCTCGGTCCATGCGCTCGAAGGAGACCAGGTTTGCGCCGGCGTCGAGGACGGCGAAGACCGCGTTCAGCCCTAGTTCCCGTGCCTTGCGCTTGCCTGCATCGATAGCCCGTGTGGCTGCTTCGAGGGTGATTGTGGGCTGTGCCATAGGTTCTGCTCCTTCGTTCTCTGGCGAGGAATTAGGCTTTCTGGGTCCACTCGGTTTCCTGCCACTGCTTGGCGGCAGCAATGGTTTCCTGTGGCCGCATGGTCCGGTAGTCGGGATTGTCGGACGTGATCGTTTCAACCATCGCATCGATCATCTCTTGCGGATCGGCCTGATCAGCCAGCGAATCCCCGAAGTCGGGCATGGGCACCTGCGCGGTGTCGGGGTTGTACCACTGCACGTAGCTTTCAGCGCCGGTGTCGTTGAAGCCGGTGTTGAACACTCCGGGGTTCACGGTAGCGACCTTGATTCCGGAGGGCTCGAGTTCGGCCTTCATTGACCCTGCGATGGCTTCGATCGCGTGCTTGGTGGCGCAGTAGGCCCCCAGGAACGGGACAACGAGGATGCCACCCATCGATGAGGTCCACACGATACGTCCCTGCTGACGCTCGATCATCTTCGGTGCGATGGCCTGTACCAGTTCGAGATGGCCGAACACGTTGATGTCGAACGACTCGCGGACTCGCTGAAGTGGGATGTCGACGACAGCTCCACCTTCCATGACGCCTGCGTTGAGCACGAGCACATCCACGTCGAAACTTGCGGCATGGGAGATGTCGATGTTGTCCCGCAGGTTGAGCTTGATGACAGTCAGTTCAACATCGGCAGCGTGTGCGTCTTCGCGGAGGCTTCGTACCTGTGGCCATGTCTCAGCGGCCGCGATGACGTCCTGGCCTTGGCGGGCTAGTTCGATGGCTGCTCCACGTCCGAATCCACTGCTGGCGCCGGTAATGAGAATCTTCTGGGACATGCGCACTCCTTGGGGTAACTATCTGAATACTTACATGGACAAGTGTGACACCCCTGGACCCCCGTGTCAATAACCAGTTGGTTACCGGTAGGTTGGGAGCCATGCCACCCAACGCCGCCGAAACCAAGCGAAGGATCTTGGAAGCCGCCCGTAGTGAGTTTGCCGAGCATGGCCTGGCGGGTGCCCGAGTGGACCGGATCGCCGAAACGGGCAATGTCAACAAACGGTCGATCTACGTGCACTTCGGCCCCAAGGACACCCTGTTCGACATCATCGTGGCACGATCGCTGACTGAGATGGCAGAGGCGGTCCCGTTCACGGTCAAAGACCTCCCCGGATACGCAGGAGCACTGTTCGATTACCTGATTGAGCATCCAGATGTCCTGCGGTTGACCTCGTGGGCCGGCCTGGAGCGCCCCAATGCGTCTGCCGGCGAGGTCGCTACATACGCGCCGAAGATAGCGGCGCTTTCGGAGAAGTTCGGTGGGCAGGCAGTCGATGTTCTCGCCCTGCTGTTGGGTCAGGTTACGGCGTGGCAGTATGCCTCTCCGGCGCTTAAGGTTCACTCGCCGGAGGAACCTTGGTCAGCTAAACGCTTGAGGCATCATCGAGGGCTGCTCGTCGCCTCAGTCGCCAGCCTTATGGGCGCCGCAGAGTAGACAGCAACCTCACCATTTGCGATAATTGCGTTTATGAACGCCACGGCCCGTCGATCGTCCTTCGAGACCACCCTTCCCGCGGAAACTGAATCCGCTCAGATCCTCAGCCTCGCCAAGGCTCTGGAGGCGCGTGGCAAGACCGTAGAATCGCAGCCGGCCAGCATCACCGTCGACGGAACCCGCCACGAACTCCCTGACGGCCTTGCCGACATTCTCGTCAACGTGGCCACTACCCTCGCCAGCGGTCAGGGAGTCACCGTCGTTCCCAGGCACCGCCTGCTCACCACGCAGGAAGCCGCGGAACTGCTCAACATCTCCCGACCCACGCTGATCAAGATCCTCGACGACGGAGCGATGCCCGTCGAGTACCGGGGGAGTCACCGGAGAATCCGACTGCAGCACGTCATCAACTATCAGGAGTTCCTGCGCACACGGCGCGCTGAAGCGCTGGACCGCATGCAGGCCCAGAGTCAGGCCGACGGGCTCTACGACATCCTCGACACCGCCGTGGACGCGGACTAGCCGAAGCATGTTCACTGTCGTCCTGGACGCCTGCGTCATCCTCCCTGCCACGCTCAACGACTCCATTCTCCGACTTGCCGAAGCCAGCTGCTTCGGCGTCAGATGGTCTGACGCCATCATGGACGAGGTCAGGCGGAACATGGTTGCAGAGAAGTTCGGGATACCTCCGGAAGCGGCGGACCTCCGGCTGGGAGCTATGCGAGAAGCGTTCCCCTTCGCAGACGTCAAAGGCTACGAAGCGCTCGTCTCCGCGATGAACAACGACCCCAAGGATCGCCACGTCCTCGCGGCGGCCGTGCGTTCCGGCGCGCACACAATCGTCACAAGCAACCTGAAGGACTTCCCACCGGAAAGCCTGTCCCCCTGGGACGTCGAGGTCGTGCACCCGGACCAGTTCCTGCTCAGTCAACTGGACCTCGATCCGAGGAAGGTACTCGAGGTTCTCAAAGCTCAGGTCAGCGAGAACAAGTACCCACCCCGATCCGCCAATGATCTGTTTGCGTCACTGCGCAGGTGTGGAGTGCCTGACTTTGCAGATGAGCTAAGCCGTCACTGGTGAGATGTTCGTCACGGCGTAGGGGCTCACCGTGGCGAACATCTCACCAGTGCGATACCGGTCGCCGCCCCGGGCAGTACGGTCACCGTTTTGTCCGAGGCGCCGTCCAGACCCACCGCGCGGATACTGCCCGACAGGTCGGAGACATAGGCCACCCGGTTCTCCTCATCCAGTGCAAGCCCGATTGCCTCCTTGAACCCGGTGGCCAGCACAGTCGGCGTACCGCCCTTCTTCCCTGGGGTCGGAACGGCGGCACAGTTCAGCGAGTTGCCGTGCGGCCCCGTGCCCCGGTCAGTCCAGTAGAGGGTTCGCCCGGTGCTATTGAGTTCCAGGTCGATAGGTTCCGGAAGTCCCTCCCACAGCAGTTCGATGTCTCCTCGGCCCTCTGCTGAGCTACTGACGGGGAGCTCGAGTCCGGCGCGGAAGATCCGCCCCTGGCCACCGCCGGCAGGGCCCTTCTGCGTCCAGTAGAGGTACCCGTTCACCGGGTCGACGCACACTCCGACACACCTCTCCTCCTCTTCTGTCGGCCCGCGGCCGGTCGTGGAGACCAGGAGTGTCACGTCGCTGCCGTCCCGCCGGGACCGGTACACGGCTTTTCCCTCACGGTCACACCAGTAGAGCATCCCGGTCGTCGGGTCTGTGACGAGTTGTTTACCGGTGGTGAAGGTTCCCGTCGGCACGATCTGCTCCACCTCGGAGCCGTGGACGGGCCCGCCGTCGAGCGACACCCGCACGACCGCGCCGTTGGTGTCCGTGTACTCAGGTTCCATCCCCGGCCCGGCAGGCGGGCCGTCCGGCCGGCCCATCAGTGAGACATACGCCGCCCGCTCGCTGCTGTCGACGACGATCCCGTCTGGCGACGCGAGCCCACCGGTGACGACCTGGGTCACCTCACCACCTTGCGGGTCGACCCGGACCACAGCTCCGCGGACGACATCGAGGGCGTACAGGTGAGCTGCAGTGGAATTGGGGCGGTACACGGTCGTGATCCCACGGAGTGTGGCAAGAACCGTGTCATACCTCAACTGAGCAGGATCCGCCGACAACGGCCCCTGGAGCACGGCACCGACATGTGCGGCGATGATAATCCGGGTCGCTTCGAGGGGATCACCGAGGAGTCTGAAACCGGCCTGCTGGACTGCGTTGGCGAGGACGGGGAGCAGTCGGTCGGCGAAGCGTTCATTGTGCTCACGCAGCGCCGACAATGCGGCGGTGTCCCTGGTTTCGCCGGCACTTGCTGCGCCAGCGAAGCCGACACGCAGGGCGAACCACTCGAAATCTGGGGGAATGACCTCCACCAGGTCCCGGGCGACATGTGCCAGAGCATCATCTTCCCCGGGCTCCTCACTGCAGGAGCGTCGGACACGTCCGAGACGGTCCAGAAGTTTCTCAGCATGCTGTTCGTACGCGGCGAAGAACACCTCGTCCATGGACGAGAAGTTGGAGTAGTAGGCACCACGGGTGAATCCGGCCTCTGCACAGAGTTCATCGATGCTCACATTCGTGCTGCGACGACGCACGAACAGTCGTTCGGCCGCCGCGACGAGGGCCCCGCGGGTGTTTGTCCTGGTACGACGCAGTTCAGGTGGCACAATCGCTCCAATCCGGTACATAATGAATTCAGTACAAAGTGTACTCGAAATGTCCGGTGTCCACACGCCGGAGAAGGAAGGCACGATCATGAGCACAACAGGCACCCGTCCCGTCGTTATCATCGGTGCCGGCACCCTCGGTCGCCGCATTGGCGCCGTATTCGCCGGCGGCGGAGCGACGGTCCGTATCATCGACTTCTCGCCCGAGCAACGGGATGCCGCGCTGGCCTACGTCCGCGACACCGCGCCCCGACTCCGCGATCAGCTCCAGGAGGCCCGCCCCGACCTCGGCACCATTCCCGCCGGCAGCGTCGAGGGTTACGAGGACTCCACAGAAGAGTCATTGCCGGACGCATGGCTGGTGATCGAGGCTGTGCCCGAGAATCTCGACATCAAGCGTCCTCTGTTCGGCACACTCGATCGGTTCGCGCCCGGCGACGCGATTCTCGCCACGAACTCCTCCTCCTATGCCTCGAGCATGGTGATCGACGAAGTCACCCACCGCGACCGTGTCCTCAACATGCACTTCGCGATGCCCCCACGGTCAATGGCCGTAGAGCTGATGTCCGACGGTGAGACGTCCCCGGCGATCATCGAGCGCCTGGAGAAGGAACTGCCGAACTACGGGATCCTGCCGTTGGTCGCGAAGAAGGAGAGCACCGGCTTCATCTTCAACCGCATCTGGGCGGCGATCAAGCGCGAGAGCCTCGCTGTCGTCTCCGACGGCGTGAGCACGCCCGACGACGTGGATGCGATCATGAGAGCAAATATGGGTCTCAAGGCAGGCCCGTTCGCGTCCATGGACCAGGTCGGACTTGATGTCGTCCTCAATATCGAGGACCACTACGCCGAGGAAAACCCGCACCTTCCCGAAGGACCGCGTCAGCTGCTGCACCGCTACGTCGACGCCGGCAAGCTCGGCAAGAAAACCGGTGAAGGGTTCTACACCTACGATTCCGACGGAAAACGCATCGCGGAGAAGTGAGGAGTCCAGCACTCCTGCGAGCCGGAGGCCGTAGATCGGGTCGCCTTTACGTCCGCAGTGACCGAGTATCTGCTATCGGACACGATGGCCGACGTTAGGCGATCCGGGCGGTGATGCGGCTGATGTCGGTGGTCTGCCGAGCGTGCCACAGGTCATGTTCTTCCTGGAGCCCCAGCCAGAACTCAGCGGAATTGCCGAAGTACGCCGACAGGCGCAGCGCCATGCCTGCGCTGATCCCGATGGTGCCGCGTACCAGTTTCGAGATCTGCGAGCTGGTGGTGTGGATCTCCTTGGCCAGGCGGTACTGGGTGAGTTCCAGTGGCTCGAGGAACTCGATCTGCAGAATCTCGCCGGGGTGGGGTGCGGGGACCAGGGCCGCGTCGGCGGCAGTGTCAGCGGTGGTAGTCGATGAAGTCAACGTCAACAGCTCCTTTGTCTGTCCAGATGAAGATGATGCGCCACTGCGAGTTGATGCGGATGGAGTGGTAGTCGTCCAGGTTGCCGCTGAGTCGCTCGAGGCGGTTGGTCGGCGGGACGCGCAGATCGTTGATGTTGGTGGTGCTGTTGCAAAGCTGGTATCAGTCGGTCAGGATCGGTGCTCATGGGCATCTTCTCCGGTAGGCACTACCCCAAAGACGTGATTCTCTGGGCTGTGCGTTGGTACTGCCGATACGGAGTGTCCTACCGCGATCTCGAGGAGATGCTCACCGAGCGCGGTGTGCCGGTGGATCACACCACCATCTACCGTTGGGTTCAAAAGTACGGCCCCGAACTGGATAAACGCACCCGGTGGTACCGTCAAACCTCCCCTTGGTTCTCCGATTCCTGGCGGGTTGATGAGACCTACATACGGGTCGGTGGGAGATGGTGCTACCTCTACCGGGCAGTCACCGCAGACGGTCGAACCTTGGATTTCTACATGTCCACTAAGCGCAACACGACAGCAGCGACACGGTTCCTGGGTAAAGCACTGCGTTGTGCTGGTCACCGCAGCCGAAACGGTGAGTGCCCCGGTGGGCCTAGGGTGATCTGCACCGACAAAGCGCCCACCTACACAGCGGCGATCGCAGCGCTGATCGACAAGAAGAAGCTGTCGACGACAGTGGAGCATCGGCAGGTGAAGTACCTCAACAACGTGATCGAGGGGGATCACGGCCGGCTCAAACGGATCCTGGGGCCCAAGGGTGGCGGGTTCAAGACCCCGGTGTCTGCCTACCGGACGCTACAAGGAATGGAGGCGATGCACGCGCTGCGCAAAGGCCAGGGCAGGATGTTCGCCTTCGGGTGTGCGAACCCGGATGTGGTGATCGTGGCGAAAGCCTTCGCAGACGCCTGAGAGATCAGGGCTACGGGTGTGGACCGCCTTCTCGATCGGCGACCGGGCACCGCCAGCTCCACTTTGCAACAGCACCCTCGAGGAAGTAAGCCACGCTGGCCTGTCCCCACTCTAGAAGGGTGCGCAGCGAACTGGTCAGCTTGATCTTCGCCAGCGGCATATCACCCAGGACTTCATCCAGGCCAGTGGAGGCAGGGGTGTCGCCGGTGCGCAACCGGGCGGTGAACTCCGCACTCTTTTCGCGGGTCTGTGCGGGTCTATGCAGCGCTTCTGCGCACTGCTCAGAGGGGAGGGTCGGAAGCGATCCGGGCACGGACGGAGGCTCCTGCGTGCGGCGATCATGGAGTAACGGCCAGTGCCGTTACACGACCATGTGCAACATGATCCAGTCCCGACACCCGGCCACGACACGGTGGCCCCCTTCGTTCACGTTCCGTGGCGACGGCCCCGACGATGACGCCGGCTGTGGCGACAACGACCGTGAGGACACCGGGCAGCACTATCGCGACGAGCACCAAGTATACGCCGACGCCGAACACGGGGTCGAAGAACAACTCAAGCGGACTTGCCGCCCTGTGCTGCTCATCCGGGTCCCGGGGACGCATCCGGGGCAACAAGCCTCGGCCAGAGACAGTCATCGCCGATTAGCCTTCACTGATGGTCATCTTCTTGATCTTGTCACCATCGAGGTCGAAGTCGAATCGCGACGGCCCGTTGGCGTGGGTTGACCGCCAGTCACCGACGACGGTGATCCTGCCGTTGGCGGTGGAGGCTCGTTCTGCGCTGAAGGTGGGCTGGGATCCGATGAATGCGATCTGGCTCCACTCGTCAATCTCGTCGCGTCCGGTGATGATCTGACCCCAGTCATCGACGACAGCATCGGTGGTCAACGCATCAAGAAAAGCCTGGCTATCATGGTCGTTGACCGCGGTGAAGAATGAGGCGATCGGCTCGGGGATGTCAAGGCTGGTCACAAGAATATCCTTCGGTTAGGCAGGCAGGGCGGAGT
>NZ_JBQSYJ010000039.1:0-10698 GCF_052379185.1 Corynebacterium sp. AOP12-C2-36 | reverse complement strand
ACGTGATCGACTGATCACTTAGCGTATAGCCGTGGTGACCGGGGCATCCCCGGCATATAATTGGAGCCGGAGACACCCTCTTTGCGGACTGGGTGGAAGTGATCCGCAGGATTACTCGCCGGAGACGAGGCCTGCGGCGCGCGTCAGTCTAGAGAACCGCCACCTCTACAGCGTTGCTGATGACAGGTCAGGTCTACCCCACGCAGTGGGGGTGAGTCCGCGATCACCGACAGCGTTGGCGTTTTACACTCGCGCGCAGCCTAGCGTCGCCACCGACCGCGCTGGTCAGTATCTGGCAAGCCCTACAGCTGCGATGCCCGCTCGGCGTCCATGCTGGCGCCGAACCCGACGCCCTCAAGACTCCCCCGACTCGCATATCCACTCGCCGTTGAAGCCGGACGGGCGGAATTGGATGGATCCCCGCCGGCCACAGTAGGTGCAGGTCTTCGTCGTGCACGTCGGCCCAGTCACAGCCAACCTCCCCTACTCCCCGTCGTCGGACGTGCCGGCGGCGTTGGGGCTGTCGGTGCGCGAGCCCGGCCAGTGCCGCACGATACGGCTCACGGTGGTCACGCTTATCCCCGTGCGCTCGGCGATGGTGTTCAAGGGCAGGTGGTGGCGGGTGTAGAGCTGCACCACCGCGTCGCGCGCAGCATCGGCGGAGGTGATGCCCTGGTCCCAGCACTCACGGGCCACGGTGACCATGTCGGTGGCCCCGAGGGTGGCCAGCGTGTCGGGCGGCAACTGCTGGTAGCGGGCCGCCCGGTTGCGCCGCAGTCGGTCCCAGGCGCTGTGTGGGTACGTGTCGGGGTGGAGGCGCTTGGCTGATCCGGTCGTTCTCACGCCGCGGCCTCCTCGGTGGCCGACTCGGGGTCAGACACGTCCGCTGCGCCGGGCCGGCGCAGCAGGGCGCCGACGAGGTCGGGCCCCTCGGCGGTGAAGCGCTCGCCGCCGACCTCGCTACCGAGCAGGTCGGCCAGCGCGTAGAGAACCACCGCAGGGGTGTTTTCGTCGAGGCCAGTGGCCAGGCTCGGCATCCCGGACGCGTCAGCCAGGTGCTCGATACTCCAGACGGCGTGAGGAGCGTCGGGGCGCCCGCGAGCTCGCCAGGCGATCAGGTGCTCGGTGCGCAGCCCGATTCGGGCGGTGCCGTCGGTCACCGACGCTGGCCAGACGGGACGGGCGCGCTGTGAGACGGCGGCGGCGGCCCTGCCGGCGAGTAGCGCATCAGCGATTGCGGCAGGGTCGGTTCGGAGATGGAGTACCTGGAGGGACTTACTGGCCCCCGGAGCGGGGGTGAATGCTGTGGCGGTCATACGGGCGACTCTAACATACTAACCACAGTGGTACATGGTGTAGAAACCTGTTTTATCTGTCAGGCAGCGGACGTCTCGTCGCGCGCTGCGGCCGCCTGGATCCGCAGGCGCATCGCGTTGTAGCGGGCCCGCCGGGTACCCGCGTCGTAGACCGGGTTGTCGGCCCAGGCGGAGACCCGCCGCCACAGCTTCTCCTCGGAGTCGCTGCGGTAGCCCATCGGCAGGCGGCACAGCGACGGGTCCAGCGAGAGGCGCACGCCGGGGACAGAAAGCAACAGGGCGCGCTGCTCGATGCTCAGTGCGTGCGGGGCGGCTTGGCACTGCTGTAGCCAGGCCCCGGAGTTGAGGCCGTCGCGGCTGCGGTAGGTCACACCTGGCGGCCGGCCGTGGGTGCGGGTGTAGATCACGACGCGCCGCAGGTGGGCCATGAACGTCGGGTCGATGGACTGGAAGTTGATCATGACGGTCGCATCAAACACGCTCGCCGGGGCGAACTTGTTCTTCTTCTTGGGGGGCATGTCGTCTCCGGGGGGGGGTCGGCGGGCGGGACCCCGTACTCCGGCAAGGTCTCGCGACCGCGAGCGGTCGGCTACTGATACGTTCTCACTATATCAGTGACAAGCAGGGACGTGCCGCAGGTTCCAGAACCAGCCCCCCCTGCCTCCGGCATCGCAGACCGCGGGTTCAGCGCAGCGGGAGGACGGCCACCGCGGCCTCGGTGACGTCGGCAGCACGCACGATCCGCACCCGAGTCGGGTCCCCGCGCTGAACCTGCTCCAGCCACTGCCACAGCTCGGTCAGCCGTGCGTTGAACCCGGAGGCGTCGTTGACGAAAGCCGCGACGGACTCGGCGACCACGTAGCCAGCGGCGGCCAGCAACTGCGCAGCCCCGGCGGTCAGTAGCGTCACGCGGGCCACCTGGAACACCGGGCGGGTGACCCACCGGCCGCCAGCGGCGACGGTGCCTGCGTCGGCGTAGTCGCACACCCGGGCCCGGCCCACCGGTGTGTTGGTTGTCGCCAGATCACGCTCGCGGGCAGTATGGGCGCCGAGCGCAGCCGGGCCCGGTTCCTCGCCGCGCTCGATCAACTGCGCGTAGACCTGCTCGGCGTCGATGCCGTAGGGGGATTCCTCGCAGCCGATGACCTCGATGTCGCCGTTGGGGGCGGTGACCATGGCCAGGCAGCCGCCGGTGATCCACAGGTGTACCTGGTCACCGGCGACCCAGCCCGCCGCCGTGTCGGTGGTCGTCCCGGTGACCGGGGCCGTGCCCTCGGCCTCGGCCAGTTCGATCTGGTGGCTGGTCATCGAGCGGATCGCTGCGGTGACCCGTGCCTGCGCCACCTCCCCGGCTGCGTTTTCCTCGGTGTCGAGGCTAGGTGATTCGGTGCCGGCGAGTTGGTCGGTCAGGTGCTCCAGCATCCGAGGGTCTGCCGGCGCTGCGTCGACGCGTGCCCCGATGTCGGCGGTGACGGCGGCGGAGGTTGGTGTGCACGCCGAGGCCGCCGCCCCGGCGCACCCGTGGTGCGCGGTGATCGTATCCATGGTTCACCAGCCTATCTGGGCAATAGCTACAGCGACGATGCAACCAGGCACTTCGACGTGCTTCAACCCTGTCCTGTTGGTATCTTCCGGCGTCGCGCTGATGAATCTCCAGCATGCTGCTCTCATCACTACTCCTGCACTGTCGCAGAATCAGGAGGCAGAACCTGTCTCAGAACCGTTGTCGGCACTGTGCTGCTCTGTGGTGGTGTCGGACACCTCGGCCAGGGTGTCGGCGGTGGCCTTGTTGGGGACACGGAAGTCCCCGGCGAAACCCAACTGAATGGCACTGACCTGACCGACAAGCGTTTCGATACTGTCGGCAATGGCACTGACATCGCGCTCGGTAGCCAGTGCTCCCAGCTGCTCCAACTCATCGATCTGCCCGGCCAGGGTGCGCGCGGTGTCCTGCACTTCGGTGAACAACCCGGCATGCGTGGCCGCCAGCGTGCGCACTGATCCGGATGCGTCCTCGGCCAGCTCGTCGAGTTCACCTGCACCACGCACGACGATGCGGTGAAGATTGTTCACCGGCTCGCCCAAGGCCTCGGCGAGCTCGCCGGTACTGGCGTACTGCCGGCCAGTTACCTCGTCGAGCTGCCCGAGTGCGGCCGACAACTCCTCGGTGAGGTGAGTGTGGGTGGTGTACAACGACACCGACGCCTCATCCACACGCTCCGGGTCAACCGTCCCACCAGGACCACCAGTAGTGCTGTCGGGGTCGGTGATCAACGCAGCACACTGCCCGGTGGAGGCCAGTTGGGTAAACGTCGCCTCGGTGGGGATCGGCGCATCATGGGCGAAGGTGGCGAACGCCTCAGAGATTGTCGAACCCAACTCGTCAGCAGTACGGAGCACCCTGGTGACCACACCAGCATCACCCCGATCAACGTCTTCATTCTCGCTGGCAGGCTCGGCCAGTGCCGTGGTGCTGGTGGTGGCCGACGCGTGCTGGATCTGATCAGACACCGCGAGGATGAAAGACCTCGCCGGGGCAGCGAAATCCTGCTTGTCGACCTGGTCAACCACCGCAACGTGCGGAGCACTCCGGGAGCTCAGCACCGACAGTTTCGCATCGATCTGCTCGGTGGCAGTGCTCAACGCTGCGGCAGCCACACCCGGATCGCTGAGACCACCGGAAGCTGCCCCGGTGGCGACCTGCTCGTAGGGATCAGTCCCGTCACTGGCCCGATCAAGCATCGAGCGTGCCACCGTGGAGCGAGCATCGCCGGCGGTGGTGACGACCTGGCAGACGTCCTGGTAGTAGTCCACCACCTCGACATCAACCTGCTTGGAGAACAGCTCAGCCCCGTCAGCGCTCACCGCCACGGTCGTATCTTTGGCCGACATGACCCCAGCCGCGGTCGTCGCCGCGACCGCCACGGCACACACAGTGATCACCGTCACACGCTTCGGCACCTTCGCCACCGTGCGCGAGGACGCGGCGTCCTGCTCTTCACCAGCGGCGGGGGGTGTGGGCTTGGGCTTCCTGTTCGGCTTCACGGTGCTAGATCACCGCCCACAGATAGCCGGCCGCGCACAGCGCCACACCCGACAGGCTCAGCCCGACGAGACAGGCAGAGATCGCGGTGCGCAGTTTGCGCCCGGACTCGGCACCTGCCCCCAGGACCACAGCGACACCCAGGCAGCTCAGGGTAGCCACGATGAGCACCAGCGGGTCGGTGATCACGGTGACACCCATACGCGACGACAGTGCTGCGGCGGGTACGACGATCATCGCCACCGCAGCGCACATCAGTGCCGTGGTGGCCAGTAGGCGATCCCCGCCGACCGGGGCATCCTGCAGATCGACATCAGCACCGGCTGCACCGTCGTCACTGTTGCGGTGGGCTGTGGATCCGGTGATGAAGCGGTGCCGGTACGCCGGGTGAATCACCACGACCTCATCACCGCCCTGTGACCCCTGGTCGGCGGCGGTGGTGGCGGTGGCGAAGATGTCCTCGGTGTCGGCGTCGCCGATCTGCCGGGTCAGCAGCCGCGGAGTCTGACCGTACCGGTCATTATCGTGGTCTCTGGGGGTCATGGCGTCCTTTCAGCGAATCGGCGGTGCACTGGCGCGTGCGCCGGGGGTTGGTGGGTGTTTAGGCTGCGGAGGTGTCGTCAGCACCAGAACCAGCGCCGGTATCGGTGCTGTTCTGGTCGCTGTTCTGGTCGCTGTTCTGGTCGCTGTTCTGGGGGTTGTTCTGCACCCCGGTGGTTGCGGTGGCTTCCGCCCACGCCCCGGCCGGGGCATGAGCCTCACCCACGGCCAGCACCAGGGCGGTGGCGTAGCCGGCACCCAGCGAACTGGTCAGCGTGCCCAGCGAGCCGAGCAGCCCGGTCAACCCCTCCCCCGCACTGTTCTGGGTGTCTGCACCGGTGCCGGCGAACAGTCGAGATACCTGTGCGGACAGATCACCGAAACCGGTGGTGCCCGCTGCGGCGGCCTGCGACCATTCGGTGACGATCGTCTGCGCCTGTGACTGGGCGGTCTTCAACGCCCCGGCCGGGGTCTGATCGGTGATGATCGCAATGACCTGCTCAGCCTCACTGATCGAGGGGATCGACCCGCCATTAGAAATGGAGTCTTTGATCTCCAGGACCTGCGGCCACGACGCCGAGAGCTTGGAGCTGGTGTAGCTGATCGCGGCGGTGAGGTCGTTGGACGTCGGGGTGGTGGGGTCGAAGGTGGGGTGCTCGTTGGTGCTCATGAGGGTGGTTCTCCTTAACAAGAGGGTTGTGACAGGTTGCGACAGATGACAGGGCGGGTCAGGCGGCGATGAGGTCGGTGATGTCCACCGCACGACGCGGTGCGGGTGGGGTGGCTTCGAACCCGAAGTCCGCCGCGGCCGGGGTCGGCACCGCCACCTGAGTGTTTGCAGCCTTGGGATGCGGTGCGGCGTTGGTGTTGATCAGCCGGGCATCAATCCCGAAAGCACCAGAGTCGGTGAAGGTGGTGACCCGGGTGGAGCTGATCAGCTCGTAGAGCACGCTGAGCGTGGCCCCCACACCGGCACCGAGGATCCCGCCGAGAACGGCTCCGAGGATCCCGTCGGTGACAGCGCGGGCAATCGCGCGGGCCACAATTGCGGTGACGGCACCCAGGGTCGCGCCAGTCAGTCCGCCGAGGATCGCGCCGAGCGGCACGGTCAGCGGCAATGAACCCAGCCCGGTGAGCGTGCCGGCGGCCAGGCCAGCGAGCAGGGACAGTCCGGCGGCGACGGGGATCACCAGCGGCAACGCCAGCAGGTTGAGCAGCGGGATTGCCAGGGCCGGGAAGATGAACAGTGGCAGGGTCATCAGGAACACCGGGATACCGATCAGTGCCAGCCCGCCGAGGATGCCCCCACCAATGACCAGGAAGTTGGCGGTGGCCAGCACCACCGCGGCGATACCGGCAATGGTCGCCACGGTGCCGGCGACCGCGGCGATGGGCAGGCCAACACCAGTGATCGCCGACCAGAAGGTAATGGCAAAGGCGACGAACGTGACGATCGTGGCGGTGACCGCCAGGATCGTCAGCGGGATCCACAGCGGCGAGGTGACAAGCAGTCCACCGACGACACCGGCAGCGACACCGAGGGCGATGGGCGGCAGGATGGCTGCGGCCAGGGCCACCAGTGACGACAGGATCGCCGGGATAGCCCACAGGGCAGTCAGGGCAGCGAGGATCGGCAGGAACGCCAGCGGGGTGACCACAGCCGTGGTCAGCGCGCCGATCAGGGCGGACAGTCCGGCCCCGGCCAGGGCCCCGGCCGGGATACCCAGCAGAGCGCCCAGGATGCCACCGGGGATGCCGGCGAGCAGGTTGGTCGGGTTGAGCAGCCCGGCGAGAGCGCCGAGCAGCCCGCCAAGCCCGGCCCCGGCGAGCCCACCGGGGATAGCGCCGCGCAGTGCGGCGGCGATGATCATCTCGCGCAGGCGACGACCGTCCAGGAATGCGGTCTGGGCCAGGGTGGCGGTAATCAACGCGCCGATCTTGTTCAGCGCTTCACCGGTGGTGGTGGAGCCGAGCTCGTCGGTCAGCCGATCCAGGAGCTTCTTGAGTGCCGAGTCGTTCCAGCCGCGCTGGATAGCCTCGGCCAACCGGCCGAGAGCACCGTCGCCGAAACTGGATGCGAGATCGTTGAAGCGGGTCAGCGCGAGGAACGCGGCGACGGCCAGGGCCACCGGAACGCCGAGCAGGGCACCGAGTCCGGCACCGACAAGCCCGCCGAGCAGAGCACCCAGCAGAGCCCCGATACCAGCACCGATGAGCGCGGAGATGATCTTCGTGGCCAGTGAACCAGCCAGATAGCCCAGGATGCTGCCGAGGATGGCTCCCGGGATCGCCGAGAGGGCGGTGATAAGCGGGATGGCGATCGCGGCGATCGCCAGCCCGGCGAGCAAACCGGCCGCCGCCCCCAGCAGGGCGGCACCGAGCAGCAGGGGGATGGCGACGAGTCCGAAGATGATGACGGGAAGCGCGATGGTCAGGGCCATGTAGGCCCCGGTGCCGATGGCCAGGATGAACAGGAAGGTCAGAATCCCGCCGCCGATGGCGGCGAGGAACAGTGGTGGTGCCACGATCGAGCCAACGATGGCGACGATGACACCGGCGACAAGCCCGATGCCGGCCAGCACCAGTGCAGCGACACCGACGCTGGCGAGCCAGGTGCCGAAGATGATCGTTGCCGCCGCGGCCAAGGCCAGGGCGGACGCCCCGGCAGCACCGAGCAGCGGCAGACCCAGCAGCAGGGGCAGGGTGGCCAGCGCGGAACCCAGCAGGCCCAGCGCGCCGGTGGCCAGCCCGCCGAGGACGCCGCCGGGGATGGCGGTGGCCAGACCGGCCAGGATGGACAGCGGGTTGAGTGCCCCCAGGATCCCGCCGAGCAGGGCACCGGGCACGATACCGGTGGCTGCACCTGCCAGGGCACCGGGGATGGCGAGGAGCAGGGGGATCAGCGCGGCCGGGGCCGCGGCACGCAGTGCCTCTGCGATGGAGGGGCCCAGCTGGACGGTGAGGAACTCGGTGACATCACGGGCGAAATCCACCCCAGCGATCTTGGTGACGACATCCCGGGCCGCGCCGATCGGGTCGGTGAGCACCCGGGCCGGGCCACCGGCCTCTACCAGGATCTGGGTCAGTGTTTCTGCCGGCCGGGCGGTGATCGAATCGATCAGGGCGCTGATGCCGGCGGCAGCACGCTCAACACCGGCTCCCTCACGGTAGGCGAAAGGGTTGGCGTCATTGTTGGCCCACGCCTGGTACTCCGGTGAGGCCAGGGTGGTGTCGATGGCGGACTGCACGTCAGCAATAGCCCCGCCCACGCCACGGTTGATTAGGGTGTTCACACCTGTCAGGGCGTCGTTGACCAGCTCAGGTGCGGGGGGTTTGAATGCGCCCACCCATTGGCCGATGACGCTGGGGTCCGAGGCGATGTGGGCGCGAGCGACCTGGAAGGCATTCACCCGCGGAGCAGCGGGGGAGGTCGTGGCGGTGTCGGCCTTCGTCGCCGCACCAGTGGCTGCACCCGGGGATGTATACGGGTCAGGACCAGCAGCGCTGGTGACCTGATCAACGAGCTCGGTGGTCAATGTTTCAGCACCGGGGGTGTCACGGCGCAGCAGGTTCACCGGCAACGCTGAACCAGTCGGCAACACCGGGGCCGGAACATCCGGGAGCAGCGGGGAGTCAGGCAACGCGCCGGCCAGATCGCCGGCGAGGTCAGCGAAACCGTCGGACAGTCCGCTGATCCCCTGGGAGAGTGAATCAGCAGGAGTAGGGGTCGTCTCCGCGGCGGCACTCGGTGCCAGGGCGGCGGTGACCACCAGGGCAGGTGCGCCAGCGGCGACGAGAAGCCCGGCCCGCTTGATACGAGCTCGCCTCCCGGGCGTCATGGTGGTCTGGGGTGTGGGTGTGGTCATCGTCGGTGATCACTTTCTCTTTTGAGGGTTAGGCCTGGGGGTCGTCGCGGTGGTGGTGGTGGTGGTGGTGGTGGTGGGAGCACGCAGCGTGTCGAAGCAGCTGCTACGCGGCGGGGCAGGGCCCCGAGGTGGGTGGATGCTCATCGCAACAACCCCATTGGCAACGGGGTGCCTGGCGGGATGGGTGTGGTGTCGCGGGTGACGATCATCGACGCGGCGATCTGATGGGCGTAATCAATGTCGGTGTCGGTGACATCCACGCCGTAGATGGTGAGCTTGATGCTCCACCGGGGCCTGGAGCACCCGATGATCACCACGTCACGCAGCACCGCTCCCCCAGCCGAGGAACCAGCCCAGTCACCTGCAGGGGTGGGGTGTGCGCTCAGCGGGTGGGTGCAGTGCACCTCGATACCGAAAGGCCCGGGAACCTGAGCGATCGTCGTCACAGGGGTTGCCGCATTCTTCTGCCTCGCCTGGGCGTTCTGCGCGGCGATGGAACCGGCGAGTAGTTCGACGGCGTGGGTGTTCCACCAGTCCCCCGTGACGGGGGAAGCAAGGACACTCACCGCGATCTCTGCTGTGGTGTCCGACGGGCGGATGTGTACTGCGTCTGGGGCGCCCTCGACCGGGGTGTTCAGCCACACCTGTGCCTTGTAGGGGGCATCAAGCCGGGCAGAAGCAAAGCGGACCGGGGTGTCCAGCATGTGGCGGGGTGAAGGGCTCTTGGGCTCGGCTGCCGCGGGCCACGGCCCCAGCGAAGAATCGACAGTACGGGGCGCGGAAGGCAAAGAGCCGGCGTGTTCCTCAGCGGGGCAGTCGCGGGCTGGCGTGCGAAGAAAAAGACTACTCATCGGTAGCTCTCTCAATCTTGATCTGAAGTACGCTTCCCCGCCGAGTGAAGCGGAACGCGGCCGGCGGGGCGATGGGGTTGGTCACGGCAGGCTCCTCGGGTGCAATGGTGGTCGACGATTTCGTTGCCGATGATAGTATGATAACCATACCGGCTACTGACCACAACGACAACTAGTGCACCATCGTGACGTGTCTACTTCCAGAAGGCAGTCTGTGGTATCTCAGCGGGTTCCGGAAGTCGAGAGCCTCGCTCGCTGCTTCGATGCAGGCTGCGCCCGGAAGCCATGTGCGTGTGCGCAGCAGCGGTGGTCAGCACGTTGGCCAGGGTTCCTATCGGCGACCAACGCCCGCCAGGGAGGCGAAGGTGCAGCGCTTCGCCGGAACCCAGTGAGGCAGACCATGTCTGGTGCATGGGAACAGTGATCAGATCCGCCACGAGCTCTACCACCTCAGAAACGCGCATTGCTTCCTGCTTATCGCTGGTCGCGGCTATGGCGAGTGTCCTTCGTAGCGGTGAGCCGGAGGCGGAGAAACTCCGTGCGACGTGATCGGTCACCTCCACCACTGCGTCCGCGGTGATGCCTCGGGTAATCCGTAGGCCGATGGGGAGTACCGGGTCGCTCGGGCCCTGCACGTAAACCAGAATCAGGTGGTGGGTGGGAATGAATCCCAGAACGCCAGGGAGGGAGGAGCCAAGGGCCAGCAGCAGATCATTATCCACGCAGTCCAGGTCGTGCATGGTGTCCTTTCGGGCCGGGGGGGGGGACGTTGTCACTACTACTGATAGTAACCGATGTGGCTAGTAGTGCTTCTGTCCCTCAAACATGTAGCACTATCAAATTGCGCGGTTGGGATGAAGCCGAGTCGTACGACTAATGGCGTCTACCGATCAAGGTGGGCGGTAGGCGCGTGCTGTGCCGGCTGTGTCTGGATCGCAGAGCAAGATTGCCGAGTTCTCCCGCACCTCCCGTGGTGTCGAAAAGCCCCGTAACTCAGTTCCCCTTGCCGACCCCGCCGCGGGGAGGAGGGCGGAGCGGGGCGCACACCAGCCACCGCGACCACACGCCCGCCCTAGGCCGAC
>NZ_JBQSYJ010000038.1:0-11000 GCF_052379185.1 Corynebacterium sp. AOP12-C2-36 | reverse complement strand
CGTCTGGAACGTGTTCAACTGGGACGACGTCGCCGAGCGCTTCGCCGCCGCCAAGAACTAGCGTGACGCGCTAGACGGACCGCACCCACGGCCCCGTACTCCCCGCAACGGGGAGGGCGGGGCCTTCGTGGTATCGCGACTAGGATGGTCACCGTGGGCAAGAAGAAGAACAGCACCGGCACCGGCAGCACCCCGGCCACCCTCGCGTTGGAGAAGGCGGGGACCACCTTCACGGTCCACACCTTCACCCACACCCCCGGGGTCACCGACTTCGGCGGGGAGGCCGCCAGCGCCCTCGGCGACGTGGAACCCGACCGGATCTGCAAGACCCTCCTGGTCAGCCTCGACGGCGGACCGCTGAGCGGGAAACTTGCGGTCACCGTGGTCCCGGTCACGATGACCCTTGACCTCAAGGCCGTGGCCCACGCCTTCGGCGCGAAGAAGGCGACCATGGCCGACCCGTCCGCCGCGGAGCGCTCCACCGGCTACGTCGTCGGCGGGATCAGCCCCGTCGGCCAGAAGAGGCTGCTGGACACGGTGGTCGACGCCGGCACCCGCGAACACCCCACCGTCTTCGTCTCCGGCGGACGCCGCGGCCTGGACATCGAGATCGCCCCCGGCGACCTGGTCGACGTGCTCGGCGCGCGCTTCGACCCCGTCGCCCGGCACTGAAAAGCCCCGGAGCCCCCGCGAGTCCCCCTACCCGCAGGTCACCCCGGTGGCGTGCACCGGGCAGTAGCCGCCCGGGTTCTTGTCCAGGTACTGCTGGTGCTCGTCCTCGGCCAGGTAGTACTCCCCGGACGGGGTCTCCGACAGCAGCGAGACCTCCGTGGTGATCTCGCCGAAGCCGGCCTCCGCCAACTTCTCGCCGTAGGACGCCACCTCCGCCGCGGCCACCTCACGCTGCTCCGGGGTCACCGCGTAGATCACCGAGCGGTACTGGGAGCCCACGTCGTTGCCCTGCCGGTCGCCCTGGGTGGGGTCGTGGTTCTCCAGGACGGTGCGGATCACGGTGCGCAGGTCCACCCGGGCCGGGTCGAAGACCACGTCCACGACCTCGGAGTGGCCGGTGCGCCCGGTGCACACCTCCCGGTAGGTGGGGTTGACGGTGTAGCCGCCGGCGTAGCCCACCGAGGTGGACTCCACCCCGTCGAGCTGCCAGAACAGCTTCTCGGCGCCCCAGAAGCAGCCCAGGCCGAGGACCACGTGCTCCTGGCCGTCCTTCCACGGGCCGGTGATGGGCGTGCCCAGCACGGTGTGCGGACGCGGGTTCTCCAGCACGGGGTGGCGTCCCCCTGCCAGGGCGGTGTCGGCGGTCGGACGTTCGGCGCGGAAAGGCCCGCCGGACTGGGCGGCGTTCATGGCGAGGATTCGGTCGAGGAAGCTCATACCCTGTCCAACGGACGGGACAGCGCAGGGATTCCCGGCGCGCCCCGACGCAGCCAGCTGCGCACGGCGGCGGTGGCGAAGCAGTCGTCGGCGTTGTAGCGCTCCAGGGTGCGCTGCGCCGCCGAGGCGGCCGTGCCCTCCGCGCCGACGGCGACCTCGAAGAGGTCCACGGCCACGCGACCGTCGACGTCGTCCTGACTGAAGGTGAAGCCCGCGAGCGGGGCGACCGCCTTGAGCCCCAGCGAGGAGTTGGCGGCGACGGCCGCGCCCACCAGGGCGAAGACGTCGACCCATTCCTCGGACGCCAGGAAGGCGTTGACCTCCTCCAGCGTGGGCATCACCGCCTCACCGCCGTCGGGCAGGGGGTACACGGTGCCGCCGTGGCGTCCTGCGTAGTGCCGGAGCCAGTGGTTCTCGCCCTGCCGGGAGTAGCAGTACACCCGGCAGGGGCGGCCCCCGCGCGCGGCGGCGGCGCGCCGCGCCGTCAACCAGGTCCAGAAGGACGCGACGTGGCGTCCTGCGTCCCCGTCGCGGCTGAAGTCGGTGAAGGAGCGGTAGACGCCGCCGTCGAAGGTGCCCCATAGGAACGTGCCACGGCTGGGGTGCGCCTCCATGTCCACGTCGATCTCCACGGCGTCGGCCAGTTCCTCGCCCATGGGGCTCTCCCCGTCGACGAGGTGCTCGGGCATGCGGAAGGTGTGGCCGCACCACAGGTCGGTGCGCACCATCCACCGGCGCATCGGACGCCGCAGGTAGCCCACCCCCGCCAGCCAGGCGGTGGCCAGCGCGGAGGTCTCGCCGGCGTCCTCGTGGGCCAGCTCCGCCAACGTGTCGACGCCCCGGTCGCGCCAGCGCTGCGCCCGGTCGCCCGGCAGCATCAGGCTGAGGTCCCCGGTACGCAGCAGGCGGGCCCGGCAGTGGTTGTGGAACTCGCAGGTACCGCACTCACGCACGCGCGTGGGCTCGGCCGGCACCGGCGCCTCCAGGGCGCGCACCAGCCCCGGCACGACTCGGTCGGCGGGGATGACCAGGCAGGACGCCAGGCCCGCGCCGATGAAACCGACGTCGCCGGACGCCACGCCCAGCACGTCGAGCAGCGTGTGCGCGACCGCCACCTTCTGCGAGTCCACCGGCGTGCTGCGGTGCTTCATGGCCACCGGCACCGGACGTGCCAGCCCCAGGACGCCGAGGTCGACGGTGCGCACCCCGGCGCCGCGGGCGGCGCGTCCCTGCGGCCGCGACGACGGGGCGCCGACCGTGTGGGAGGTGACGGTGACCGGCATGTACGTCATCGTGGTCGTCGGACCGGCCGCGTCGTCGGTGCGCACCAGCAGGTCCACGTCGCAGGCCAGGGCGCCGTCCGCCAGCCGGGCACCGACGATGAGTCGGGTGCCCGCGGCGATCGCCTCCAGCGTCTGCTCCCCGGCGGTGGCGTCGTCCACGACCTCCACCCGGGTCGGCACGAGCCGCTCCCCGAAGCGTGGCTGCGTGGGCAACGCCGCGGCGACCGCCTCACGCCGCAGCCGCGCCCGGTAGCGGGCGAGCGTGCGCTCCACCACGGACGACACCGTCAGCTCCGGCGACAGCCGTCCGGACCCCACGGCGCGGTTGAGTACCCGCCGGTGGCGGCACCCCGTCAGGTCCGACGGGGTGACGGGTCCCGCGGAACCCTCGGGTCCCACGGAACCACTGCCCTGATACGCCCACATACCGCCCCATACTATTGAGTAGACTGGCACGGAGAAAACAGCCGTCGACACGGTGACACGGCAGCAAAGGCAACCACGACAGGTACGGGAGAACATCGACCATGGGAATTCTCAGCTCGGCACGACGGCGCCGCCACGAAAAGCGGGCGAGCTACAAGGCGGCGAAGGTCCAGGCCCGCACCGAGGCACGTGAGACCGCCAAACTCGACAGGAAGAAGCAGGACTACCTGGAGAAGATGGCACGCAAGGTCCGCAAGGAGGAGTCCCGCAACCTCAAGGCGGAGCGTAAGCACGACGCGAAGCTGGCGCAGGCCACCGTGGAACAGATCAAGGCCGGCCGGTTCAACGCCAAGACGGTGGTGCGCTACACCGGCGCACTGCGCGTGCTGCTCCCCGTCGCCATCCCGCTGGCGTACCGGGCGTTCACCCAGCTGTCCCAGCGTTCCTCCGGCGCCGGCCGCGGCACGACGGCCGAATTCTCCAACTTCGTCGGAGTCGGCGCCCCGCAGCGCGCCCGGATCGCCGACCTGCGTACCCGCATCGACCGCGGAAATGTTCCCGACGGTTTCGCCAAGGACGCCAATGCCCGGCTCGACGAGTTGGAGAATTCACTCGACAATGCCTCGGGAATGTCCGACTCGCAGACGAGCAACCTCACTTCCAGCGTCTCCACGGAACTGGACCTGCTGGACCGTCAGTTCGCCGAGAAAGTCTGACGTTCCCCCTTCCCCCACTACTCTCCCCATAAGTAAAAGATCATCTTATATCCACCATGAAATGGCGGGAGATCATCGGGGATGACAATTAGTGCACGAATGGACTACACTTCCGGTCAATGGCACCTTCACATGCCACATATTCGCGCCATAAAGGCGCACACGACCGGAAGGAAGTAACAGAAACCATGGCACGCAAGGAAGTCACCCAGTTCTTCGATGACCTCGACAACACCCCGCTCACCGCGGACGAGGTCAACGTCGTCGAATTCACCTACAAGGGCTCCACCTACGTTCTGGACCTCTCCGAGGAGAACGCCCAGAAGTTCGCCGACACCGTCGAGCCCTACATCGCCGCCGGCACCAAGGTCACCCGCGTCCGCGGCCGTGGCCGCCCGGCAGGCAACACCGGCAAGTCCGATTCCGGCCGTAACCGCCGCATCCGCGAATGGGCACGGGACAACGGCCTGACCGTCTCCACCCGTGGCCAGATCGCCCGCGAGGTCATCGACGCCTACGAGGCCGCCAATCCCTCGGACCGTTGAGTCCCCGGCGGGGGTTGTGCCCCCGTCAGAGCATGCGTCACAGCATCCCCGCCTCACGTGCCGCCGCCACGGCGGAGGTCCGTGAGCGCACACCCAGTTTGTCGTAGACGTGGGCGAGATGCGATTTCACCGTGGCCTCGGACAGGAAAAGATCCGACCCGATGTCACGGTTCGACTTTCCCCGGGAAACGGCGTGGAGAACCTCGAGTTCGCGGGCGGACAACGTCGTCGCCGGATCCTTCTCCCGGTCACGTAGCCGGTGCGCGACCGCCCCGGACAGCGCCGCCGCCCCCTGCGCGGCCGAGCGCACACCGCTGATGAGTTCCGCCGGAGGGGAATCCTTCAACAGGTATCCCACCGCGCCGGCCTCCACCGCCCCGAGGATCTCCACGTCCGTGTCGTAATTCGTGACGACGAGGACATTGGGTGGGGCCGGGAGTTTCCGGATTCGTTCCGTGGCCTGTGCCCCGGTCTCCACCTCCCGCCCGGCCGCACCTGCACCGAAACGCAGGTCCATGAGGACCACGTCCACCCCCGGGCCGTCCTCCGCAAGGTCGGCGACGGCGTGCACCGCCGAATCTGCCGAATCCACCTCGCCGACGATGTCGATGTCCTCGGCGCTCTCGAGGACGGCACGCAGGCCCATTCTCACGATTTCATGGTCGTCCGCCAACAGGACACGAATCATGTCGTTTTCCTCCAGTGCCGTCGTTTCCGGGTCCATCCTACAATTCCCCCGTCGACGGCACCCCCGGACAATCACGGCCGCAGCGGCACCTCCACGGCGACGGCCGTGCCCGAACCCGGCGCGGTCTCCACGACCACGCTGCCTCCGAGGTCGCTGACCCGTCGACGCATCGTCGCCAGGCCGATGTGGCCTTCCCCGGCGCGCTCAGCCAGCGTGGACTCCACCTCGGGCAGGTCGAAGCCCGCGCCGTCGTCCACCACGTCGAGACGCACCGCGTCCGGGTTCACCGACAGGGTGACGCGCGCGCGTGAGGCTCCCGAATGCTGCCGGACGTTCGCCACCGCCGACTGCGCCACGCGCAGCAGCACCGTCTCCACGCTCACCGGGAGGCGCGCCTCGGCGCCGCCGGCCGCGTCCGCCGGGGCGTCCACACTGACCTCCAGCCCGTCGCCGGACGTGGCGCGGGCGAGACGCCGCAGCGCGTCCACCAACGAACCGTCGTCCAGGCCCGACGGCTGCAGCGCGGCGATCATCGCCCGGGTCTCCCGCAGACTGCCGGCGGCGACGTCGCGCGCGAGCAGGAGCTTGTCGACAGGCGGCTCCCCTACGTCCCCTGCGTCCCCTGCGTCCTTGTGCGCCCGCACGTCGCGCTCGGCGGCGTGCAGCAGCATCTGGATGCTCGACAGCCCCTGCGCCACCGTGTCGTGGATCTCGTGCGCGAGACGTTCCCGTTCCTCCACCACCCCGGCCGCACGCTCCGACTCCGCGAGCAGGTGGCGGGTGCGCACCAGCTCGTCGATGAGCCGGCGCCGGTCCTCACTGACCACGTAGAGGCCCTCGACGGTCACCCCGATCGCCACGGCGACCAGCCCGGACAGCACGGGCCCGAGGACCGCACCCGTCGACGGACCGGCCACCGCCACCGACAGGCCCGCGGCCACGACCGTCACCACCGCCGTCGCCGTCACTCCCCACCACAACGGCAGCAGGTACAGGTAGAGCGCGAACAACGCCAACGCCAGGTACGACGCCGTCGCCTCCTGCACCGCCAGCAGGATCCACAGGACGGTCAACGCCGTCAGCCACGTCACCCGCCCCGGCAGCGCCGCCGGCACCGGACGCGACAGCCCCGCCGCGGCGAGCAGGCCGAACGGCACCGCCGTCACGGCCACCAACGTCGGCGGACCGTCCCCCCGTCCCGCCGCCGACCAGACCGTGACCGCCAGCAGAAGGCCCACGAGGATGGCGATACCTCCCCGCATCACCACCGAATCCCGTACCGCGACGTCGTTGTCCATGGGAACACAGTATCCTCGACACGTGGAGTTCATCGAGTACCCGGTATCCGCAGTGATGAAGCTGTGGCACATGGCGCTGACCGCCATGGGCGTCGCCGACGCCACCGCATGGACGGCGTCGATCGCGCTGCTGGTGCTCACCGTCCGGCTCTTCCTCGTCCCCTTCGCCTACCGCGCCTACCGTTCGACGCGCGTGCTGGTGAACCTGCGCCCGGCCCTGCACGCCCTCGACGAGGAGTACCGCAACCGGCTCAGCCAGCCCGAACGCCGCGAACTGCTGAAGAAGCGCCGGGAGCTGCAACTCGCCAACGGCTACCGGGTGCGCGACGGTTGCGTGCCCGCCCTGATCCAGGTCCCCTTCTTCATCGGCCTGTACCGCATCCTGCTGCAGGTCGCCCGGCCCACGGACCTGGAGGCCGCGTCCCACCCCGGCATCGGGGCGCTCAGCGGGGACGACGTGGCGCACTTCCTCGACGCCGACATCCTCGGCGTCCCGCTCGCCGCGTACTCCACGATGACGGACGAGCAGTTCGCCTTCCTCGGCACCACCGGTGCCGAGGTGTTCACCTTCGCCCTGCCGTTGTGCATCACCGCCTCGGTGTTCACCACGCTGAACATGGCGTACTCGATCTACCGCAACTGGCTCACCCTCGACGAGAACAACGGCACCTCCCGCGCCCTGTTCAAGATGCTGTTCTTCCTGGCGCCGGTGGCGATCCTGGTGCCGATCGTCTTCGGACTCGCCGGCCCCGCCCCCGCGGCGATCATGTGCTACTGGGTGATGAACAACCTGTGGACCATGACGCAGAACATCAGCCTCCACCTCGTCCTCGACCGGCAGGTGCCCTACTCCGAGGAGTTCCGAGCCCACCGCGCCGAGGTCGGCGCGGCGCGCAAGGCCCGACGGGCCGAGATCAAGGACGCCGGACGCTCCCTCCGCGAGCGATCCCGCGAGCGCAGCGCCCGCATCAAGGCGTTGGACGGGACGCTGCGTCGTTCCTCCCCGGCGTCGGTGTGCGACGACGCCACCGCCGAGCGCGAGCGCCTCGTCGCCGAGGAAGCCGCCGACCGGGAGGCGACCGGGAGGCTCATCAAGCGCGAGAAGCTGGAGCGCGCCGCACGGCGCACGCGCCAGCGGGAACTGCAACGCCAGGCGATCGCCGCGAAAAAGGCGGCGAAGGCCTCGAAGGCCGGGCAGGATGCTGTCGGCGCGGCCGGGGACTCCGGGGACTCTGACGGCACGGAGGGACCCGAGAGCGCCGAGGGTGCGTCCGACGCCGTTCAGGCCGCCGAAACGTCCGGCCCCACCGCACCCAGCGCGCCCAGCGGAGGCCGGCACCGGCTGCCCGAGCCGGACGAGGACGCCGATGCCCGCCCCTACCGGGGGCGGCACCGCCTCAACCGCTGACCCCGGCCAGATCCGCCGAGGGGCGAAGATCGAGTACATCATCGGTGCCGTGTAGAGCATCTGCTTGGCGAGCTCACGCGCTGTCTCCAGCGGGGTGACGGTGCGGTTCATCTTCGCCCCGGCGATGCCGCCGTCGAGGAACACCATCAGCTGGTCGGCCAGGGTGCGCGAGGCGTAGCCGAACTTCTCCGTGAGCAGGTCCGCCATCGTGTCACGACACCAACGCCGGTGCTCGAGAGCGGCGGCGCGGATGCGGTGCTCGCTGTCGGTGTCCGGCCGCGGGTACTCGCTGGCGGCGTTCTGGAAGTGCGAGCCCCGGAAGTTCTCCCCCGGCTGCTCGGCGATGCACATGTCGAAGAAGGCGAGGATGCGGTCCTCCGGCTTCGGCCGGTCCTCGCACATCTTCTCCCAGCGCTCACGCCAGTCCTTGTCGAGCTCCTCGATGTAGGCCACCACGAGGTTGTCCTTGGAGCCGAACAGGGAGTAGAGACTGGCCTTGGCCACGTCCGCGTCACGCAGGATACGGTCGATGCCGATCACGCGGATGCCCTCGGTGGTGAACAGGTGCGTCGCGCTGCCCAGCAGGCGCTGACGCGGCCCCGGACGGTTGCGACGACGCGACGCCGCCGACTTCGACTTCGACGTTCCCCCGGCCCTCGTCGTCTTCTTCGCCTTGGACGGGGACGCGTCACTGCCGTCGGTCGTCGTGGAACCGGTGCCGGCCATGTCGTCCCTCCATGAGTACGGATTCGTTCTGTCGGCGGGAAAAGACCCGCCGTTCCTGCAGTATTTTACACAAGGCGGTGCCGCCGCCGACACACTGTCGGCGACGGCACCGGTGCGTGCCCGACGCCCCGCTACTTGTGGTTGGGGCGCACGACCATCATCGGGCAGGGCGCGTACTGCAGCAGGGCCCGCGAGGTGGAACCCAGCAGCATGCCGCGGAATCCGCCACGACCGTGGGAGCCCAGGACGAGGAGCTGCGCGTCGTCCGAGTTCTCCTTCAGGACCTGGATCGGACGGTCGCGCTCCACGACCTCCTCGACGGTGACCTCGGGGTACTTCTCCCGCATCGGCGCCAACTCGTCCTGCAGGATCTTGCGCTCCTGGGCGGACATGGCGTCCAGCTGGCTCTGCACGGCCGCGAGGCCGACGAGGCTGGTCTGCACCTGCGCGTCCGCCCAGCTGTGGACCGCGCGCAGCGTCGCGCCGCGCGCGTCTGCCTCGCGGAAGGCGTAGTCGAGCGCCTTGCGGGAGATGTCGGAGCCGTCGACACCGACGACGACGGGGCCGTACTTGTTCTCGACGGTGACGTCGTTGTCCTTGCGCACGACCACGACCGGGCAGGCCGCGTGGGAGACGACCGCCGAGGAGACGGAGCCCAGCACCAGGCCGGACAGGCCGCCGAGGCCGCGGGAACCCATTACGACGATGTCGGCGTCCTCCGAGAGCTGGAGCAGCAGGTCGATCGGGGTCGCCTCGCCGATGTAGTAGCTGACCTCGATGTTCTCGTCGAAGCCCGTGACGATCTCGCGGGCGTCGTTGATCTTCTCCATCGCCTCGTCCTCGAGCTGGTCGTACAGCTCCTGAGGCGGGATCATCCCGTCGGCGTACATAAACTGGGGCATCGTGTAGGCCGTGACGAGCTTCAACGGTGCACTGCGCTTGGCCGCCGCATTCGCGGCCCAGGCGACGGCCGCGGCCCCTGCATCCGAGCCGTCCACGGCGACGACGATTTCATTGGTGGCCTTGGCGTCCGACATCTCGGAACCCCTTTCAGGTGGGTGACTTCCAACAACCCCCATTATCCCCGCACGTGAGGTTCACCGCAGAAAACCTCCCATTCAGGGGTAGGTGCCCGGGGTAACGGGTGGTGGGCACGGGGGTGGGTATACTCGGCACCGACATGACGGGGTCGTCACTGTGACGAACCAGGTCAGGCACCCGCGCCCGGCGCACCCGGAGAATTACTCGGGAAGAAGAGCTCGTAGATAAACTCCACGGCGCCCAGAACGGCCTGACCGATGGTTGTCTGCAAGAATTCGACGATCTGAGAAGTATCCATGGACAGGAGCTTAGCCTGCGTAATCCACCGCTCCCAATAGTGGACGGACTCAATCCGTCCCGGGTCAGGGTCGAGGCCGAAGGCACGGCCGCCGCCCTCGTGCGTCACCTCATCGACAGCCAGCAGCACCACGATCCGACCGACGACTCCACCGCGATCACCGCGCGGTTCGACGAGGGCAAGGTCCGGCTGGACGACGGCCGCGTACTACGGCCCGACGACACGGTGACCGCCGGCGAGTTCCTCTGGTTCTACCGCCGCCCGGCACCGGAGCGTCCCGTCCCCGGCGAACTGAGGGAGCTGCACCGCAGTCCGCGCCTCCTCGTCGTGGACAAACCACCGTTCATGTCGACGCTGCCGCGCGGCCAGCACATCACCGAGACCGCGGTGGTCCGTGCCCGACGCCAATTCGGCATCGACACCCTCTCCCCCGCCCACCGGCTGGACCGGTTGACCCGCGGCGTGCTCCTGTTCACCACCCGCCAGGACGTCCGCGGCGCCTACCAGCGTCTCTTCGAGGCACGCGAGGTACGCAAGACCTACGAGGCCGTGACCGAGGTCCCCGAGGGCTGGTTGCCCCTGCTGCAGGACGCCCCGACATCGGACGGTGCCCGACCGCTGCTTCCTGTACCCGCCGGCGCCTTCGCAGCGGACAGCCCCGCCGGGCTGCACCCGGCACCCACGGTCGAAGAGCCCTGGGTTCTGCGCCACAACATGGTGAAACTGCGTGGCCGCATGGCCACGTACCTGACGCAGGACGCTCCGAACGCCGAGACCCGGGTCACCGGTGTGCGCCTCGAACGCCCCGCGATGACGCCGTTGGGGACGACAGACACGGTGGCGACGCCTGGGGCCGATGCGCCATGGCGCCTGGTGTGGACTCTCGAGCCGCAAAGTGGACGCACCCACCAGTTGCGGGTGAATATGCGGCTGTTCGGTGTCCCGATCATCGCCGACCCGTTGTACGGCGAGCTCAGCGACGCCGCACTGTGGGACGTGGATCAACCGATGCCGTTCGTGCCTGCCGTCGCCGACGAAGACTTCAGCCGCCCGATGGGGCTGACGGCCGTGAAGATGATGTTCACCGACCCGTTCTCCGGCGAGCTCCAGGCATTCCGCACGTCGTACCGGGCTGACGACTTCTAGCTGGCCGGCCCGTGCCCCCAGGGGCAGAGGGGTTGC
>NZ_JBQSYJ010000037.1:0-11832 GCF_052379185.1 Corynebacterium sp. AOP12-C2-36 | reverse complement strand
GTCGATATGTACACAAGATAGGGGGGACTCTACTAGTTACCACGGTGGTTGCCCGGATCACGTCGCGAACACGCGCCCGCGCGAGCGGCCGGTCAGGGGCCGGCCAGCGTAGAGTCGGTGCCCGATCGTAGTACCGGGTCACGCCGCAGGCACATCGGTGTCCGCGCCCGGCACGCAGGAGGTTCACGCACAGTGACGGTATGGGTGACCGGTGCACAGGGCCAGGTCGGACGGTGTCTCGTGGCGCTCGGGGGCGTGGGTCTGTCCCGCGCGGACCTGGACCTCTCGACCGCGGGGACCGAGGCCTTCCGCGGGACGGCCGGGGCCCTGCTGGCCGGTGGCGCGCCCCACGGGGACGCGCCGCACGTGATCATCAACACGGCCGCCTGGACGGACGTGGACGGCGCGGAGGACGACGCGAACCGCGCCACCGTGGAGGCGGTCAACGCCGTCGCCCCCGGCGAACTCGCCCGGGTGGCGCGCGACGCAGGGGTCGGGTTCATCCACGTCTCCACCGACTATGTCTTCTCCGGCACCGCGCCCGAGGGAGGACGAGGCTGGCGTCCGGACGACCCGGTGTGGCCGGCCAACGAGTACGGCCGGACGAAACGCGAGGGCGAGCTGGCGGTGCTCGAGGCCGGCGGCACCGTGGTGCGCACCTCGTGGGTCTGGTCGGGACCCGAGGCCCCCGGACGAGACTTCGTCTCGGTGATGGCCACCCTGGCCGACAACGGCGTGGACCCGAAGGTCGTCGACGACCAGGTGGGACGTCCGACGTTCGCCGCGGACCTGGCCGCGGAGCTGTGGGCACTGGCAGGGGAGCAGGTAGGCGCCGGCCCCGCGCCCGAGATCCTCAACCTCACGAACTCCGGCGAGCCGGTGTCCTGGTGCGGGCTGGCCCGCGAGGTCTTCCGCTGCACCGGCCACGACCGCGCGCGGGTGAGCCCGTGCACCACCCAGGAGTGGCCCACGCCGGCGGCGCGTCCCCCGTGGTCCGTCCTGGACCTGGAGGCATGGTCCACGCGCACCGGGCGCACACCACCGGACTGGCGCGACGCGTTGCGACGGGGTCTCGGGGCCGGTTATCGACTAGGGTGAACTCCCGTGAAACCGATCGCCGTCATCACCGTCACCTACTCACCGGGGGAGTACCTCACCCGATTCCTGGACTCCGTGCCCGCCGCGTCCGGACAGGGCGCGGTCGTGGTCATGGCCGACAACGGCTCGACCGACGGGGCCCCTGAGGCGGCGACCGCCCGCGAGGGCGTGGAGCTGCTGCGTACCGGCGGCAACATCGGCTACGGTGCCGGGATGAACGCCGGGGTGGAGGCGTTGCGGGCGCGCCGGGAGGCCGGTGAGATCGACGGGGAGTTCCTGGTGATCTCCAACCCGGACGTGGTCTTCGACGAGGGTGCGATCGACCGCATGGTCGAGGCCGCCCGCCGGCACCCGCGTGCCGGGGCGGTGGGCCCGTTGATCCGTGAGGTCGACGGCACGGTGTACCCCTCGGCACGCTCGGTGCCGACCCTGGGCGCGGGCATCGGCCACGCGCTGCTGGCACCGGTGTGGAAGGGCAACCCGTTCACCCGCCGCTACCTGGCGGACGCGGTGATGAACCGGGAGCGTACGTCCGGCTGGCTGTCGGGGTCGTGCCAGCTGCTGCGGTGGGAGGCCTTCGACGCCGTGGGCGGCTTCGACGAGCGTTACTTCATGTACATGGAGGACGTGGACCTGGGCGACCGCCTGACCCGGGCGGGCTGGGAGAACGTGTTCACCCCGTCCGCGGAGATCACCCATGCCAAGGGGCACTCGGCGGGCAAGCACCCGGAGATCACCCTGCCGGCGCACCACGACAGCGCCTACCGCTTCCAGGCGGACCGGTTGTCGGCGTGGTGGCAGGCGCCGGTGCGCGCGGCGCTGTGGGCGGGGTTGAGGCTCAGGGGGGCCGTGGCGGTCGCACTGGCGAAGCGGGCGCGCCGTTGACGGCGGAACTGCGTTCGATCGGATAACCTCCCAAGGGTGAACAGTGACGAACGAGACAATCCCTCACCCTCGACCCCTGACACGACCCCTGAGACCGCTGCGGACGTCAACTCCGACCTCGCCGCCAACACCGACGCGGTCATCCTCGTCGGCGGCAAGGGAACGCGTCTGCGGCCCCTGACCAACTCCATCCCGAAGCCGATGCTGCCGGTGGCGGGCTACCCGTTCCTGCAGCACCTGCTCGGCCGGATCCGTGAGGCGGGCATGACCCACGTCGTGCTCGGCACCTCCTTCAAGGCCGAGGTCTTCGAGGAGCACTTCGGTGACGGCTCCGAGATGGGCCTGGAGATCGAGTACGTTGTCGAGGACTCTCCCCTCGGCACCGGAGGCGGCATCCGTAACGTGCTGTCGAAGCTGCGGCACGACCGGGCCATGATCTTCAACGGCGACATCCTCGGGGGCACGGACCTCAACGCGGTCCTGCGCACCCACGTGGACAATCACGCGGACGTGAGCCTGCACCTGCTGCGGGTTGCTGACCCGCGCGCCTTCGGCTGCGTCCCCACCGCGGAGGACGGCCGGGTGGAGGCGTTCCTGGAGAAGGCGGAGGATCCGCCCACGGACCAGATCAACGCCGGCTGCTACGTCTTCCAGCGCGACGTCATCGAGTCCATCCCGGAGGGCCGTGTGGTCTCCGTGGAGCGTGACGTCTTCCCCGACCTGCTGGTGAAGGGGCGTCGCCTCTACGGTCACGTGGACCAGGCGTACTGGCGTGACCTCGGGACGCCGGACGACTTCGTGCGCGGGTCCTCGGACCTGGTGCGCGGGATCGCCCCGTCACCACTGCTGGCGGGACGCAACGGCGAGGCGCTCGTCGACGAGTCCGCCGCCGTCGCCGGCGGGGCGCTGCTCCTCGGCGGCACGGTCATCGGCCGCGGTGCGGAGATCGGCGCGGGTGCCCGCGTGGACACCTCGGTGGTCTTCGACGGTGTGGAGATCGAGGCGGGCGCGACGGTGGAGCGCTGCGTGGTCGCCGCCGGCGCCCGGATCGGCGCCCGTGCCCACCTGCGCGACACCGTGGTCGGCGAGGGCGCCGTCGTCGGTGCGCGCTGTGAACTGCAGGGCGGTGCCCGGGTGTGGCCCGGGGTCGTGCTGCCGGACGGTGGCCTGCGTTACTCCAGCGACGTCTGACCCCCGTACGGGGCAGGCTCGGGCTGAACGAAAATATTTCGATATCTTGTGTCTCAGGGGCCGGATTCCGGCCCCTAACGTCTATATGTAGTGGTTAACCTCGCCTGATTCTCCCCATGTCGTGTCTGTCAGGACGCTGTGAATGCGCTCCAGGGCCCGCATACCGTTACGCGTGTGACTCATGTGACGGATGGGATCTACCGGCGTCAGCGAAAGGTTGACGCTATGGAATTACCCGTGTGTAATCTTTCCTGTAGGAAGAGGCCGGTGGAAGACCGGCACGGCGGATTTCAGTGAGGAGACAACGGTGGACAACCCGGCGGACGCCTTTCGTGGTCCCTTCTCAGAGGGGTCCGCAGCCGTGGACGGCGACGAGGTCCGTTCCAGCCGCGCAGGCGGTACTGGGGCGTCAGGGGAACTCCCCGACCTGCTCCGCGGCGGAATCGACGACTTCACGCCCAGCGCGTTCTCGGATCTGACGGAGGACTTCGACCTCCTCTTCGACGCGGTGGAGCAGGACTGGCAGGAGCAGGCCCTCTGCGCCCAGACCGACCCCGAGGCGTTCTTCCCCGAGAAGGGCGGCTCCACCCGCGAGGCCAAGCGCATCTGCCGGGCCTGCGGCGTGCGCGACGAGTGCCTCGAGTACGCACTCGAGCACGACGAGCGTTTCGGTATCTGGGGTGGGCTGTCCGAGCGCGAACGCCGCCGCCTCAAGAAGCGGCTCGGCTGAGTCCGACCCAGCCGCTCATTCCCAGCTGAACCCGGGGTCGATGACCTCGGGTTCGACGTTGAGGTAGGTCGAGACCAGGCGGGCGATCACGAACCGCAGCCAGTCCTCGGTCTCCAGCCGGTCGGCCGAGCGCTGCTCGATGGGCCGCCGGAAGATGATCAGGCGGGGACGGGTGGGGGACCCGGTCTCGTCCACGCCCGCGGGGACCAGCCGGCCCAGGGGCACCTGACCGTCGGCGGCGACCTCGTCCGACCAGTGGGCGGTGGCGGACTCCAGGCGCATGCGGGGCACCAGGTCGATCGCAACGTCCAGCCCGTTCAGCCGGTCACCGAACTGCTCGAGCACCGGCGCGTAGGCGTCCAGCACCGCGGTGTCGAAGAGCTCCGCGCGGGTAGCGTAGCGCGGCAGCCGCGGCATCAGCACGCCCCGCAGGCCGTGCCCGCGGGTGTCCCTGGCCAGGGCCCGGGGCGCGGAACGGTCCGGGGAGGGGGACCGGGGTGTGGAGGGACGCGTCATGTCTACGATCCTAGACCTGACCGCGGCGCGTCCCCGGGTCCGACAGGCGGGGTCGGCTCGTCCGGCGCGACGGTGGTCTCCGGGACTAGGATGGTCTGTGTGACTGACTACCGACAGTGTTCCAGGCCCGGCTGCGGGTCCCGTGCGATCGCCACCCTGCGTTACAACTATGCCGCCCGCACGGCGACCGTCAACCCCCTGGAGCCCGGGGACGATCCGCACAGCTGGGATCTGTGCGACCGTCATCTCTCCAGACTGACCGTCCCCGAAGGGTGGGGGCTGCAGCGCACGGAGGATCTGTTCCCGGAGGAACCTGTGCAGGCGGCCTCGTACGCCGGCGGTGTCCCCGACATCGCCGACGACATCACCGACGAGGAGATGCAGGCCCTCGCCGCGGCACTCGAGTCCGGGAGCGACAACGGTTACCCGGTCGAGAGCGCCATCGACAAGCTCACGTCGGCACAGCGGCACCCGGTGTCCCGGGTCGTGCGCCGCACCGACATCCCGCAACCGTCCGGCCATCACCCCTCACGGCGGAACCTGCCGGGACGAGCCCCCCAGCGTCATCTGCGCGCAGTGCGCTACGACGGCGAATGATCCGAGAAGAACACCAGGAGAGTTGACATGACACAGCGAGACCGGGAGGCCATCGCCTCCGTCATCAAGGCGTACGACGTGCGTGGCGTCGTGGGCGACGGTATCGACGCAGACCTCGTGCGCGACACGGGGGCCGCCTTCGGCCTGCTCATGCGGGGGGAGGGTGCCGCGACGGTCGTCATCGGCCACGACATGCGCGACAGCTCACCAGAGCTCTCCGAGGCCTTCGCCGAGGGGGTCCGGGGCCAGGGGCTCGACACCGTCTCCCTCGGACTGACCTCCACCGACGAGTTGTACTACGCCTCCGGCAGCATGGACTGCCCCGGGGCGATGTTCACCGCCTCCCACAACCCCGCGCGCTACAACGGCATCAAGCTGTGCCGTTCCGGCGCACGCCCCGTCGGCCAGAAGACCGGCCTCGGTGAGATCACCGACATGCTCGTCGCCGGCGTCCCGTCCTACGACGGCGCGGCGGGCACCGGGACGACGAAGGACGTGCTGGCCGACTACGCCGCCTTCCTCCACGACCTCGTGCCGCTGGACATCCGCCCGCTCACCGTGGCGGTGGACGCCGGCAACGGCATGGGCGGGCTCACCGTCCCCGCCGTCCTCGGCGAGGACTCCGGGGTGCCGGTGACCGTCAAGGACCTCTACTTCGAGCTCGACGGCAACTTCCCGAACCACGAGGCCAACCCGCTGGCCCCGGAGAACATCGTGGATCTGCAGAAGTTCACCGTGGAGCAGGGCGCGGACCTGGGTGTGGCCTTCGACGGCGACGCCGACCGCTGCTTCATCGTCGACGAGCGGGGCGACGCGGTCTCCCCGTCGGCGATCTGCGGCATCATCGCCGAGCGTTACCTCGCCGACCACCCCGGTGCCACGATCATCCACAACCTCATCACCTCGAAGGCGGTGCCGGAGATCGTCCGCGAGCACGGTGGCACCCCGGTGCGCACCCGGGTGGGGCACTCCTTCATCAAGGCGCAGATGGCGGAGGAGAACGCCGTCTTCGGCGGCGAGCACTCCGCCCACTACTACTTCTCCGAGTTCTTCAACGCCGACTCCGGCATGCTGGCCGCGCTCCACGTGCTGGCCACCCTGGGCGGCCAGGACCGTCCGCTCTCCGAGCTGAAGAAGGCCTACGGCCGCTACGAGGCGTCCGGCGAGATCAACTCCGAGGTCGCCGACCAGGACGGGCGCACCGCCGCCGTCGTGGAGGCCTTCGCCGACGAGACGTCCTCCACCGACGACCTCGACGGCGTCACCGTGGAGCTGGCCGACGGGTCCTGGTTCAACATCCGTGCCTCGAACACCGAACCGCTGCTGCGGCTCAACGTCGAGGCGGCCACCACCGGCCGTGTCCAGGAGATCGTGGACAAGGCACTGGCGGTGATCCGTGCCTGAGACGTCCCCGAAGCAGGTCCTCGACGGCACGTCCACGTCCGGCGTCGCCCTGATGGAGGGCAGCCTGCGTAACTACGCCTGGGGTTCGAGGACCGCGCTCGCCGAGCTCACGGGACGGCCGTCCCCGAGCCCGCACCCGGAGGCGGAGCTCTGGTACGGCGCCCACCCCGAGGCGCCCAGCGCGCTCCCGGGTGCGCGTCCGGGGGAGAGCGCCGACCTGCTGCAGCGCATCTCGGCAGACCCCGACTCGGAGCTGGGGGACAGCGCGACGGGCGGACGCCTGCCGTTCCTGCTCAAGTTGCTCGCCGCCGACCAGGCGCTGAGCCTGCAGGCGCACCCCACGCTGGACCAGGCACGGGAAGGCTACGCCCGGGAGAACGAGGCTGGCGTGCCGCTCGGTTCGCCGAGCCGCAACTACAAGGACGACAACCACAAGCCCGAGCTGCTCGTCGGCCTGACCCGCTTCGAGGCGCTCGCCGGTTTCCGTCCGGTGGAGCGCACCCGCGCGCTGCTGGCCGCCCTGGGCGTGCCCGAGCTGGACCGCTACACCGACCTGCTCAGCGGCGTCGCCGGCGACGCGGAGGGGCTGCGCGCCCTGGTGACCACGTGGATCTCGTTGCCGCCGCAGCGGCGGCTGGAGCTGATCGACGCGGTGCTCGACGCCTGCCGTCGACTCATCGCCGCCGTCGACGAGGGGACGGCCGAGGTGTGGATGGCGGGCCCGGCGCAGGCCGCCCTGGACCTGTCGGAGCAGCACCCGGGCGACGCGGGCATCCTCGTGTCGTTGCTGCTCAACCATGTGGTCCTTGAGCCGGGGCAGGCGTTGTTCCTGGCTGCCGGCAACCTGCACGCCTACCTGAAGGGCACCGGCGTGGAGGTCATGGCGAACTCCAACAACGTGCTTCGCGGTGGGCTGACCACCAAGCACGTGGACGTGCCGGAGCTGATGAAGGTCGTGGACTTCTCCGCGACCCCGGACCCGGTGCAGCGCCCCCGGGAGGACGGGACGTTCATCGTGCCGGTGCCGGAGTTCCGCTTGCGGGCGGTGGACGGTTCCACGGTGGACGTTCAGGGGCCGTCGATCGTCCTGGCCGCCGAGGGCTCGGTGGAGGTCGGTGGCGCCGACGGGCGGGGAGTGGTGCTCGCTGCCGGTCAGGCGGCGTGGGTGCCGGCCTCGTCGTCGGATGTCACGGCGCGGCCGGTGGCCTCCGGTGACTCCGGCCAGTTCTTCGTGGCCTCGGTCGGCTGACACCGCAGACATACGCAGCGCGGCCCGGTCCTCGAAGGACCGGGCCGCGCTGTTTTTCTCGGCGTTTGTCTTAGGGGGTGGGGCCGGTGGTGTCGGTGACCGAGTCGGACTGGTCGGTGTCGCCACCGGTCGTGTCCCCGGACTCCTCGTCGTTGGCTTCTCGGGCCTGGCCGTCGCCGCCCTCGCTCTCCTTCGGCGTGGACGGGGCGGAGCTCTCCGTCTCGGTGGACTCAGAAGGTTCAGACGGCTCTGACGGCTCTGACGGTGCGGGAGTTTCAGTGGACTCCGAGGGCTCGCCGGGGTCGGTGGACTCGGACGGCTCGCCGGTGGTGGACCCGTCGGTCTCCCCGGGGATGTCCGGCAGGTTGCTGAGCGACGGCAGGAGGTCGGTCAGCGAGGGCAGCTGCGAGACACCGCCGTCGTCCGTGGGCGTCTCCTCACCTGCGTTGTCGCCGGCGTCTCCGGAGTCGTCCAGGTCGTCAGTTCCCCCGGTGTCTCCGGAGTTGCCGCTGTCGCCGGAGTCGTCGGTACCGCCGTCGTCCGGGGTGGCGCGGGGCGTCACGAACTCGTCGCCGCTCCAGGCGTTCGGCGGTGCGTACCGGTCCGCGGTCAGCGGGGTGGCGAGGTCGGCGCGTGAGTCACCGGCGGGGTCGTCCTCGCCGCGCCCGTAGTCCGGCAGGTCGGTCTCCGACGTGCCGGAGTTCCCCGTGGTCGGGGCGGAGGGGGAGGTGGACGACGACAGGTTGTCGCCGGCGGCGGCCTCCTCGACGGCGGCGCGGTCGTCGTCGTGACCCGGGGACACGTTCTGCCAGGTGACGACGGCGAGGATCGCGGCGGCGGCCAGGCCGGCGACGACGAAGGATCCCAGGATGCGGTTGGCGCGCGAGGCCCGCGCGGCTTCGTCACGCAGCAGAGACTCGTGGTGTTCGGTGGTCCCGCCGTCGGTGGCCGAGGCTTCCTCGTCCTGTCGTTCGGGTTCGAGCTCGTAGTCCACGGTGTCCCTCCTTCCGTCCGGGGTCGTCGTCCGTGGCGTGATGGCGTGGCACTGGAATGTCACGGTTAGATCACAATCTGCCGTAACCCTATCATCCGTATCTAACGCCATGAAAGACCCGAACGTTACCTAACTTCACGGGAACCTGTGTTTGTCGTGGGGTTTTGATGGGCGTCTCCGCGAGAATCGCCGGTCGTTCGCCGCTTTTCCTGGATCGTGACGTCGAGATGAAATCGTGATTTTTCTGCCGCGCGCCCGTGAAATCGGACCCACGGGCACCGCCCGCGCCGACCGTGCGGGGAGGCGGGTGGTCCGTCTGTCGCGACCGGACGCCGCCGACTACGCTCGGTGGCAGGACACGACCACGAGAGGGAAATGAGACATGAGCACCTGGGACGAGACCGTCTTCGCCGACGACACGAACACCGAGTTCCTCGCTGACTGCGACGACCTGGAGGGGGAGGCGCTTGCCGAGGGTCTGAGGGACGCCTGTGCCCTCGCGCTGGACACGGACGCCGGCGGAGCCGCCGGCCGGGGGGTGGACCCCGACTACATCAACGGACTGTGCGCGGCGACCGTGGCCGCCATCTGGTCGGGGGCGCCGTTCACCTCGGCCACCGTCGCCGACGAGCACCCTTTCATCCGTGAGGGCATCGGGCAGTGCCCGGACGACCTCCAGGAGGTCGCCCTCGAGGTGCTGGACCGCGAACTGGAGTCCGCGGGCGATGAGGCGCCGGACGGTCTGGAGACCGTCGTCGAAGCACTCAGCTGACACCGGGCCGGCGACCGGGCCAGCAGACCCCTCCGTGCGCCGGGCACGGCCTGCGGGGGATAGGGTTGACCGGAGGTAGCCCGGCAACTTCCACCATCCAGTACACCCCAGTACATTCCTGACGTTTCGAGGAGCAATCACCCCATGGCAGACTTCGTCGCACCGACCGTCGACACCCACGACGGCACCGGCGCCAACGGCACCCCCCTCCAGTTCAAGGTCCGGGACCTCTCCCTCGCGGAGGCGGGTCGTCACCAGATCCGCCTCGCCGAGTACGAGATGCCCGGCCTGATGGAGCTGCGTCGCGAGTACGGCGAGGAGCAGCCCCTGGCGGGCGCCCGCATCGCCGGCTCGATCCACATGACGGTGCAGACCGCCGTGCTCATCGAGACCCTCACCGCCCTCGGCGCCGAGGTCCGGTGGGCGTCCTGCAACATCTTCTCCACGCAGGACGAGGCGGCCGCCGCCGTGGTCGTCGGCGCCGGCACCCCGGAGGACCCGCAGGGCGTCCCGGTGTTCGCGTGGAAGGGTGAGACCCTCGACGAGTACTGGTGGTGCCTGGAGCAGATCTTCTCCTGGGGCGACGTGCGCCCCAACATGATCCTCGACGACGGTGGCGACGCCACCATGGCCGTCATCACCGGCAGCGAGTTCGAGGGCAACGGCATCGTGCCGGAGCCCACCGACGAGGACTCCGACGAGTACCAGGCCTTCCTGGGCATGCTCGCCCGCGTCTTCGGCGAGGACGACTCCCGCTGGAGCGAGGCCGCGAAGTCCGTCAAGGGCGTCACCGAGGAGACCACCACCGGTGTGCACCGTCTCTACCACTTCGCCGAGCAGGGCACCCTGCCGTTCCCGGCGATGAACGTCAACGACGCGGTCACCAAGTCCAAGTTCGACAACCGCTACGGCACCCGCCACAGCCTGCTGGACGGCATCAACCGTGCCACCGACATGCTCGTCGGCGGCAAGGCCGTGCTCGTCTGCGGCTACGGTGACGTGGGCAAGGGCGTCGCCGAGGCGTTCAAGGGTCAGGGTGCCCGGGTGAAGGTCACCGAGGCCGACCCGATCAACGCCCTGCAGGCACTGATGGACGGCTTCCCGGTGGTCACCGTGGACGACGCGATCGGCGAGGCCGACATCGTCATCACCTCCACCGGCAACCTGGGCATCATCACCTTCGAGCAGATGCGCAAGATGAAGAACCACGCCCTGCTCGGCAACATCGGCCACTTCGACAACGAGATCGACATGGCCTCGCTGCTGCACCGCACGGACGTCAGCCGCACCACCATCAAGCCCCAGGTGGACGAGTTCACCTTCCCGCGTACCGACGCCGCCGACGCAGAGGTCGTCAGCATCGTGGTGCTCTCCGAGGGACGCCTGCTCAACCTGGGCAACGCCACCGGCCACCCGAGCTTCGTGATGTCGAACTCCTTCGCCGACCAGACCATCGCCCAGATCGAGCTGTTCGTCGACGGCGACCGCTACGACAACGAGGTCTACCGTCTGCCGAAGATCCTGGACGAGAAGGTCGCCCGCATCCACGTCGAGGCCCTCGGCGGTCAGCTCACGAAGCTGACCAAGGAGCAGGCCGAGTACATCGGCGTGGACGTCGAGGGTCCGTTCAAGCCCGAGCACTACCGCTACTAGAGGGGACCGCCACCGTGATCATCGCGTTCGAGGGCATCGACGGCGCAGGTAAGAACACCTGCGTCACCGCCCTGGAGGCTGAGCTGCTCTCCCGGGAGATCCCGGTGGCGAAGCTGGCCTTCCCCCGCTACGAGCAGTCCGTCCACGCGCAGCTGGCGTCCGCCGCCCTGCACGGCGGCATGGGTGACCTCGTCGACTCCGTCCACGGCATGGCGACGCTGTTCGCCCTCGACCGGGCGGAGGTCGCCGGGGAGCTCGCGGACTTCGACGACGAGGGCTACGTGGTGCTGCTGGACCGTTACGTGGCGTCCAACGCTGCCTACTCCGCCGCCCGCCTGGGGGTGGGGGAGGCCGACGTCGTGGACAGTGAGGTCGTGGCCTGGGTCGACGAGCTGGAGTTCGACGGGCTGGGTGCGCCGGTGCCGGACGTGCAGATCCTGGTCGACGTGCCCGACGAGGTGGCCTCCGGGCGTGTCGCCGGGCGTGCCGAGCAGGACGCCGACCGTGCCGCCGACGCCTATGAACGCGACGGTGACCTGCAGTCGCGCACGCTTGCGGCCTACCGCGCGCTGGCGGCGGCGCAGTGGCGCTCACCCTGGTGGACGCTGGACAACTCCGGCGACCCCGCGGACCTGCAGCAGGCCGTCAGTGACCTGGTGGACGGTCTCGTCGAGGGCCCCTCCACCGACGGCTAGGAGCGCGTTGAGGGGGGAGGACCTGCTACCAACCAGGATGGTTTGTGA
>NZ_JBQSYJ010000036.1:0-13935 GCF_052379185.1 Corynebacterium sp. AOP12-C2-36 | reverse complement strand
CACCTTAGTCGAGGGCGTCGATGGCGTCCACGTCGGGCAGCAACGGTGCGAGGTTCGGCAGCGCCTCGAGCGACTCGATGCCCAACTGCTCCAGGAACAGGTCCGTGGTGGCGTACAGGTGTGCACCACCGACCTCCCCGGTCACACCGACCTCGGCGATCAGGCCGCGCAACGCCAACGTGCGCATCACCCCGTCACAGTTCACCCCACGCACGCCGGCGACCTGCGACCGGGTGACCGGTTGGCGGTAGGCCACCACGGCGAGGGTCTCCAACGCCGCCCGGGAGAGTCGCTGCTGCGAACCGTCGAGAATCTTCGCCTCCACCGTCGCCGAGTTCTCCCGTCGCGTGTACAACCGCCACAGTCCATCGCGTTCACGAAGCTCGAACCCCATCCCCCGGTCCGAGAACTCCGTGGCGATCTCCTGCAACGCGTCGGTCACCGACTCCTCGGAGGTCTCCAGCACTCGGGCGAAGTCGACGGCCGAGGTCGGTTCGTCGGAGACGAGCAGCAGCGACTCCAGACGACTACGAACGACACTCACCGGTTCCATGTCCAGCATCCTCTCAACGTTGATTCAGTCCCAGTTACTAGCCGCGACCACGGCAGGGTCCACGTTCAGCCCCGTCCACGCCACGGTCATCTCCTCGAGCGGTTCGGGCTGTTCGATGCCCACCGCGCGTGCCTTGTAGAGCTCCAGCAGGGCGAGGAACCGTCCGACGACCTTCATCGACACCTCGCAGTCCGAGATCAGGGTACTGAAACTGACCCAGGTCTCCGCACCGGCGACCCGCAAGGTCGACAGGATGTGCCCGGCCTGCTCCGGGACGGACACCTCCTGGGCGTGCAGGTGCCCGGTGGAGACCTCGGACGGGGTCGGACGGAACACCGCCGCCGCCCGCTCGGCGAACTGCTCGGGTGTCAGCCCCAGCTCCACCGGTGGCATGAGGTCGGTGAAGTGCTCCTCCGGGGAGAGCTGGACGGGGTAGCTGCGGTCGGCGTCGCGCTGCCATTCAGCGAACAGTCCAGCCACCGACTTGTACGCGCGGTACTGCAGCAGGCGGGCGAACAGCAGGTCGCGGGACTCCAGCAGGGCCAGGTCCTCCTCGTTCTCGACCTCCCCGCGCGGGACCAACCGTGCGGCCTTGAGGTCCAGCAGCGTGGCGGCGACGACGAGGAACTCGGTCACCTCGTCCAGGTCGTCGACACTGCCGGTCAACGAGCGGGTGTAGGAGATGAACTCGTCGGTGACCGTCGCCAGGGCGACCTCGGTCACGTCCATCTTGCGGGAGTGGATCAGCTGCAGCAGCAGGTCGAAGGGCCCGTCGAAGTTGGCCAGGGCGACCCGGAACCCGGTGAGCTCCGGTTGCTCGACGTGCTCCGGAACCTCGCCCACCCTCAGGTCCTTTCGACGACCTCGGCCGCGAGGTCAAGGTACTGGTGGGCGCCATCGGAGGACGGGGCCCAGGAGGTGATCGGCTCCCCCGCCACCGAGGTCTCCGGGAAGCGCACGGTCCGGGTGATCACGGTGTCGAAGACCTTGTCCCCGAACACCTCGACGACACGCTCCATGACCTCACGGGAGTGGTTGGTGCGCCGGTCGAACATGGTCACCAGGATGCCGGTGACCTCGAGCCGGAAGTTCAGGCGGTCGCGGACCTTCTCCACGGTGTCGGTGAGCAGCGCCAGACCACGCAACGAGAAGTACTCGCACTCCATCGGGATGATCACGCTGTCGGCACAGCTCAGCGCGTTGACGGTGAGCAGTCCGAGCGACGGCTGGCAGTCCACGATCACGTAGTCGTAGTCGTTCATCACCGGCTGCAGGGCACGTGCGAGCGCCTGTTCCCGGCCGACCTCGTTGACGAGCTGGATCTCCGCGGCGGACAGGTCGATGTTCGCCGGGACCACGTCCAGGCCCTCCACCGGGCTGGAGTGCAGCGCCTCGTGGATCGTGGCGGTGTTGTCCACCAGCAGGTTGTAGATCGTCACGTCGAGCTCTTCGTGGTCGATGCCCAGCCCCGCCGAGAGCGCCCCCTGCGGGTCGAGGTCGACGAGCAGGACGCGACGCCCGTAGGACGCCAGCGCGGCGCCCATGTTGATCGTCGACGTGGTCTTGCCCACGCCGCCCTTCTGGTTGCACATCGCGATGACGGTCGCCGGGCCGTGCCGGTCGAGCGCCGCGGGGCGCGGAATCTCGCGCAGCGGGCGTCCGGTGAGACCGACCTGGGGCTTGTCGAACAGGCCTTCTGATGAACGAGCCATCTCGTCAAGCTCCCTTCCTTGATTCGGTGCCGTTGATCCTCGGTGGCTCCGAGGGGAGCGCATCACGCCACCACGATGAACAAATCACACGGTTCAGATTATCACGCACGCGGATGCGACTCCGCCCAGGATTCCCGAAGCAGGTCGGGGGTGACCTTCGTGTAGATCTGCGTGGTCGACACACTCGAGTGCCCGAGCAGCTCCTGCACCACCCGCACGTCCGCCCCGCCGGTGAGCAGATGGGTGGCGAAACTGTGCCTCAGACTGTGCGGCGAGATCTCGCCGAGGCCCGCACGCTCGGCGGCCCCGGAGATGATCTTGTACCCGGACTGCCTGGTCAGACGGCCCCCGCGGGCGGTGAGCAGGAGGGCGGCGGCGTCCGCGCCGTGCCGGCTGCGTTGAGCCAGTTGGGGACGCGCCCGGGTGAGGTAGGCGTCCAACGCCGACAGGGCCGGCCCACCCACCGGCAGGATGCGGTCCTTGCCGCCCTTGCCCCGCACGCGCACCAGGCCGTCGTTGCGGTCGATGTCATCGAGGTCAAGGGCCGTGGCTTCACTGATTCGTGCGCCGGTGGAGTACAGCAGCTCGACAAGCGCCCGGTCGCGCAGGTTCAGCGGTCCGGCGGCCTCGCCCTCGGGGCACGCCTCGATCAGCCGGAGCACCTGGTCGGTCGTCAACGCCTTCGGCAGGTCCCTGCGCCCGGGCGCCAGGGGCACCTCGGCCACGACGTCCGGCAGGCCCGACTCGGCGGCGGTGAACCTGTGGAGCCCGCGGACGGCGCTGAGTACCCGTGCGACCGAGGACTGCGCCAACGCCCGCCCGCCCGTCGCGGCGCAACCGGTACGCAGGTCGACGATGAAACGTTCGATGTCCCCCGTGGTCACCGTCGTCATGTCCAGGCCCCCGTCCGCCAGCCACCCCAGGTAACGGTCGATGTCGCGACCGTAGTTGTCGAGGGTGTTCGCGCTGCGTCCGCGTTCGGTACGCAGGTGCCGCATCCAGGCGCGGACGCGACGCCGGTCGGCGTCGGCCGCGGCGTCTGGGTCAGCCCCGGCATCAGCCGCGGCGTCAGCGCACATGCTTCATGTCCGTCCCCCGCGCCAGTCCCCCCTGACGCCGTTCGGCCAGACCGGAGTGGTGGTCGAAGGGTTCGGAGACGTCCCGGCGTGTGCCGGCGTGCAGGTGCAGCAGACCGGCGACGGCCGTGGCGTTCACGATCTCGCCGCGGCGGACCATGTCCACCGCCTCGTCCACCGGTGTCCAGCGGGAGGTCATGTCGGCCTCCTCGCCGGTGGCCTCCTCCAGCTCCGCGGCGTCCTCCGCGGTCAGGGGGTGGACGTCCTCGGCGAGGAAGATGCGGCACATCTCCTCGCTGATCCCCGGTGAGGGGCAGATGTCGCCCAGGAGGTGCCAGCGCCCGGCGGACAGCCCCGCCTCCTCGGCGAGTTCACGTCGCGCCGTGCTCAGCGGATCCTCCCCCGCCATGTCCAGCAGGCCGGCAGGCAGCTCCCACAGGTAGCGGTCCACGGGGCGGCGGTACTGGCGGACCAGCATCACCTCGGGACGCCCGGGCTGCGACGAATCGGACGGGGAATCCCGCGGGGAATTCCGCAGCGCCACGATCGCGGCGGCACCGAAGTGCTCGACCACCTCACGCCGGGCCTCGCCGGTGGCCGTGGTGATCCGGTCGCGGCGCAGTGCGACGACCGGGGCGTCCACCAGGAGTTCGCTGGACAGTATGCGGTACTCCACTGGGCCTCCTCTGGCTCCCCCGCGTCCTGCGCGTCCTACTTGCCCTGCCGCGCCACCGCGGCGCGCACCAGGCCGCTGAACAGCGGGTGCGGACGCGTCGGACGCGACTTGTACTCGGGGTGCGCCTGCGTGGCGACCAGGTAGGGGTGCACGGAGGTCGGGTACTCGACGAACTCGACGAGGGTGCCGTCCGGCGAGGTGCCGGAGAACACCAGGTCGGAGTTCTCCGCGATCTGCTCGCGGTAGCGGTTGTTGACCTCGTAGCGGTGACGGTGACGCTCGGAGACCTCGGTCTCGCCGTAGGCGTCGGCCACCACGGTGCCGGCCTCCAGCACCGCGGGGTAGGCGCCCAGGCGCATCGTTCCGCCCAGGTCGGCCTGACCGGAGACCGCCGCCTGCTGCTCGGCCATCGTGGAGATCACCGGGGAGGGGGTGTTCTCGTCGAACTCGGTGGACGAGGCGTCCTCGATGCCGGCGTGACGCGCGGCCTCGATGACGGTGCACTGCAGGCCCAGGCAGATGCCCAGCATCGGCACCAGGTTCTCACGGCAGTGCGTGATCGCGCCGATCTTGCCCTCGATGCCGCGGATGCCGAAGCCGCCGGGCACGACCACCGCGTCGCAGCCCTCCAGCGCGCTCGCCGCGCCTTCCGGGGTGGCGCAGTCGTCGGCGGCGACCCACCGCACCTTGGCCTTGACCTGCTCGCCGAACGCACCGGCGCGGATGGCCTCGGCGACGGAGAGGTAGGCGTCCGGCAGGTCGATGTACTTGCCGACCAGCCCCACGGTCACCTCGCCCTTCGGGGAGTGCACCCGGTCGAGCAGCCCGCCCCACACGGTCCAGTCCACGTCGCGGAACGGCAGGTTGAGCTTGCGGATGAGGAAGGAGTCGAGGTGCTCGCGGTAGAGCACCCGCGGGATGTCGTAGATCGAGGCGGCGTCCGCGCAGGACACCACACCCTCCTCGTCGACGTCGGTCATCAGGGCGATCTTCGACTTCAGTCCCTCCGGGACCTCACGGTCGCAGCGCAGGACGATGGAGTCCGGGATGATGCCGATGCTGCGCAGCTCAGCCACGGAGTGCTGGGTCGGCTTGGTCTTCAGCTCGCCCGAGGGAGCCAGGTAGGGCACCAGGGAGACGTGGATGAAGAAGATGTTCTCCCGGCCGACCTCGTGGCGCACCTGACGGGCGGCCTCGAGGAAGGGCTGGGACTCGATGTCACCGACGGTGCCGCCGATCTCGGAGATCACCACGTCCGGACGGACCCCGTCGGCGTCCGGCAGCGCCTGGGCGAGGATGCGGGACTTGATCTCGTCGGTGATGTGCGGGATGACCTGCACGGTCTTGCCGAGGAACTCGCCGCGACGCTCCTTGGCGATCACCGTGGAGTACACCTTGCCGGTGGTGACGTTGGCGTTCTGGGTGAGGCTGCGGTCCAGGAAGCGCTCGTAGTGGCCCAGGTCCAGGTCGGTCTCGGCCCCGTCGTCGGTGACGAAGACCTCACCGTGCTCGAAGGGGTTCATGGTGCCGGGATCGACGTTGAGGTACGGATCCAGCTTCTGCATCGTGACCTTCAGGCCACGGGCCACCAGCAACTGCCCCAGGCTGGCGGCGGTCAGGCCCTTACCGAGCGACGAGACGACGCCGCCGGTGACGAAAATAAACTTGGTGTGCTGCTCGCTGCGGCCCTGAGACACATCGACTCCCGTGGTTGGAACTGATAAAACCTACGGGGCTTCAGCCTAACAGAGATGGGCCGCCACCCTCTATTCCACCGTCGCGGAGGCGGCGTTGGACGCCGAGCCGTAGGCGCCGGCGTCGCCGTCGAGCTGTCCGGCGAGCGCGCGGACCACGGTGATGCGTCCGGCGGTGGTGTTCACGTTGTCCACGGTGGAGACGTTCTCGGTGGCGTCGGAGTCGGCGCGGACCAGGCCGACGGCCCCGTCGCGGGCGGCGGAACCGTTCTCGCCGGCGAGCACCGTGCCGCCGGTCGTGGCGTCCAGCGCGGTGGCCATGTCCGCGACGAACCGGGTCGAGTAGTTCCCGTCCCCGTCGCCCTCGGAGGCCCCGCCGGTGACGACGACGACCGCGTCGGCCGGGGACAGGTCGTCCTGCCCGTCGCTGAAGAAGCCGGCGTTGCCGAGCGCGCCCAGGACCACCGCGCGGTCGGACTCGCTGGCAGCGTCGCGCCCGGACCCCAGGGTCTGCCCCAGCAGCTCTCCCACGTGGTAGCCGGGGTCCATGCGGTCCTCCGACAACGACGCCCCGGCCGGGAGGCTGCCCGCCGCCAGGGACTTCAGCTCGTCACCGGAGTCCGGGGAGGTGAAGGACGCGTCGAGCCGCAGCGTGCCGGCATCCTCCCCGCCCGCCTCGCCGATGAGCGAGCGGACGTCGTCGACCGCCTCATCCTCGGCGTCGGCGGTGGCGAGCACCAGCACCGACCGGTCGGCGAGGTCGTCGCCGACGGCGTCGGCGGCGAGACCGGAGAGCACCTCGTCGGACGCGTCGCCCTCGGCGGTGGCCAGGTCGGCGCGGTCGGACTCGGCGCTGAGCTCCGCGCGCGTCTCGGAGTCGGCGGCCGCCGGGCCGCCCTCCACGTTCGGCGCCAGCACGTAGAAGCCCAGGGCGGTACCCACCGCCACGCCGAGTGCCACGACTCCCGTCGTCTTCCCCGCGCCCATCAGAACAGGTCCTGGAAGCGCAGGGCGATGTTGTTCCACGTGTCGACGAGGTTGTCGGCGAAGTTGCCGGAACCGCTGAAGCCGGCGATCAGCACGATGACCACCACCGCCAGCAGTACGCCGACGAGCGCCCACCACCAGCCGCCGCCGCTACGCGAGACCCGGTAGAGCTCGGCCACGGCCGTGGAGTCGACCAGCCGGCCGCCGACGCGCAGACGCGACAGCATCGCCGAGGGCGTGTCCGGGGACTGCGCGGTGTCGAAGATACGGTCCAGGTCCAGCACCGGGCCCAGGGTCACGACCATCGACGCACCGTGGTAGTCGGCGAGCAGCAGCGCCAGGTCGGTGGAGTCCGAGGTCGCCGCCGGGAAGGTCATCGCACCGACACCCAGGTCCTGGATGCGCTCCAGGCCCGCGGCGTGGCCGTCCGGCTCGGCCGGCAGCACGATCGTCGCACCGCAGTTCAGCGCGTCGTTGCTGATCAGCTCCGGGTCGCCGACGATCACGCGCGGACGGTAACCGTGCTTGACCAGGGTGTCCGCCGCCCCGTCGACCGCCACGACCACGGGCTCGTACTCGCGGATGAAGTAGCGCAGGGACTTCAGCTTCTCGTCGATGTCCGGGTCCGGGCTGACGACCAGCACCTTGCGGTCGTCCATGTCCACGCCGACCTCCGGCACACCCAGGCCGTCGATGAACAGCGGGGCCTCGGTGCGGACGAACTCGGCGGTGTTGCCGGTGAACGCCTCCATGTGGTCGGCGAGGGTCTCCCGCGCCTCGTCGAAACGGGTCACCGCGGTGTCCTCGTCGAGGACCTCGCCCTTGCCGATCGACCGGTCGCCGTAGAGGATCTTGCCCTCGTGCAGCCGGCCCTTGCGGCCGTTCTTGAGGCGGTCGGTGATCGTGGGGTCGGCGTTGTCGACCAGGACGATGCCGGCGTCCAGCATCATCTGCGGCCCGAAGTTCGGCACGTTGCCGGTGGAGAACGCCGCGGTGTTGACCACCGCGGCGACCTTGGCGTCGATGAACTTCTGGGCGAGCGCACGGCCGGTGTCGGGCTGGTCGACGACGACGATGTCGCCCTCGGACAGCTTTCCGGTGACGCTCGTCCCGGTGCAGTCCCGGGTGTGGCCGTGGATGCCGGGGGTGTCGTTGCGGGAGAAGATCATGGGGACCATTGTGACGGTTGCCCCCGCGTGTGCGGGGTAGGCGCGCCGAGACGCGCCGTGTAATCACCGCCCGCCGATCTCCACCTTCGCCTCGCGGGCGGTCTCCAGGAGTTCCTCGGCGTGGGCACGCCCGGTGTCGGACTCCAGGCCGGCGAGCATGCGCGAGAGCTCCTCGACGCGCTCGGCCGAGCTCAGCGTGCGCACGCTGGAGCGCACCGAGTCGTCGTCGGACGCCTTGGCGACGTGCACGTGCGCGTCGGCGAACGCCGCCACCTGCGGCAGGTGGGTCACCACGATGACCTGGTTGTCGACGGCGAGGCGGGCGAGACGCCGGCCGATCTCCACCGCGGCACGTCCGCCGACCCCCGAGTCGACCTCGTCGAAGACCATGGTGCGGCCCGTGCCCGCCAGCACGACCTCCAGGGCGAGCATCACGCGGGAGAGCTCACCGCCGGACGCCGTGGCGGCCAGCGAGTTCGGCTTGCCGCCCTGCACCAGCAGGAACTCGACCTCGTCGACACCGTCGGGTCCGCAGTCCCCGGGGCCGGCCGTGCCTGTTCCTCCGGCGGTGCCGGCACCTGCGGTGCGGACGTCGACCCGCAGGGAGGACGACATCTGCAGCCCGGCGATCTCGTCGCTGACGGCACCGGCGAAACGCCCGGCGGCCGCGGTACGTGCCGCCGACAGTGCCGCCGCGGCCTCCAGCATCGCCGACTCTGCTTCGCCGACCCGGCCACGCAGCTCCTCCAGGGCGTCGCCGGAGACGTCGATGGACGACAACCGGTCGTGGGCCTTGTCGCGCCACGCCAGCACGCCGTCGATGTCGGAGGCGTACTTGCGCAGTTCGCGCAGGTCCTGCTGGCGTGCCAGCAGTCCCTCGAGGCTCTCCGGCGCCGGGATGTCCGCCAGGGTCGCCCCGATCTCCCCGGAGATGTCCGCCAGGTCCGTGACCAAGGCGTTGAGGCGCGCGGCGAGGTCGCCGAAGCGGGGTTCGGCCCCCGTCCGTCCGGCCAGGGCGGACGCGGCGGCGGCCACCGAGTCCACCGCGGCGGTGTCCTCCGTTGCGGCGTCGGGGTCGCCGCCGTCGATCGCGGCGAGGGCGGCCAGGGCCGCGTCGCGCACCTCGTCGGCGTCCTGCAGCCGGCTGATCATCGCCTTGAGCTCGTCGTCCTCACCGGGCTGCGGGTCCAGGCCGTCGATCTCGTCGAGGGACCGACGCAACGTCTCCGCCTCCAGGGCGAGGTCGCGACGCTTCTCGGTGCGCTCGTTCAGGTCGCGGGCCAACGTCGCCCACTCCCGCCGCAGACGTCGGTAGGCACGCCGGTCCTCGTCGAGGCCGGCGAAACGGTCGAGGTTGCGCAGCTGACGGGTCGGGTCGAGCAGCTGGAGCTGGTCGGACTGGCCGTGGATGGTCAGCAGGCGGGAGGCGAAGTCGGCGAGCACGCCGGCGGCGACGGTGCGTCCGGCCAGGTGGGCACGGGAGCGCCCGGAGGAGCTCACCGAGCGGGAGGCCACGACCTCGCCGTCCTCCACGTAGCCGCCGACCTCGTCGACCAACGCCGCGGCGGACCTGGAGTCGGCGGTGTCCCCACCGGTGTGGAAGATCCCGTCGACGGTGGCACGGTCGGTGCCGGCGCGCACGCGCTGACTGTCCGCCCGCGAGCCGGAGAGCAGCTTCAGGCCGGTGACGACCATCGTCTTGCCGGCGCCGGTCTCGCCGGTGACCACGGTGAAACCGTCGGTGAATTCGGCGACGGCCTCCTCGATGACACCCAGGTTCCGGATCTGGAGTTCCCTCAGCATCCCCGTCACCTGCGCGGTCCGCGCCACCCGGTCACCGGGAGACGGAACTTCTGGACGAGACGGTCGGTGAACGGTTCGGTGTCCAGGCGTACCCAGCGCACATCCTGCGGGCCGCGGCGGATCTCCACGCGCGCACCCGGGGGCATGTGGATCTGACGGAAACCGTCCATCACCGCGGTCGCCGGGGAGGTGTGCGGGTTGGTCTCCACCGCCACCGTGGAGTCGGGGCTGACGACCAGCGGGCGGGCGAACAGGGTGTGCGCGTTCGACGGCACCACCAGGATAGACGCCAGTTCGGGCCACAGGATCGGCCCGCCGGCGGAGAAGGCGTAGGCCGTCGACCCGGTCGGGGTGGAGACCAGCACGCCGTCGCAGCCGAAGGAGCTCACAGGGCGTTGGTCGACTTCCAGGATCGTGTCCAGCACGCCCTGGCGGTTCAGGTTCTCCACCGAGCACTCGTTGAGCGCCCAGCCGGTGCCCAGCACACGGCCGTCGGTGTCGCGGGCGGTGATCGACAGTGTCATCCGGTTCTCGATGCGGTAGTCGCCGGCGATGACCCGGTCCAGGGCCTCCTCCAGCGACTCCTGCTCCCACTCGGCGAGGAAGCCGATGTGGCCCATGTTCACGCCCAGCACGGGCACGTCCTGGGCGTGGGCGATGTCGGCGGCGCGCAGGAACGTCCCGTCCCCGCCGAGGACGAGCACCAGGTCCACCCCGCGGGCGGCCTCGGTGGTGTGCCCGTAGCGCGGGAAACGCCCGAGGATCTCGTGGCGGGCCACGGGTGCGGGGTCGCCGGTGGACATCACGCGCACGGTGAGCCCACCGTCGGAGAGCCGTTGGGCGGCCGCGGCGGCCATGGAGAGTTTGTCGGCCGCTCCGGTGTGCGCGACCAGGAGCACCTCGCGGACGCGGGGGGCGTCGTCGGTCACTGGGGACCCTCCTTCACTGCCTTGTCGACCATGGTGGTCAGTTCCTCGTCATCGGGGGCGCTCACACCACCATCTTTCACCAACCAGAGAAAGTATTCCACGTTTCCGCTGGGACCGGGCAACGGTGAGGCGACGACGGCGCGTGTCGACAGTCCGTGCCGACGCGCCGCATGTGCCACGTCCAGGGTGACCTCGGCACGCAGGGCCGGGTCGCGCACCACTCCCCCGTGCCCGAGCCGCTGGCGTCCGACCTCGAACTGCGGCTTGACCATCGGCAACAGGTCGCCGCCGTCGGCGATGCAGTCGGCGAGCGCCGGGAGCACCAGGTCGATGGAGATGAAGGACAGGTCCCCGACCATGGCGTCCGCCGGTCCGCCGAGCTGTTCCGGGGTGAGGGTACGCACGTTGGTACGGTCCATCACGGTGACGCGGTCGTCGTTCTGCAGCCGCCAGATCAGCTGCCCGTAGCCGACGTCCACGGCGAGCACCTCGGCGGCGCCGCGCTGCAGGCACACGTCGGTGAAACCGCCGGTGGACGCACCAGCGTCGAGCACGCGGCGTCCGGCGAGATCGAGGCCGTCGGCCTCGAAGGCGGCGAGCGCACCGAGGAGCTTGTGCGCCCCGCGGGACGCCCACCGGTCGTCGTCGCTCTCGGTGACGCGAATCGACACGTCCCCGTCGACACCAGTGGCCGGCTTGGTGGCCCGCATCCCGTTGACGCTGACGCGCCCGGCGAGGATCATCTCGCGGGCGTGTTCACGGGAGCGGGCGTCCTTGCGCTTGACCAGTTCGGCGTCCAGTCGTTGGAGACGCCGGCTCCTGTTCGCCTTCGGCATGCTCAGCGGCCCTCCAAGGCGTCGTTGATCAGTCGGTGCGCCTGTTCGAGCAGCCCCGCCTCCTCGGTACCCTCGGCGTCGGACGCCAGCAGGGCGTCGACCTCGGCGACGAGGGTGTCGGCGTCGAAGACGCCGGTGCCGGGGGTCGGGCTCTGCCTCGCCAGGTCGCCGGGGTTCACCGCCACGCCTCCAGGGCGGACGCTGCGGCGGGGTCACCGTCGGCAGCGACGACCGTCACGTCCTGCAGCTCGCGTCCGGCGTCGAGCTTCGCCCACACCACCGGCGCGGCGACGGCGACGGCCTCTGCGGCCATGACCTCGACGTCACCGGTCTCGCCGGCGTGCACGACGACCTGCACCGCGTCTCCCTCGGCCACCGCCTCGGCGGTCCAGCCGTCGAGGTGGTCGCGCAGGTTCGCGGCGATGAACGTGGGACGGTACGGCGTGCCCAGCAGCTCGGTGTGGGTGGCCACACCGGTGAGCACGCAGAGGCTGTCGAGGCCCGCGGCGTTGCCACCGGCGATGTCGGTGTCCAGGCGGTCACCGACCGCCAGCGGACGGGTGGCGCCGGACTCCGCCACGGCGCGCCGGAACATCTCGGGCAGCGGCTTGCCGGCGCTGCGCGGGGTCACTCCGGTGGCACTGACCACGGCGGCGACCAGGGACCCGTTGCCGACGAGGAAACCGCGTTCCGACGGCAGGGTGGTGTCCATGTTCGACGCGACGTACACCGCACCGCGCTGGATGCAGAGCGTCGCCTCCGAGAGCACCGGCCAGCCGTTGTCCGGGCTGTGGCCGTGCAGGACGACATGGGGAGCCCCGCCGGCACTGTCCGCACTGTCGACGACGGTGAACCCGGCGTCCCGGGCGAGGTCGCGGAAGGACTCCGCACCGACGACGTAGGCCCGACGTCCCTCGAGCGGTAGTCCCTGCTCGGTGAGGATGTCGTTGGCCAGGGCGCAGCCGGCCTGTGCGGAGGTCAGTACCTGGGGTGCCTCGGCGGGGAAGCCGAGGGAGTTCAGGTGCTCGGCGACCTGCACGGGCGAGCGGGACGCGTTGTTGGTGATGTAGACGACGCGCCGGCCGTCGAGGGCCTCACGCGCGCCGTCGACCGGCTCACCGCCGCGAAAGACGGTTCCGTCGAGGTCGGCGAGCAGGACGTCGTAGTCGTCCAGGAGCTGCAGTCCCGCCATGGCTCAGGCGGTCCCGAGCTCGCGGAGGCGGTCCTCGGCGTCGAGGACGTTCTCGGTGTCCATCTCCACGGCACGCTCGAACCATTCGCGGGCGCCGGCGGTGTCGCCGGTGGCGAGCAGGGCGTCGGCGTAGGCGTAGGTGACGCGCAGGGCGGTCACGGCGGGGAGGTCGGTGGACTCGGACTCCGGCTGCAGGGCGGCCAGGGCGGCGTCGATGTCGCCCAGGTCGTGCTGCGCACCGGAGACGACGATGGCCAGTTCGGCGCGTCCCTCGGGGTCGAGTTCGCCTGCTTCCGGACTGCGGCCGAGTTCGACGGCCTTGTCCGGGTGGCCGAGGCCGCGCTCACAGTCGGCCATGACGGCGAGGAGGCCGGGGCCACCGGCCATACGACGGGAGGCGCGCAGCTCGGTGAGCGCCTCCTTCCAGTTGCCGGCGTGGTAGGCGGCGATGCCGAGGGTCTCGCGGGTGATCGGGACGCGGCCGCCACGGTCCTTGGCGGCGCGTGCGTGGGCGAGGGCCTGCTCGGGGTCCTTGTCCATCAGGGCCGCCGCCATGACGAGGTGGCCGGCGACCTTGTCCGCGTTGTCCTTGGACAGGCTGCGCAGCTCCTGGCGGATGCCGGGGTCGAGTTCCTTCGGGCTGACGTCCGTCGGGATCTCGGGTTCTTGGTTGCGCTGGCTGATGCGCTCCTCGCGGTAGCCCGAACGCATGGGGCCGTTGTGACGGTCGCGGCGACGGTCGTCGCCCTGGTTCTGTCCACCACGGTTGGGGCGTGCACCGTACCGACGGTCGCCGCCGCCTTGGCCACCGCGGTTGTCTCCGCGGTTATCGCGACGCTCTCCGCGGTTGTCGTTGTTGCGTCCGCGGTAGCCACCGCGGTCGTCGCGGTTGCCCTGACGGTCGTCGCGCCGGCCGCCCCGGTTGTCTCCCCGGTTGTCGTTGTCACGTCCGCGGTAGCCACCGCGGTCGTTGCCGCGGGATCCGTCGCGGCCTGAGCCGTAGCCTCCGCGGCCACCCTGGCCCTGCCGGTTTCCTTGGCCGCCGCGACCGTTGCCGCGGTAACCGCTGCCGCCGGAGGACTCGCTCATCTGTCTACCTCTTCCTGGTGATGGGATTCCTGACCGATTCTAGGTCAGGTGGCTACGGAGTCCAACCGGGGCTGAAGGGCGGCGGACCGGACCGTGTCCGAAAAATTGCATAAAAAAAGTGTGTGGTTGGAGAAGTCGACTAGCGACTGCTCCAACCACACACCTTCACTTCACGTTTAAATGCCGGCGGCGACCTACTCTCCCACACCCTCCCGGGTG
>NZ_JBQSYJ010000035.1:0-16385 GCF_052379185.1 Corynebacterium sp. AOP12-C2-36 | reverse complement strand
GGTTAAACTGGAGAGTCGAGAAGACAGCGGACCGGAGTACGTGACTCAGGCGGCGCCGAGACGGGCGCGGCGACGGCGCAGCACCGCCGTGGTCACCAGTCCCTCGCGGGGCGCGAAGAGATAGACCAGCAGGAAGATCCCGGCCTGGACCAGCACGATGGAGCCGCCGGCGGAGATGTCCTCGTAAAAACTCAGCCAGATCCCGGCCACTGAACTGCACCACGCCACGGCCGGGGCAATCAGCATCATCCGTCCGATCCGTCGGGTCAGCAGGTAGGCCGTCGCCCCGGGGGTGATGAGCAGAGCGACCACGAGGATCACGCCGACGGCCTGCATGGAGGCCACGACAACCAGTGCGAGGCAGACCATCACCGTCCACCTGATTGCACCGGTTCGCATCCCGATGATGCGGGCGTGCTCAGGGTCGAAGGCCCAGGCGGTGATGTTGCGTCGCATGACGAGCATGATCACCAGGGCAAGCGCGCCGAAGATGAGGACCTGGACCAGCGACTCCTGGGAGATGCCGAGCAGGTTTCCGAAGAGGATCTCCTGCAGGTTCGTCCCCGCCGGGGTCACTGAGACCAGGACAAGCCCGAGGGCGAACAGGGCGGTGAAGATGACCCCGATGGCCGTGTCGCCCTTCAATGTGGTGCGTTGACCCACCGCCCCGACCATGCCGACGGCGAGGAGCGCGGCGATGAGGGCGCCGATGGCGAACGGCCAGCCGAGGATGTAGGAGACCACCACGCCGGGCAGCACGGCGTGGGAGACCGCGTCGCCCATCAGCGACCAGCCGATGAGCACGAGCCAGCAGGACAGCAGGCCTGCGATCACGGCCGTGACCGTGGCCACGATCAGGGCGCGTTGGATGAACCCGTAGTCGAGGGGTTCGAGGAACCACAGGATGTCGGACATCATGCCTCCGTTCCGGGCGTGCTGAAGGTGGACATGAGGTTGTCGGTGGTGAGGACGTCCGCAGGGGTGCCGTGGGCGACGACCGCGCGCTGGAGCATGGTGACGGTGTCGCACAGTTCCGGGACCGACCCGAGGTCATGGGTGGAGATCAGGACACAGCGACCGTCGTCGGCCATGGCGCGCAGCAGGTCACTGATCGTCGCCTGACTGACCGTGTCGACCCCGGCGAACGGCTCGTCGAGCAGTATGACGCCGGCGTCCTGCGCCAGGCCGCGTGCGACGAACGTCCGCTTCTTCTGCCCGCCGGAGAGCTGTCCGATCTGACGGTCGGCGAGTGCGGTCAGGTCGGTGCGGGTGAGGGCGTCGTCCACCGCGTGCCGGTCGGCCACACGGGGGCGTTTGAGCAGGCCCATGTGCCCGTAGCGACCGGTCATCACCACGTCGCGCACACTGACCGGGAAGGTCCAGTCGACCTTCTCCGACTGGGGGACGTAGGCGGTGCTGCCCGAGACCGAGACCGTCCCGCTGTCGGGACGGACGCCACCGGTGAGGGTGTTGAACAGGGTGGACTTGCCGGACCCGTTCATGCCGATCAATCCGTGGATTGCACCGGCGTCCAGTTCCAGGGAGACGTCCTCGAGGGCGCGGACCGTGCCATAGCTCACCGACACCTCGCGCAGGGTGATGGCGTGTCCCACTAGCGGTCGCCCCGCATGCCCTCGACGATGGTGTCGACGTCGTAGCGGATCAGGTCGAGGTAGGTCGGGGCGTCGCCGCCGTCCTCGGTGAGCGAGTCGACGTAGAGCGTGCCGCCGTCGCGGGCGCCGGTGTCCCGGATGAGCTGATCCTTCGGGCCGGGGTCCACGGTGGATTCACAGAAGACCGCGGGGACGTCGTTGTCCTCGACGAACGACGCGGCGGCGCGGATCTGGTCGGGGGTGATCTCCGCGTCGGAGTTCACCGGCCAGATGTAGCTCTCTGCCATGCCGGCGTCTCGGGTGAGGTAGCTGAAGGCACCCTCGCAGGTCTGCAGGGCACGCTGGTTCTCCGGCAGGTGGGACAGTCCGTCGGTGAGGTCGCCCTGGACCTCGTCGAGCTGAGTCTTGTAGGCCCCGGCGTTGTCCCGGAAGGTGTCCGCGTCATCGGGCCGGAAGTCGCTGAGGGCGTCGACGATGTTGTCGACGTAGACCTTCGCCAGCGTCGGGCTCATCCAGGCGTGGGGGTTGGGCTCGTCGGTGCCTTCGATCGGGACCGGGTCGATGCCCTCGGTGACGGTGACCCGGGTGGCGTCGGAATCCGCGGTGAGCTTGTCCACCCAGTTCTCCAGGCCCAGGCCGTTGCTGAGGATCACCTCGGCGCCGGCGGCGGTGCGGATGTCCCCGGGAGTGGGGTCGTACCCGTGGATCTCGGCGCCGGGCCGGGTCAGTGAGGAGACCTCGAGGGTGTCGCCGGCGACCTCCTGGGCCATGTCGGCGAGGATCGTGAAGGTGGCGAGGACCTCGGGGGTGTCGCCCCGTGCGTCATCGGACGAGCAGGCGACGAGGCCGCCGGCGAGGAGAATCGAGGTCGTTGCTGCGGTGGTTCTGCGGATAGTACGGATCACAAGAGTTCTCCACGGTCGATTGGATAAGTTCAATGACACGAACTCTATACTTCAGTCCCTGTGAATGACAACGGTGCCGGTGAGACCGGTTCCGTGGAGTACAGGCGGAGCACAGCGGTGGTTGGGGTAGACTCACCGCCATGCATGTCACCGATCTGCCGGACCGGTCGCAGGACTACCTCAAGAAGATCTACGATCTCCAGGAGTGGGACCGCAGCGGCGCGTCCCTCTCCGTCCTCGCCGATGAGCTGGGGCAGCGCCGCTCCACCGCGTCGGAGGCGGTGAAGAGGCTCGTCGCCGAGGGGCTCGTCGTCCACGCCCCCTACGGCGACATCACCCTCAGTGAGGACGGCCGCCAGCTGGCGTTGCAGATGGTTCGCCGCCACCGGCTCATCGAGACCTACCTGCTGCGCGAGCTCGACTACGGCGTCGACGAGGTCCACGACGAAGCTGAAGTCCTCGAACATGCCGTGTCCGACACCTTCATCGCCCGCATCGACACGATCATGGGCCACCCCGCCCGCGACCCGCACGGCGACCCGATCCCGGACGCCGAGGGCACCATCACCGCGCCGGAGACCCTGCCGCTGGCCGAGGCTACCGAGGGCCAGCGCCTGCTCGTCGACCGCGTCAGCGACCGCGACGGTGCGCTGCTGCGTTACCTGCAGGACAACGGCATCGCCCCCGGCATCCACCTGGTGGTCGGGGAGCGCCCCTACCCGGACATGGCCGTGCTGTCCGTCGAGGGGCGCGACGTCCAGCTCTCCGTCGCCTCCCTCACGGCGATCCTGTGCCGCGCGGAGGAGATGTGACGGCAGGGGGTTCAGGGAGTGCAGGACCAGAGCGGACCCGTCCCAGCGGACGCGCAGGCTGCGGCGGGTTCCTCGGCCTGGTCGCCACCGTCCTGCTGGTGGTGATCGTGGTCGGGGTCTTCCTCGTCGACGAACAGGAGCCCGAGGAGGAACGCGTCCCGGTACCCGAGAACGTGCCCCCGGCCCGCGCGGTGACCGTGCACGACGTCGCCGCCACCGCCGAGACGCTCGACATGTCGGAGGAGCACCTGGAGGGCTACGTCTCCGGTGCGCAGACGGCCGCGAACGAGTTCCCGTCCTGCAACCTGGCGTGGAACACCCTGGCCGGCATCGGCTACGTGGAGTCCCACCACGGCACCTACGGTGCGGGCGCCGACGGCGGGCAGATCATCGGCCCGCGGCTGGACGGTTCGGGCAGCTTCATGGAGATCCTCGACACCGACAACGGCGAATTCGACGGCGACCCCGAGTACGACCGGGCGGTGGGGCCGATGCAGTTCCTCCCCGAAACGTGGGGGACCTACGGCGCCGGGGGAGACCCCCACGACATCGCCGACGCCGCCGCGGCGTCCGGCCGTCTGCTCTGCGGAAACGACCGCGACCTCGACACCACCGACGGGTGGACCCGGGCACTGTTCGCCTACAACCGCTCCGAGGAGTACATGGTCGAGGTACGCGACGCCGCGGCGAACTACGCACTCGGCCAAGCTGCCTGACGCGCCGGCGGCGGATAGGGCAGAATGGTGGTGTCTGATATCCACCGACATTCCCAGCCGAGGAGGCTGACAGCCACATGGCCGAAATCATGCAGATCATCGCCCGCGAAATCCTGGACTCCCGTGGTAACCCGACCGTCGAGGTCGAGGTCGGTCTGGACGACGGCTCCGTCGGCCGCGCCGCCGTGCCCTCCGGAGCGTCGACCGGCGTCCACGAGGCCCACGAGCTGCGCGACGGTGGCGACCGCTACCTCGGCAAGGGCGTGCTCGAGGCCGTCCGCAACGTCATCGACGAGATCGACGAGGCCCTCGCCGGGCTCGAGGCCGACGACCAGCGCCTCGTCGACCAGGCGATGATCGAGCTGGACGGCACCCCCAACAAGTCCCGCCTCGGCGCGAATGCCATCCTGGGCGTGTCCATGGCCGTGGCCAAGGCCGCCGCCGAGTCCGCCGGCCTGCAGCTCTTCCGCTACGTGGGCGGCCCCAACGGCCACGTCCTGCCGGTGCCGATGATGAACATCCTCAACGGTGGCGCCCACGCCGACTCCGGTGTGGACGTCCAGGAGTTCATGATCGCCCCGATCGGTGCGGAGACCTTCAGCGAGGCCCTGCGCATCGGCGCCGAGGTCTACCATTCCCTGAAGAAGGTCCTCAAGGACAAGGGACTGTCCACCGGCCTGGGTGACGAGGGCGGCTTCGCCCCCTCCGTCGACTCCACCCGCGCCGCGCTCGACGTCATCGACGAGGCCATCTCCGCCGCCGGCTACACCCTCGGCACGGACGTCGCCCTGGCGCTGGACGTCGCCGCGTCCGAGTTCTACGAGGACGGCCACTACAACTTCGAGGGTGGCAAGCGCACCGCCGAGGAGATGGCCAAGGTCTACGGCGAGCTCGTCGACGAGTACGCCCTGGTCTCCATCGAGGACCCGCTGCACGAGGACGACTGGGAGGGCTGGGCCAAGCTCACCGCCGAGATCGGCGACAAGGTCCAGCTCGTCGGCGACGACCTCTTCGTCACCAACCCGGAGCGTCTGCGCCGCGGCATCGACGAGGACGTCGCCAACGCCCTGCTGGTCAAGGTCAACCAGATCGGTACCCTCACCGAGACCTTCGACGCGGTCGCCCTGGCCCACAACTCCGGCTACAAGACCATGATGTCGCACCGCTCCGGTGAGACCGAGGACACCACCATCGCCGACCTGGCCGTCGCCCTGAACTGCGGCCAGATCAAGACCGGTGCCCCGGCCCGTTCCGAGCGCGTGGCCAAGTACAACCAGCTGCTGCGCATCGAGAGCTACCTGGAAGGCGCGGCCGTCTACGCCGGCGCTTCCGCCTTCCCGCGGTTCACTGCGAAGTAGTCCCGCGGCAACGGGCTAGTATCGTCCCCTATGGGAACGCGTGACCGGAGGGACCGGGAAGACACGAGACCGTCGGACGAGCGCGACAGCGCCCGGACCGACGGTCCCGGTCTGCCACGACCACGGTCCGTGGAGGGCCGTGACCGCCGTCAGCGTGAGGTGCGCCAGGCACCCCGCAAACTGGCCCGCTCCTTCGTGGAGCTGCCGAAGAAGGTCAACCCGCTGGTCACCGTCGCGGTGATCCTGGTGCTCGCCTTCGTCGCCCTGTCCGTGGCCACCCCGCTGCGCAACTACTTCCAGCAGCGCGCCGAGCTCGCCGAGGTCAACGCCACGATCGAGCGTCAGCTCGCCGAGCGCGACGACCTCAACGAGGAACTCGACCGCTACAACAGCGAGGCCTACGTGCGCGAGCAGGCCCGCACCCGCCTGGGTGTCGTGGAGCCGGGGGAGTCGGCCTTCCGGCTGATGGACCCGCGCATCGACACCAGTTCGCCGACCGACCCGGGCATGGAGAAGGACGACGCCGAGCCGGACCCCTGGTACACCCAGCTGTGGGGCTCGGTCGCCACCCCGGACGACGAGGACGACGGCTCCGCTGACGAGGGGCAGGACGGGGACTCCGACGGCGGTTCCGGTAATCTGCCGATTGACCCGGACCAGCCGGAGGACCCCGCCCAGGAGGGCGACCCGGACCTGCAGCGCGAACTGCAGGAGCAGCAGCAACAGCAACAGCAGGGAGCACAGTAGTGACTGATAGTACGGTCAGCGACGCCGACTATGAGACCATGTCCCGTCAGCTCGGACGCAAGATCCGTGGCGCGATCGAGGTCTCCTACCGCACCCCGGACGGCGCGCCGGCCGTGGTGAAGACCGCGCCGCGGCTTCCGGACGGCACCCCGTTCCCCACGCTGTACTACCTCACCGACCCGCGGCTCACCGCCGAGGCGTCCCGCCTGGAGGTCGCCGGCGTGATGCGCACGATGCAGGCGCGCCTGCGGGAGGACGCCGAGCTCGCCGCCGACTACCAGGCCGCCCACGAGCACTTCCTCGCCGAGCGCAACGCGATCGAGTCCCTGGGCACCGACTTCTCCGGCGGCGGCATGCCCGACCGGGTGAAGTGCCTGCACGTGCTCATCGCCTACGCACTGGCAGAGGGGCCGTCACGGGTGCGCCTCGGCACCGAGGCCGTGGCCCTGGCCGCCGCGCACACCCCGAAGCTGTCCGGCACCGCCATCCCCGCGGACTGGCCGACGCCCGAAGACCTCGGCACCTCCATCGACGCCGCCTTCGACGAGCACGTCGACGAGATGACCTACGACCGTTCCGACGACCGTTCCGACGACCGTTCCGACGAGGAGAAGTAATGACCGGCACCTTCGCCGCCATCGACTGCGGCACCAACTCCATCCGCCTGCTGATCAGCGAGGTGCAGGAGGACGGTTCCCTGCGGGAGATCAACCGCGACAACATCATCGTGCGCCTCGGCCAGGGTGTGGACGCCACGGGACGTTTCGCCGAGGCCGCGTTGGACCGTGTCGACGAGGCGCTGGGTGTGTACGCCGACCGGATGATCATGAACGGTGTCACCGACGTGATGATGGGGGCGACGTCGGCAACGCGTGACGCGGAGAACCGTGAGGACTTCTTCGCCATCACCCGCCGTCACCTGGGCCGCGTGGCCCCCGGTGTGCAGGCCGAGGTCGTCTCCGGGGTGCGCGAGGCGCAGTTGTCCTTCGCCGGCGCGGTGGCGGACCTGGGTGAGGTCGACGGGCCGGTCTGCGTGATCGACCTGGGCGGCGGATCCACCGAGTTCGTCGTCGACGCCTACGGCGACGGTGCGGGCCAAGCGTACTCGGCGGACATGGGCTGCGTGCGGCTCACCGAACGCTACCTGCACTCCGTGCCGCCCACCGACGAGGAGATCAGCGAGGCGCGGGCCTACGTCGACGGGCTGATGGAGACCGTGGAGGAGAACGTGGACCTGGGGTCCGTCACCCGCGTGGTCGGCGTGGCGGGCACGGTGACCACCGTGGCCGCGATCCAGAAGGGGCTGACCGAGTACAACCCGGAGCAGACCCACATGTCGGAGCTGGACCTGGAGGAGTTCCGGTCCACCGCGCGTTCCCTGCTGGGGGAGACCGTGGAGCAGCGGCGTGGACATGCGGCGATGCACCCGGGCCGTGCGGACGTGATCGGTGGCGGTGCGATCGTCATCGACGCCTTCGCGTCCCGCTTCCTGGACCGGGGCCTGACGTCGATCACGGTGAGTGAGAAGGATATCCTCGACGGTATCCTCGCCGAGGTCATCGAGCGCAACAGTTAGCGCGCTCCCGCCCCTATAGCCCAATTGGCAGAGGCAGCGGACTTAAAATCCGCGCAGTGTCGGTTCGAGTCCGACTGGGGGCACCGAATTTTCCCGGCGGGCCGCGCGGACCCACGGTAGCGTGCACGATCCGGTCTTTTCGTGCCGAGAATCGGGCGGATCCGGCACGCGACGCGGGGGCACCCCGCGGGCGCCGGGGACGTCCGGGGCGTCGACTCGCCCGGAAGTCCATGTAGTGCCGTCAGACCCGCCGTGCCCCGTCTATGCTGTGAGATCGTGTCCACCGCCGCGATCGTCCTCGTCCTCGCCGTCCTCATCGGGGCGGTTCTCCAGCGGATCACCGGTATGGGCGTCGGCCTCATCGCCGGGCCCGTGCTGTCCGTCGTCCTCGGACCCGCCGCCGGCGTCACCGTCGTCAACGGACTGTCCACCGTCAACGCGGTGAACAACGCCTGGGCGGTACGCAAACGCACCGACTGGAGGCGCTTCGCCTTCCTCGCCGGCGGACTGGTGCTCGGCTCGCTGCCGGCGGTGTTCGTGGTGATGATGATCGACGGCCCGTGGCTGCTGATCACCGTCGGTGTGCTCGTGCTCCTCGCCCTCGCGGTGACCATGTTCCAGCCCGACCAGGCCCGGCTGTCCGAGCACTCCCGGGTCCCGATGCTCATCGCCGGTGCGGCCGGCGGGTTCATGAGCACCGTGGCCGGTATCGCGGCGCCAGCGTTCACGGTCTACGCCCGCCTGACCGGCTGGGACTACCGGGACTTCGTGGCCACGTTGCACCCGGTGATCATGGTCGCCAACACCCTGTCGTTCCTGCTGAAGATCGTGATCCTCGGCGGACTCGACGTCGGCGGTCTGCCCTGGTGGCTGTGGGCGGTCACCATCGCGGCGATCTTCGTCGGCGCCTGGTTCGGCGACCGGCTCTACGACCGCATCTCCAGCGAGGGCACCAGGAAGATCGCCACCGTGCTCGCCTTCGCCGGCGCCGTGACCCTGGTGGTCAACGGCGTCCTCGCGCTGGGGTAGGGGGTCAGTCGACCGTGGCGACGTCGCCGCCACGGGAACCGGCGGCGGTCTCGCGCAGGTTCGGGATCACCGCGGCGAACTGCCCGAGCAGCTTCGTCAGGTCCTGACCCTCGCCGACCATCGTCAGGTTCGCGCCGGTCAGGCCTTCGGCCATGGCGGTGAAGATCTCCGGCAGCTGGTCGACGACCTGCTTGTCCAGGATCACCCCGTTGTTGGACGCCACGGCCTCCGCCTCCGTGCGCAGGGCGGTGGCCTTCGCCTCGGCGTTGATGCGGGTGCGCTCGGCCTCCGCCTCGGCCGGCTTGATGACCTCGGTGACCAGCTCCTGCTCACGCAGCGACGCCTGCGACTGCGCCAGACGGGCCTGCTCCTCGGCCACCTCACGGTCGGTGACCGCCCGACGCTGGGCCAGGGCGGCCTGCGCGGCGATGACCTGCTCCTGGGCCTCGGCCTCGGCGCGCGGGCCGGCGGCGTCCGCCTCCGCCTTCGCTGCGGCGATCTCCTTGGTGTTCTCCGCGACCTTGGTGTCCGTCTCGCGCTGGAAGTCGGACTTGCGGCGCTCGGACTTCTGCTGCTCCTCGGCGATCTCCGCGTCGCGCTGGGCCTCGGCGACGGCACGCTCACGCTGTACGCGGGCGAGCTCGGGGGCGGACAGGGCCTGGATGTAGCCGTTCGGGTCGCTGATCGAGTTGATCTGGAAGCTGTCGATCTGCCAGCCGAAGCGCAGCATCCGCGGCTCCGCGTTGGAGAGCACCTGGCTGGCCAGGGCGGTGCGGTCGGAGATCATCTCCTCCACGGTGAGCTGCCCGATCATCGCGCGGGTCTCACCGGAGAAGATGTCCTGCGCGGTGGACACGATCTGGCCGGTGTCGACGCCCAGGAAACGGTTCGCGGCCTCGATGACGCTGTTCTTCTCGGCGGTCACGGAGAACACCACGGAGGCCTCGACGTCCACGTCCACGTTCTGCTTCGACTGGGCGCGCACCGCGATGTTCACGGTGTTCGCGCCGATGTGGAAGCGCTGGACCCGGTGCAGCACCGGCACCGACCAGGCGCCGCCGCCGATGACCACCCGGTAGGGGTTGTCGGGCTTGCGGGCGATCATGCCACCGGTGATCAGCAGGGCCTCGGTGGGCTTGGGGACGTCGTAGAGCATACTTCTCTCTTTCGTGAGGAATGTGTGGAGAATCGTGGAGAATTATTGAGACGGCCATGAGCCTATCTGCCCCGGGCACCCCGTGCCAGGGTTCGGACGCTCAGGCCTGGCCGGCGAGGCGGCGCAGCGCCGCACGGGTCGCGGTGTCCTCCCCGGCGGTCCACACCACGATCTGCTGCTCCGGGTCGTCGGCCTTGACCAGGGTGTCCCAGTCGAGTTCGAGTTCGCCGACCTCCGGGTGCACCAGGGTCTTGGTGCCGGTGGTCAGGCTGGCCACGGTGCGGGCGGCCCACCAGGAGGCGAATTGGGCGTCGCCCACGGAGAGTTCGCCGACCAGGGCGGTCAGCCGGGCGTCGTCCGGGTACCTCGCCGCCTCCATGCGCAGCTGCGCCACCGCGGTGCGTGCCACGGTCTCCCAGTCCTTGTACAACGCCCGCATCCTGGGATCCGTGAACAGTAGTCGTACGTAGTTACGCCGGGCTGCGGGGACCTCGCCGAAGTCGAGCATCATCGCCGCGGCCAAGGGGTTCCACGCCAGGATGTCCATGCGTCGGCCCATGACGATCGCCGGGGTGGTGCTCAGGTCGTCGAGCACCCGGCGTAGCTGCGGCAGTACGGTCTGCCCCACCCGGCGCGGGGTGCGGACCAGGTCCTTGCCGGAGAGGCTGACCAGGTAGGAGCGCTGGTCCTCGTCGAGCTGCAGCACATCGGCCAGGACGGTGAGTACGGGTGCGGACACGCGGATGCGGCCCTGCTCGACCCGGGTGTAGTAGTCGGTGCTGATGTTGGCCAGGGAGGCGACCTCCTCGCGGCGCAGCCCGGGCACCCGGCGCGGGCCCGGGGTCTGTGTGACACCGGCCTGCCGTGGAGTCAGTTCGCTGCGCCGGGTGCGCAGGAAGGTGCCGAGTTCGCTCATCCGGGTGTCGCCGCTCATCGCACCAGTATGTCAGCGGGGGAGGGATTTGTCCCAGGATGTTTTCCTCCGCTGCGAGGCCTGCTGCGGGGGAGAAGTATGGGGCGGTAGCCCAGAGAAGCGAAGGAGATGGCATATGCGTGCACTTGTCGCCGGACGTGGTCCGGTATGGGTCCTCGACGAGGTCGAGACCCCGACGCCCGCGGCAGGGGAGGTCCTGGTCCGAAACTACGCGTCCGCGACGAACAACGCGGACCTGCCGATGCTCGATGCGGCGGACAGTGAGTTCACCGCCGGCTTCGAGTACGCCGGTGAGATCGTCGCCGTCGGGGAGGACGCCGGGACGTGGCAGGTCGGCGATGCGGTGATGGGTTCGGTGCCGGCGTCCTTCGCCGAGTACGTCGTCGCCGACCACCGGTTCGTCCTGCCGCGGCCCGAGGGGCTGGCCCCCGAGGTCGCCTGCGCCTTGCCGACGGGCCTGCTCACCGAGCACGGCGCGCTCACGGTGGCGCAGTTCCGGGCCGGACGCAGCGTCCTGGTCACCGGTGCCACCAGCGGTATCGGCATGATCGGCGTGCAGACGGCGAAGGCGCTCGGGGCGTCCTGCGTGATCGCGACGACGCGCTCGGCGGCCGCGCGGGAGCGGCTCACCGCGCTGGGCGCGGACGTGGTCGTCGTCACCGGTGAGGAGGACCTCGCCGAGGTGGTGCTCGCCGCGACCGACGGGCGCGGGGTGGACGTGGTGCTCGACCACGTCGCCGGGCAGACCTTCGCCGACTGCCTGCCCGCGACCGCGGTGGACGGGCACGTGGTGAACATCGGCCGGCTCGCCGGGGCGGCGTCCACCATCGACCTGGACGCGCTGTCCTACCGGCACCTCACGGTGCACGGCGTGTCCTTCGGTTTCACCCGCGACGCCGAGATGGCGCGCACCATCGCCGGGCTGCTGCCGGAGGTGGTCCCCGCCGTCGCGCGCGGGGAGATCCGCCCGGTGATCGACTCCACGCTCGCGGCGTCCGACACGAAAGACCTTGCCGCGCGCCTGCGCAGCGGCGACGCCGACGGAAAAATCGTCCTGACCTTCTAAAAGGAGCACAATTATGAGTGACTACACACCGACCTTCCCGATCGGGGAGCCCAACACGGCCTTCGCCGAGTACTTCGTGGGGCAGAGTTTCCTGACCATGCTCACCACCGAGGGCGTGACCATCGGCAACGTGACCTTCAAGCCGGGCTGCCGCAACAACTGGCACATCCACCACGCCTCGTCCGGCGGCGGGCAGATCCTGCTGTGCACCGACGGCAGCGGCTGGTACCAGGCCGAGGGCGAGGCCCCGGTGAGCATGACGCCCGGCACGGTGGTGAGCATCCCCGCCGGCCGGAAGCACTGGCACGGCGCGAAGGCGGACTCCTGGTTCACCCACCTCGCCGTCGAGGTGCCCGGCGAGGACACCTCCAACGAGTGGCTGGAACCGGTCACCGACGAGCACTACGAGAACCTGAGCTAGAAGGAGCCGACCGTGAGCTACACCGAGACACTGACCCTGAACAACGACGTCACCATCCCCGCGCTGGGGCTGGGCACCTGGTTCATCGACGACGACAAGGCCGCCCAGGCCGTGAGCGACGCCGTGGACGCCGGCTACCGCAACATCGACACCGCCCAGGCCTACGGCAATGAACGCGGCGTGGGGGAGGGCGTGCGTACCAGCGACGTGGCGCGCGGGGACCTGTTCGTCTCCACGAAACTCGCCGCGGAGGTCAAGGACTACGACGAGGCCGTCGCCGCGATCGACGGCTCGCTGGAGACCATGGGCCTGGACTATGTCGACCTGATGCTGATCCACTCCCCGCAGCCGTGGGACGACTTCCGCGGCGGCGACTACGCCGAGGGCAACCGTCAGGCGTGGCGTGCCCTGGAAGATGCGTACAAGGCCGGCAAGCTGCGGGCGATCGGGGTGTCGAACTTCCGGGAGGCCGACCTCGACAACATCCTCGGCGCCTGCACCGTGACCCCGCAGGTCAACCAGCTGCGGGTGCACGCCGGCAACACCCCGGCCGGGCTGCTGGACTACTGCGCGTCCAAGGACATCGTGGTCGAGGCGTACTCGCCGATCGCCCACGGGGAGATCCTGGACAACGACAACGTGGGCCGGATCGCCGAGCGCTACGGGGTGAGCGTGCCGCAGCTGTGCATCCGCTACACCCTGCAGCTGGGCACGGTCTCCCTGCCGAAGACGGCGAACCCGGAGCACATGCGCTCCAACGCCGAGCTCGACTTCGAGATCAGCGAGGCCGACATGGACACCCTGCGCGGCCTCGACGAGCGCGACTACGGCGAGTCCAGCGCCTTCCCCGTCTACGCCGGCAAGTAGCGCTTTTGCGCGAGCGGCAGGACGGCGACAGCGGCGGCGATCACGGCGACGACGAGCATGAGCGTCCCGCCCCGGTAGGCGTCCACGACGCGTCCGAGGACGGTGTCCGCGCCGGCCGCCGCGGCGGTGAGCACCGCCACCCCGAGCGTGGAGCCGAGCTGGTGGGCGGCGTTGACCAGGCCGGACGCCGCCCCCGCGTCCTGCGGCAGTGCGCCGGCGACCCCGGCGGAGGTCAGCGGGCCGAAGGTGAGGCCCTGGCCCGCGCCGAGCAGCACCATCGGGCCGACGACGCCGGCCAGGTAGCTGGTCGAGGTGTCCAGTCCCGTCATCCAGGCCATGCCTGCGGTGACCGTGAGCAGCCCGACGAGCAGCAGGGGAGCGCCGCCGAACCGGCCGGTCAGCCGGGGGACCGCCAGGGAGACGGCGAACTGCACCGCCGTCATCGGCAGGAACCCCAGCCCCGCCTGCAAGGGCGACCACCCGTAGACGCCCTGGAAGAGCTGCGTGGTGAAGAAGAAGTAGGCGATCATCGTGCCGGCGAACAACAGCCGCGCCACCGCCGCCCCGGAGCGCTGCCGGCTGGCGAACAGCCGCAGGGGCAGGACCGGCTGCGGTGCGACCCGCTCGGCGACGACGAAGAGCACGAGCACGACCAGTCCGCCGAGCAGCGGGCCGAGTGCGCGCGGCTGCGTCCACCCGTCTTCGCCGGCGTTGATGATGCCGTAGACCACCGCACCCATGCCCACCGTGGACGCCAGCGCGCCGGTGAGGTCGAAACGCGCCCGGACCGTCCGGAAGCCGGGCAGGTAGCGTGCGGCGAGCACGATCATCACCACCGCGATGGGCACGTTGACCAGGAAACCAGCCCGCCAGGACACCGCGGAGGCCAACGCCCCGCCGACGACGAGACCCAGGCTCGCGCCCAGCCCGGCGGTGGTGCCGTAGGCCGCGGTGGCCCGCGTGCGCTGCGGGCCGGCGGGGAAGAGCGCGGTGATCAACGACAGGGAGGACGGTGCGACGACCGCCGCGCCGGCGCCCTGCACCGCCCGGGCGGCGATCAACCACGTGGCGTCCTGCGCCGCGCCGACCAGCAGTGAGGCGACGCCGAACACGGCCAGCCCGGCGATGAACACCCGCCGACGTCCCAGGACGTCGCCGAGGCGTGCGCCGAGCAGGATCAGCCCGCCGAAGACCAGTGTGTAGGCGTTCTGCGTCCACGCCGCCGTGGCGTCCGACAGGCCGAAGGACGCCTGGATCTGCGGCAGGCCGGTGAAGATGATCGAGTTGTCGAGCAGGATCATGAAGTAGCTCGCCAGCACCAGCACCATGATCATGGTGGTGTGGCGGGGCGGGGAGGTTGTGCCGGTGGTGCTGGTTGTCATGGCATCCATCGCACCGCGCGCGGACACCCGCGGGAAGTGACGGATGATCCGTGTATTCGCCGTACACCCCACGGGCGCGCAGCGACGGTTAGCGTGAAGGGCATGGATCAGCGAAACGAGGTCGGCGACTTCCTGCGCAGCAGGCGTGACAAGGTGACCCCCGAGCAGGTCGGGATCATCGGCGGTGGACGCCGCCGCGTGCCCGGGCTGCGCCGCGAGGAGGTCGCCATGCTCGGCGGCATCAGCGTGGACTACTACGCGAAGATGGAACGCGGGGACCTGCGCGGGGTGTCCCCGGAGATCCTCGACAGCGTGGCGCGCGCCCTCCGCCTCGACGACGCCGAGAACGACCACCTCCACGACCTCGCCCGCGCCGCCGACCCCTACCCGGCGCGGCGGCAGGGCAAGCGGGGCCGGCAGGTACGCACGGTGACGCCGGGTCTGCAACGTTTCGTCGACGCCGTCACCGGCGCCCCGGTCTGGGTGCGCGACCGGCGCATGGACCTGGTCACCGCCAACGCCCTGGGCCGGGCGCTGTACGCGCCGGTACTGCAGGACGCCGACGGGCGCGGCAACACCGCACGGTTCATGTTCCTCAGCCCGGCGGCGCGTACCTTCTTCCCCGAGTGGGACGCCGGGGCGGACGCCATCGTCGCCACGATGCACACCTACGCCGGCCAGAACCCCCACGACAAGGGACTGACCGACCTGATCGGTGAACTGGTGACCCGCAGCGACGCCTTCCGGCAGCGCTGGGCCGCCCACGACGTGCGCCACCACCGCGCCGGGGTGAAACGCATCAACCACCCCGACGTCGGCGACCTGGAACTGACCTACGAGGCGATGGACCTGCCCGCCAACCCGGACTGGTTCATGTTCGGCTACACCGCCGAACCCGGCAGCCCCACCGAGGAACGCCTGAAGCTGCTGGGAAGCCTCGCCGCCACCGTGGACGTTCCCGGAACACCTCCGCTGCGCAGCGGCGAGCGGCGCTGAGCCGCACGCCGCTATCCTCGGTCGGCATGGCACTGCAACGCATGGACCACGTGACCGTCGTCGTCGGGGACCTCGACGGTGCGGTCGACTTCTTCGTGGAACTGGGGATGCACGTCGACGGCAGTACACAGGTCCAGGGCCGCTGGGTCGACCGGATCTGCGGGATCGAGGGGGTCGTCGCCGACATCACGATGCTGCACACCCCCGACGGGCACGGACGCATCGAGCTGACCAGGTACCTGGCCCCGGAATCCGACGCCGCGCCGGGTGCGCCCGAGCCGGTGCAGCGCCCGGGGCTGCGGCAACTCATGTTCGCCGTCGACGACCTGGACGACACCGTCCGGCGACTTCGCGCTCGTGGGGCGACGTTGATGGGGGAGATCGTGCGCTACGGGGACGCCTATTCGCTGTGTTACCTCCGTGGGCCGGAGGGCGTCATCGTGGCGTTGGCGGAGGAACTGGGCGGAGAATTCGACGCTGTCGAGGCTGCAGGGTAGCGGGCGGGGAGCGTAACCTGGGGCCTGTAACGGATCCCGACATTTCCGACAGGTACATGGAGGTCACGATGAGCGACGACAAGAAGCGCGACGACGAGGACCTGGCCAAGAAGAAGATCGCGGACGACGAGTCCGAGCGTCCCGGTTCCGGCAAGGAGAGCCACGAGGCCGCCGAGAACAGGGTCGACCAGTGGGAGGAGGAGTCCTTCCCCGGAAGTGACCCGCCCGCACACTACTGACGCGGCCGCGGGCAGTGACAGCCCGTAGCCGGAAAGAGTCCCGGTGGCCCGGCCCCGGGGGTGGTGGGCCG
>NZ_JBQSYJ010000034.1:0-16600 GCF_052379185.1 Corynebacterium sp. AOP12-C2-36 | reverse complement strand
GTAAGCGAGAAGTTTCTTCATTCCGGGACGTTCGGTCGCATTCTTCGCCCCGGAGGTGACATCGCTGAAGACATCACGGTTCTGGACCCCGGCGGCGTGCAAGGCGTCGTGTTGAAGGGTCGGATCCTGACCGACGGTGGATACCCGGGTATAGCCCAACAGTCTGATACCCACCATCATGCCTCACTAACCCCCAGCACGAAAGAAGACGGAACACATTGCGGTAAGACAGGTTAGCGAGACAGTTTTCGTGTTGGTTTCCGCAGGATCCGCGGATTTTGAGATGCTCGTTGTGTGTGTGTCTTGTAAACCTTTAGTATTTTAAGGCGAAGAGCCACGCGCACGTAGGCCATGACTACAACTAGTTGCTATAGAGACTACTCAGACATATGATGTAGTCATGTCAGAGACTATTAGCTTCGGTGATTGGTTGCGTCCGGCACTGCCTTTGCTATTGCTTCGCTTGCTTATTGATGAGCCGGGCCATGGCTACGGTCTCGTCGAGAAGCTCCGCGCCGCTGGCATCTCTGCACGGGGGACAACCGTGTACCCGCACTTAAGCAAACTGCAGGACGCCGGCTACATCACCAGTCAATGGCAGACACCCGAGACTGGCCCTGCCCGGAAGATTCTCACCATCACCGATGAGGGCAATGAGCACTACCGGCACCTGCAAGCCCAGTGGTCAGATGTCTGCGACATCCTCACCGCCACCGTCACGACACCGAGCACCCCGAACCCTAGCTAGGAGCACTGCACAATGAGCTATCACCATGACCTCGCACACCAACTTCGCCGCCGCGGATGCACAGAAGATGCGGTCGCTGATGTTCCGCACACCGTTGATGAGGCTGTGACGGCTACCGGCACAAGCCCTGTCGAGGAGTTCGGATCCCCAGAAGACTACGCCGCCCAGTTCTCCGGACCGCGCAAGCGCACACCAGGCCAGAAAGCCCTGGGCGTGTTCGGACTGTTCGGGGTGGCCTGCATGGTCATTTATGGGATCTGGCCTCAGTGGTTCGGGATCACCACCCCTGTACTGGAGCAGTTCGCCGGCCTGATCGCACTACTCGTCCTTCTGGCAATCGGCTGCATTCCGGGCGCTTACCTCGACAACAGACTGCCGCGTGCATACAAGCAGCAGCATATCGATAGCACCACCCAGTCATCCGCCGTCTAGCATCGCCAGAGGTAAACGCACGGCCATCCAGCGCCTCTACTGGCGTTTTCCCGGTGGAAGGAAACAACGTGAGCTTCAGGATATTCGGCGCACCTGTGACTCTGCTGGTCATAGGTTGTCTGCTAATCGCAATGTCCGACGGGCCGTCATCGTGGCGTGCTGTAGTCGGCTTCGCCTACCTTGCCCTTGCCCTTGCACTTGTCGCGACTGTCCTCGGCTTGGTGAGGAGACGGGATACCGATCGACCCATAAATAGCCACCCAGACGGCGAGAACGGGTCGCAGCGAATCGAGTGACCGACGAGGGGGCAAAGGAAGCGATGCGGAGGCGTGTGGGCGCCGGAGAACATGGCCGATCTTCTGTCGAGCCCGGTGCAGAACACCGCGACACAGAGTCGTCAAGATTCCACGCCATATAGCGATCACATTCACAGGCGAGTGTCACAACACTGTGTCATAATCAATGTGTCACCACGTTGTCCGGTGACGAGTAACGACGCAGTATTTGATGTCATGAACAACTAGCCTGGTTAGCATGCGGTACTACCGGCGATGGGAACTGGGATTGTGGGAGTAGGGACAGTTGTGACACTTAAGTCATTAGCTGCTGAACGGATTTCGCGAGCGACGGTGCTCCGGGTCGTTAGTCTTGTTTTCTCCATGAACTCACCGGGGGGTTGTCGTGGGTGAGGTGTTGGGCTATGCCCGGGTGTCGACAACTGATCAGGATGCCCGACTGCAACACGACGCGCTGAAAAAGTACGGCTGCGCCCGGGTGTTTACTGATACGGCGTCGGGGACGCTGGCGCACCGGGAGCAGGCCCGTTCAAGAAGTCGGTGTCGGACTACCGGACGCTACAGGTGGGTGGAGGCGATGCACGCGCTATGCAAAGGCCAAGGCCGGGTGTTCGCCTTCGGGTGTCCGAACCCGGATGCGGTGATCGTCGCCAAGGCCTTCGCCGGCGCCTGAGAGGCCAGGGCCAACAGATCGGGTATACGCGTCTCGATCAGCTTCCGGGCATCGCCGACACCACTTTACAAGGGCACCGGTGGGAGACCTCTTAGTGAGGCGCGGCCTTCAGCGCGGGGGCTTTGCGGACAAGCACGGCTAAACCAACCAGGGCGAGTACGCAGGCTCCGCTGACGATCAGGAGCACGGTGCGATAGCCGTCAGTGCCGGATGTCGAGAGAGCGGTCATCGTGGTGTAGACGCTGCCGAGCACTGTCACCGAGAGAAGGCTGCCGAACTCGTAGGAGACCTCCTCGACGGCGGAGGCCATGCCTGCGCGTTCAGGGGTGACGTTGGTTATGATCGTGGATGAGGCCACGGTAATTAGTGCGCCGATGCCGGTGCCGGCGACGAACAAGCTCAGCCCTAACCAGGTGATGTGGGCGTCCAGGGTTAGCGAGGCCAGGCCGTAGCCGATACCAGCCAGGACGGTCGCGACCAACAGCAGCGTCCGCGGTCCGATGCGTGTCAGGAGCGAACCGCTGACCAGGGAGGTGATTGTCGCGCCGACGGCGATGCAGCCCACGAGCAGACCGGCCTGCAGCGGTGTGTATCCAGCGGCTGTCTGGAAATACAGCGAGGTCACTGCCCCGATTCCGGCGAACACGAACGTGCTCAGCCCGGCGGCGAGGACACCGGCGGCCACGGCAGCGTTACGGAAGATGCCGAAGTCCAGCAGCGGTGTGTCCAAGTGGTGTTGACGGGTGACGAATAGCGTGAAGCCGACACCGCTGGCGACTAGGGAGCCCACGATGATCATCGCCGAGGGCGCAGTCGATGCGATCTCCTTGATCGCGGCGACGAGTCCTGTCAGGCCTACGAGCGCCAAGATGGAGGAGACCATATCCCATGGCACGGCTGATTCTTCGACGGCCTTCGGGGCGTAGATCGCGGTGAGGATCAACGTCCCGATCACGATCGGGACGTTGATCAGGAAGACTGAACCCCACCAGAACCACTCGAGCATCAGTCCGCCGATGAGAGGGCCGAAGGCGATTCCGCCGATCGACACACTCGACCAGACAGCAATGGCGATGTTACGTTCGCGCTCGTCGTCGAAGGTAATGCGGATGATCGCGAGTGTCGCTGGCAGCATGAGAGCTGCACCGACGGCGAGTAGTGCCCGGGAGAAGATGAGGATACCCGGTGTCGGTGAGAACGCTGCGAACAGGGAAGCCAGCCCGAACAAGGCGATCCCGAGGAGGAACACCAGCTTGTGACCGTACCGGTCTCCCAAAGTGCCGGTGCCCAGCAGCAGCCCGGTCATTACCAGCGGGTACATGTTGATGATCCACAGGGACTCGCTCGTGCTCGCTCCCAAGGCGTCCTCAAGAACAGGGACGGCTATATAGAGGATCGAGGTGTCGACCGTTGCCAACAGTAGACCCAGGGAGACGGCGGTGAGGACGATCCATCGACCTCGTCTGGCGCGGGAGGTAGTGGGGGTCCGGGTTTCGGCGCCGAGAGTGTCGGGTCGTGTGGTTTCGTTGTCGTGATTCACTCGGTGTGCTTTCTTTGGTCCCATTCGCCCTTGAGCATCGCGAAGGTCAACTCGTCGCCCCATTCGCCCTTGAAAATCTCCAACTCACGGAAGTGAGCTTCCTTGCGCAGGCCGAGTCGTTCCATGAGTCGGGCCGAGGCGTCGTTTCGTGGATCGCACCGTCCGATGATGCGGTGCAGGTTCAGGGTGTCGAACCCCAGTCGGAGCATCTCGACAGCCGCTTCCGAAGCGAGCCCTTTGCCCTGATGCCCGGGATGGAAGACGTATCCGAACTCCCCCTGAGAGTTGTCACGGCTGACCAGCATGAGTAGCACGTAGCCGATCACGGTGCCGTCGTAGTCGACGGCTAGTAGGAGCGTATCCCCGTCGTTTTCCAGCTTTGTCTGGGTCGCCCGCTTGGCCAGTTCCTCGGCATTATCCTCTGGCGTTCGAGGCTCGTTGAAGAGGTACCGGGCAACATCTTCCCGTGATTCGAAGTCGAGCATGTCGGCTTCGTCCGCGAGCGTGAAGGGTCTGATGATGAGACGGGAGGTGGTGATGGGCTGATCGAGGTGGAACATTATTTTCTCCTTCTGCAGCACGTGTGTGCGGTCATGGTCAATGCGACGCTGCCGGTGGTATCCGACGAGTCGCGGTAGGGGTCGAGCAGGTCCGAGATGTCGTGTCGGTGGCCGTCAACGAACACGTCACGAATTCTGGCGGTGTCGGCGATATCCGTCAGAGGGTCGCCGTCGACGATGAGCATGTCTGCATGCGCCCCGACGGTGAGTTGTCCGAGAAGTTCGCTCGCTCCGAGAGCTTTGGCCGCGTTGACTGTCCCGGTGCGTAGCGCGTCAACCGGGGTGAAGCCGTGACGGACGAGAGCCCTGAGATTGGTGTGAATACTGACTCCGAGGTCGTCCAAGGGCGCGTCAGTGCCCAGAACAACGAGTCCTCCAGCCTCGTTCACCGACCGCAGCAAGTCCACATCGCCGCGGGTCCAGGCCAGGTTGATGGGGTCGGGGTCTGTGGCAGCTTGATCGGCCTTGTCCTGGAGACGTTGGTAGTCCCACCAGGGGTAGAGCACGCGGGTGCGTTCATCGTCGACGAGGTCGCGGGAGTCCGCGTGGACTTCCGCGGCGAACAGCAGTGTCGAGGACACCCAGAAGTCGCCGCCCGAGAGCAGGGAGACGGTATCGGCGGCGGTCAGGCCTTCGGCGGCGCTGAGGGTGCGAGAGTAGCCGAGCCGGTTACCACCGCCGGTGTGCTCCATGCCGTGCAGACCTGAGGCAACTGCCGGGTAGACATAGTGGGAGATCACGGGGATCCCGTGGGCCGCGAGTCCATCGACGAGTCGGCGTTCGAGGGCGACCGGCAGACGCTGGTAGGACTTCACACAGCTGTAGCCGAGCGCGAGAATGCGTTCGATCTCACGGTCGACCTGCTCGGCCGAGGTCACGCACCGCATGAACCCGAACGAGCACCGGTTGCCGTCGAGAGGCTCGCCGGTGTTGAGGAACCGCGGGCCAATACCGGTGCCGGCGTGGATGGTTTCACGTGTCTCACGGGCCTCGTAGGCGAGGTCGCCCGCCGAGCGACTGGTCGTCACCCCATAGGCCAGCCACAGCCGTCCTTGCCGGTTTCCCCAGGCGCGGCCACGCATGTGCCAGTGGTTGTGCATGTCGATCAGCCCCGGCATAAGCGTGTATGACGAAGCATTAACGTTAGCTGCCTGAGCCTCATCGGCAGGCAGGATGTCGGTGATAATGCCGTCTGAGATCGTGACGTCGACGTTGTGCTGGTAGTCACCGTCCACCCCATTCCAGAGTCGTCCGGCACGCAGCGTGAACCGTTCGGGCCGGTTCTGTCGGGTGTAGTCGAGGGAGGGCCGGACCTCGGCAGAAGTACCGAGCAGACGGAACGTTCCCAGAGAGAGGAATGCGATCTCTCCGGAAGCCGAGCTGGTCACGCTGTCGGCTATTGCGTCGGATGCGATGTCGGCTTCGGCGGTGATTCGTCCGGTTGAATCGATCGGGACGCGATGCAGCCTGCTTTCACAGACCGCGTAGAATGTGGTGCCGTCGGCAGCCCAGACGGGGCCGTTGTGGTTGCGTGTTGCGATCGATAGATCCTGTGCGAAGGGCTGGGTAAACGTTTCTCCGCTGACAAGGTCGAGGACGAGCACCTGATTGAGACCGCTGTCGGAGCGTGCGGAGGCCGGCTGGTGCACGGCCATCGCGATCTTCGTGGAGTCAGGCGACCACGTCGCCTTACCCGGTGTCTCGTGCCCGGTCAGCAACTCCGTGACCGTGCCGGAAGCGAGCTCCAACCGATGCGTACCGCCGACCTCATCGTGAAAAACCACCAATGTACCGTCCGGTGAGACCGAGGGCAGCAGCGCACCGTCTTTTTCGAATGTCAGCTGCGTGTCGGTGCCGTCGGCGAGATCGTGGCGCCACAGGTTGACGATCCCTTTGCGGTCGCTGGTGTAGATGATCGCCGCCCCGTCAGGCTCCCAGGCGGGATCGGCGTTGAAGTAGCCGTCCTCGGTGATCGCTCTCGTCTCACCAGCACGGTCACTGATCCACAAGGCATTGAGCGCGCGGAAACACACCTGGGTGCCGTCCGGGGACAGTGCCGCCCCGGTGAGCCCGAGCGCCGGACCATGAGCCTCCAGGTCCAGGCGGGGAGCGATCGCTGCAGGAGTAGCTGCCGCCGAGAGGGCGACGGTGAACGGCACGGCGCAGGTCTGTGATCCCTCCAGTGTGCGTCGGCGGATCTCTCCGCTGGTGGCGTACATGAACTCTGTGTCTGACAGCCACGCTGCGGGCAGGGGCGCGGGTTCTTCGTCTTCGGGATCGCTCAGGCGTTGCCCGTCGTGTTCGAGCCATGCCTGCGGGGTGCTGGAAACGACGTAGATCAGCTTCCCGGACGGCGAGTACGACAGCCCCCGGACCGTATGGCCCTCCTCAACCGTGCGAAGGGTCTCAGTGTTGCCGGTCTTGATGTGGAGTCGCTCGATACGGGTGTCATCGGCGACATAGACAACGTGCGTGCCGTCGGGATGCCATCGCGGTGAGTGATAGGCCCGATCGTCGTCACCGCCGGTGAGGACGTGCCGGTCGCCGCCTCGGACACTGATCCGGCATACGGTGCTGGTGCCTCCGGCGTCGGAGATGAATACGATGTCTTTGCCGTTCGATGATACGTGGGGGTCCTGGTCGTCCTCGGTTCCTGTGGTCAGGCGGGAGACGGTATCGGTGCGCAGGTCGAGTGCGCACAGATCGTAGGTGCCATGCCGGAACGACTGGAACACGACGGTGCGTCCGTCCGGGGTCAGGTTCGGCCAGGTGGCGTCTTCGACGTCGTCGGTGAGGCGGCGCGCCTGTCCACCTCCGACGGGGAGGCGCCACAGCACGTTGCCGACATCGATGACTGTGACGTCACTGCCGGGGTGCGTACTCAGCGTGATGTTCGTTGCCGTGCTGATGGCGGTGCCTGTACCTCCCATGCCGCCTGCCGTGGCATGGGCGCGGGGTGCGAAGGCGCCGGGTTCGAACAGGGCCGCGGCGGCGGCGGCTACGCTGCCCTGGACGAACCTGCGTCGGCTGAAATGTGCGTCCATTAACTCTCCTTGACCGCGAGGATGAATCGCGGAAGCGTGTCGTGGTCACGGTGACTAGTGACCTGCCCGAAGCCGGCTTCGGTGAGAATGGTGAGGACCTCGTCGAGCGCCGCGTCATAGTGCTCGAGGGCGAACGTACCGCCGGGCCGCAAGAGCCGGTGCGCGGTCTGGGCCACGACGCGGGTGAGGTCGAGGCCGTCTGGCCCCGAGTACAGGGCGCTCTTCGGGTGGTAGACCGCCCATTCGTTCGGCATGTGCAGGTCCGTGGGCACGTAGGGCGGGTTCGCGGTGACGAGATCCGTCGCACCGGTTACGTGATCGGCGAAGTCATCGCCGCCGATGTCGGCTTGGAGGAACTCGACCTGTCTGGAATCGACGGCCTCCAGGCGGTTGGCATTGTCTTGGGCACAGGCCACAGCGGATTCGGAGATGTCGGCTCCGATCACGCGGGCTTGCGGCAGCCGGGCCGCGATGGCGAGAGCGATCGCTCCGGTCCCGGTGCACAGATCAACGACCGTCGGTGCGGGGGTGGACAGGTTCTCGAGCGCAGCGTCGACCATAGCTTCGGACTGCACCCGGGGGATGAACACATCCGGACGGACGGTGAGATCGAGTCCGAGAACGTGGACGTGTCCGGTCAGGTACTCCAGCGGCTCCCGGTTGCTACGCCGTACTACCAAGTCGAGGAACTGATCACGGTCGGCCGGATCCGGTATCGCCGTGTCGTCGGTGGGGCCGAAGGCGTGCTCGGCCAGGGCCTGCGCGTCAGCGCCGGGGCTGGGAACGGTGGCCGTGTGCAGTTGCCGCGTCGCTCTCCGAATGAGTTCTGCCCGGGTCGGGGCCGGTGCTCGGTCCGGAGCACCGAACTTCTCGCGGGTGGCGTCATAGTAGTCGCGTAGCCACTGCACCATTTGCGGGTGCAGGCGCGAGGAGGCAACCAGCTCGGGCGGCGGGGTGAAGTCGTCGTCGATCTGATCGGCCCAGTTCTGGTAGATGGGCTGGAGGTCGGCTTCGAGGTACTCCTGCCAGTCCGTGGGGATCGTCCAGTGGTGCTCGTAGCCGGTGGCCAGCATGTGCTGGACGGTCGTGTCGACGACGCGGGAGCGGCCGCCCGCTCGCTGGACCGGGCCTCGTTCGGGGGTGAACAGCGACAGATCCGCCTCGCCACTGCCACCGGTGAGACGGTCAGCGAATTCCTGGGCGATCAGCGGCGACAGGAACAGGCCGTCGCGGTAGGTGCCGGTGGTCATCCACAGACCCTGGACCGGGGTCTCGCCCAGCAGAGGGAACCCGTCGAGAGAGACGGGCCGGTTGCCGACGTTGATGCGTCGCACGGTGCTTGACCAGAGGTTCCGGCGGATCTGGCGGTGCGCACATCCGAGGACGAACTCCAGGTCGCGCAGGACGGGTTCGGTCATCACGGTCGGGTTGATGATGTTGGTCGCGCCGACGTAGACCTGTCCCCGGCCTCGCGGCACGACGTGGAGGCCGCAGGCGAATGCGCGGTTCGGGGTCCGGATCACGGATTGAGGCTGGGTTCCGTCATGGGTGGTCATCACGGCGGAGACGCCGTAACCGGCGACCAGGCGGGGAATGGTGGCGCCGAGCCCGGGCACAGAATCGATGAGTCCCTGCGAGCCCACACCGGCAGCGAGCACGACCTGGCCGGCCTCGAGCACGTCGCCGTTCTCCAGGATCACGGCGCGGATGCGGCCCTGCTCTTCGCGCAGGCTCGCGGCTCGTTCATGAATGAGAGTGCAGCCGCGGGCGGCTGCGGCGCCTTCGAGGCGTGCCAGCAGGCGGCCGGAATCGACCGCGTGCTCACCGGGAATGTGAATCGCTTCGAGCGGGCGAGAGTTCGGGTCGGCGTCGACCCAGCCGATGTCGTCGACGTCGACGGCATCGAAAGGCTCATTGTTCTCCTGCAGAGTCTGCTGGATGGCGGAGAAGTTCTCGCTGTCGATCTCGCGGGTACCAACGGTGTTGAGGATCACCGTGGTCCCCGAGGAGGTGAACAGGTCGGTGCCATCTAGAGGCGAGTGGTCGGAGATCTTCTCGACCCAGTCCGACCAGAGGTCCTTGGCTTTCAGGTCGAGGGCGAACTTCGCTCGGCCGGGCTCGTCGTTGATGAGGTCGGCGGTGACCTCACCGAAGCAGCCGAGCATCGCTCCTGCGGCGGTCGATGCTGCGTACTGCCTGTTCTCGGGGCCGATCAGCGCGACCGCGAGGCCGCGGTCGGCGAGTTCGACGGCCAGCGAGCTGCCGATGGCTCCGTTGCCGACGACGACGATGTCGAATGTCTTCGTGGTCATGGGGATTCTCCTAGCGAGAGTGGGGTTCAGTTGATGTGGGAGGCGAGGTGGTCGATCTGGTCCGGGGTGTGCCGTGCGGACAGTGCGAATCTCAGTAGCCCGGTGCCATGAGCCACGACCGGGTAGAACACGGGGAAGCACAAAACGCCGGCTTCCTTCAATGCGATGCCGGCCTTGAGAGTGGCCTGTTCGCTGTCGAAGGTGATCCCTCGAATCGGTGATCGTGACCCGGCGTTGACGCCCTGGTCGCCGGTGACCTTGTCGAAGTGTGCGACGTTGTCCCACAGGGTGGTCTGGAGTTTTTCGACCGAACCGTCCAAGTGCATACGCGCGGATTCGGCGTTGACGGCGGTGTGGGGTGCCATATTGGCGTGTCCGAAGATGAGGGGGTTGGCTTCGCGACGGATTATCGCGGCGTCTTCTACGGTATCGACGAGAGCGAATCCACCGGAGCCGCCGAAGGCCTTGGAGAGGGACCCGACGAGGAGTACTTCGCCGGTGATGTTCCCGGACAGGGCGGTGTAGGCGTAGCCGGTTCCGAGATGACCGTCGATCGACGTGCCGTGCGCGTCGTCGATGTAGAGGTATCCACCGTGCTCGGCGGCCAGACGGGCCAAGCCTGCAACGTCAATGAGGCCGCCCATCGAGCCCACACCATCGACGAGGATGATGGGACTGCGGGAAGCGTTCTTCGCTTCCGCCAGCAGGGGTTCGAGGGTGCTCAGGTCGGTGCTGTCGAAGCGATTGGTTGGGCCGATCTGGGTGAGGATGCCGCGCAGGCTCTGCATGGACGCGTGCGCGGTGCGGTCGAAGAGAAACTCCACGCCGTTCCTGGCGATCGGGTAGCTGGGCAGAAGACCCGTCCCCAGCAGCGGCAGTACGCCGAGGTGGACACTGCTGACGGAGTTGAAGACGATGGCTTGAGACCCGCCGTACATCGTCGTCAGTGCGCCCTCGAGGTCATCGAGATCAGTGGTGTGCATGCTGTTGCGCGAGGCCGACAGGTGCACGCCGACGTTCCGGATGCAGTCCTGGGCGGCGTGGATCAGGCGAGGGTGGGATTCGAGTCCGAGGTAGGAACAGGACACGAATTCGGTGTAGGTCTTTCCGTCGTCGAGGATTACGCCGTCTGGCGTGCGTTCACGGACGCTGTGGTTGGTGATGCCGGCCTGGGCCGCCTGGTCGTACATGTCGGTTGTCCAGGCTGAGCGTCGTTCGTAGACGTTTCTCCGGCTATTGGTCGTTGTGGACATCGGGAGTCTCCTTCAAAGTCGGTGGGTCGTGGTCGGGTCGTCGACGGCTGGAGGTTCCCGCACGGTGGTGTCGATGCTGTGTCCGAGAGCGCTCTGAGCGACATCGGTGAGAGTGGCAAGACGCGCGGAGAACCATGCGCGGTTCTCTGCCAGGGAGCGGATGAATGCCGCGGGTGATTCCTGCTCGAGCTCGTCGTCGAGTCGAGCCAGTGCTCGCGCCAGGCTGGTGCGTGCCGGTGGCCTTCCAGGGGTCGCGCCTTGGATGTCCCAGTAAGTCTCCGGCGAGCCCGAGACCACGCGAGCTGCCAGGGCCATCAGCAGGCGGGTCGGTGGGGGCGCGAACTCCAGGCAGCGATCGACATCGGTGACGAGGCTCGGCAGACTGCCTGCGAAGGCCAGGAGGGCGCTGTGCGTGAGGGCCTGCACGGCGACCAGTTCTTCGTCGTGCTCCCGACCGCTCAGCGCGACAACGTGGGCGCCCGCGTCCTCGATGCAGGCCAGGAAGTCGGTAGTTGAGGGGTGCGCGCCCGGGTCGATCACCGCTATGCGGTTGCCGCGTGGGCCTAGGTCGGGATGGAACAGCGGGTTGATGCTGAGCATCGCGTGATGGGGCACCGTTGCCGCGAGGTGAGAGCGGAGTCGGTCTTTACGGGAGAGCGTCTCGACGAGGAGTGCATCCGTTGGCAGGAGCGGGGCGAGCGCTTCGAGTGTCTCGAGTGCGGATTCCTCGGGCACAGCGAGTACAGCCAGGGAACAGCGCGTCAGTGCTTCGGCTGTCGCGGGTGTCGGTTGGCGGGCATCGACCTGGTGGTACTGTTCCAGGGCGCTCAGGGCTTTCGCGTCGTCGAGACTGGCGCGTGATCGGGTATCGAGGGCGTGGATGAGCCAGCCGTGCGGGGCGAGGATGCTTGTGATCATCTGGCCGACGGGGCCGAATCCGATGATGACGGCGTGTTTCGGCTGCGGTGCATGCGTGCTGGGTGTCGTGCTCATGCGTTGATCACCTTCGATTCAAGAGCGGAGAGCAGGGCGCTGGCCTTCACGAGGGTTTCCTCGAACTCGTCGCTGGGGTCCGACTGGGCGACGATGGCGCCGCCGACGCCGAACGTGGTGGAAGCGCGATCCGTGACAAGGGTGCGAATGGTGATACTCAGGTCAACGGCACCGCTGAGGGAGAACCAGCCGATGGCCCCCGAGTAGAAGCCGCGTGCGCGGTGCTCGAGCGTGCTGATGATCTCCATCGTGCGGATCTTGGGAGCACCGGTCATGGAGCCCCCTGGGAAGGTGGCCTGCACGCAGTCCACAGCTGTCAGCTCCGGCCGCAGGGTGCCGGTGATGGTGCTGACGAGCTGATGGACGTGGGAGAACGTCTCGACGGCGAAGATGTCGTCCGCACGGACGCTGCCGACGGTGCAGACCCGGTTGAGATCGTTGCGCAGTAGATCGACGATCATCAGATTCTCCGCACGGTCCTTCCCATTGGTCGATAGGTCTTTGCGCAGCTCCTGGTCTTCCCCCGGAGTAGCTCCACGAGGGCGGGTGCCCTTGATCGGTTTCGCTTCGACGTGGTGGTCGCCACCGACCCGAAGGAACCGTTCGGGGGAAGCGCTGAGGACCGCGAGGTCCCCGAAACGCAGGAAGGCGCCGAACGGAACCGGGCTCGTCTGCCGCAGTGCGCGATATGCGGCATATGCATCGGCCAGCGGACCGCCTTCGGCCGTGTTCGTCAGGCAGATCTCATAGGACTCGCCGTCGCGGATCTTCTCCAGACACGTCTGGATGCTCGCCAGATACGCAGCGCGGTCCTGGTCGAGCTGGAACTCGAGCGCAGCAGGCAGTGTCGCGATCGGGGCATTCGTGCTCGCGGAGGGGCGGTCATCTGCCTCAGCGATGCCGTCGCGCACGATGGACGATGTCCGCGAGATCCAGTCGGTGGCGGCGGTTCGTGTGGACGGTCGAGTGTCATCGACGAGGGCGAGCAGGTAGGTATAGCACTCGCGATGGTCGATGACGATGGCTCGATCGGCGAATAGCAGTGCTGCATCGGGTCGCGGTGATCGGTGGGTAGGTGTTTCGACTGTCTCGTCTTTGAGCTCGTAGCCGAGAGCTCCGACGTAGCCGAGGTTGAAGTCGAATGGAAGGCTCTCGACTGCGGGCACTGCGCGCTCGCGCAGTTGAGCTCGAAGGTAGGCATAGAAGCCTTGGTTGATGACGTGGTCGCCGTCGGCGCGGTGAATGTGCCACTGTCGAACAGAGACGTTGTACTGCAGAACCTCGGCCAGTGGCCCCGTGGCATCTCCCATGATCGTCAGGCGCTTCGAGATCGGGTCCGCGGTCGAGCTATCGAGCCAGAAGCTCGTCTCACCAGCGGCGTAGAGGTCTTCGAACAGATGCTGTGTGTCAGTCTCGCCGTCGATTCGCTGCCATTCGATTCGCAGCTGCGAGCGATGTTCTCTGTGCTGGATGCCCGCTGTGCGACTGTTCCGGCGTGCATGCGCGAGGTCTTGGAAGTTCATTAGCATTGCTTCGCCCCACTCGGTCAGTGCGGACTCGGGATGGAACTGGATTCCCCAGTACGGCCGGGTCGTGTGGCGGACTGCCATGACCACTCCGTCGGGGGTCCATGCGGTTGCCTCGAGCTCGGCCGGTAGATCGGTGACTGCCAGCGAGTGGTAGCGCACGGCTCGGAACCCTTGGGGCATGCCCTGGAAGAGGTCCGTGCCATAGTGATGCATGGTCGTGACTCTGCCGTGCATAGGCTCGGGGGCGAGGTCGACGGTCGCGCCCGAAGCAAACGAGAGCGCTTGGTGGCCGAGGCAGACGCCCAGCACAGGCAGTCGGTCCTGCTCGAAAGCGTGGCGTGAGATACCCAGGTCGTCAGGATGCTGGGGGCGCCCCGGTCCTGGCGAGACGATAATGCCATCGAAGTCATCGAGGGCGATGTCATTCCAGTCGGCGTCGTTGGTGATGACGACGGGTTCAGCTCCGAAGACACGGTGGGCGAGATCGCGGAGGTTGTAGGTGAACGAGTCGAAGTTATCGATCAGGAGGGTTCGCATCATGGTGCTACCTCGACGGTGTGTTGTCGTTCGAGGTGGGTACGTCGTCGATGATGAGATCCTCGACGCGGCACGTCTCGGTGATGATCACGTCGTAGAGGCTGCGCAGGAAATCAGTGCTGATGCCATGTTCCTGGCCGAAGGCTTCGGCTCTCTGATGCACGACACCGACCCGGCCGGGCTGCATCATGGGGATGTCGTGTTCCCGTTTGAGCTGTGCGATGCTCACGCAGCATTCGAGACGGCGGCGGAGGATGTTCAGGAGTTGCGTGTCGAGAGCATCCAGTTCATCGCGCCGGTCGCCGAGGATGGCGTCCGAGTCTTTCTCTTTAGTATCCACAATGTGCTCCTGCCGTGTCAGAGGTCTTGCGGCGGACTCGGGCATTGTCTGCTCGCAGTCCTTATGCCGTTTGATCTTCAAGCTACGGATGGCAGGTATGGCGTGGCTTGTCATCGGGTGCCAGAGACTTGACGTGAGGCGTACTGCAGGACTGCGCTCTCCGAGCGCGGTCGGGCACTGTCCCGGTTGAGCGCGGGATGATCGGTACTAGAGCGCCTTCTTACTCGCGACCAGCCGGCTGCAGGAGCATCGGATACCGAAGCTGCGGGCTGCAGCTCTCGGCGTCCCGGACGTCCCGAGGAGAGGGGGGCCGTGGGGGTCGAGAGTCAGTTTTCTGGAAGGAAGGCCGTGCGGTAGTCGCGTGGGGGCATCTCGAATCGTGCACGGAATGCTCGGGAGAATGCGCTGGGGTCCGGGAACCCCCAGTGGGCACCGATCTTGCTCACCGGTACGTGCAAGTAGGTCGGGTCGATCAGTTGCTGGCTTGCGCTGTCGAGCCGGCGATTGCGTATCCACTCGCTCAGTGTGGCGTTCTCCTTCTCGAAGAGGCGATGGAGGTAGCGAAGAGAGATGTGATGTGAATCTGCGACCAGTTGCACGTTCAAGTCTGGGCGGGACAGGTTCTTCTCCACGAACCGGTAGATCGACTCTAGAAGCCCGGCTGCATACGTCTCCGGCGGCCGCTCAGTACCGCCATGTGCTTCCAGGAGCGCGACGGAGAGCACATCGATTAATGCACTGGATAGCCGCGCGGAAGCGATCCCCCTCGGCCATCCGGTCTCTAGGTTGGAGGCTAGACCGTTCACCATGGACGAAAGGAGCTGCCCTGTGCCTGATTGTCCGTCAATGTGCAGGCCGGTGATGTCGCGTAGGTGCGGCACCTTATCAATAAGGATGCTTCGGGGTATCGACGCCGTGACTGCGCGAGCCGAGGAATCAGGTGGACAGTACAGCGCCGAAGGAGCAGAGTCGTCGAGTATGCTGAAGTCCCCGAGGCGCTCGATCGTCGATTCTCGGTCTTTTTGGCTCAGTCCGATCTGCCCCCCGCCAAGATGAAGCTGGAGGAGGAAGTCGTCGTTTTCTTCCTGCCGTATGTGCCGGGACGTGCGGACAATCTCGTATCCGCTGCTGGCTTGGTACTCGGCGAGCGAGAATGTCACTGGTCCGAGGTCGCCCGTGACTATGCGGCCGTAGAAGCTCTCGTCGGTGTTGCTCACGCGGACAGCGCAACTGGCGAATGAATCGGTGACGGTATCCTGCCAATAGTCGATACGGTGATGGAAGGCGACGTCATCAGTGCTGAAGATCTCCACCGGCATTTCTGAAACTCCTTACGGGAGGTGGGCTATCGCTCGCCGTGATGTGCGAGGGAGCCGGCGCTGGAATGGTGTGGGGACTTGGCTATGCGACCTGGTTGGAGAGCTGGGATACCCGGCCCGGTGACATGCCCAGCAGGGCGGCCTGGTCGCGGACCGACCACCCTGCGGCAGTGAGTGCGGAAATGGCGGTGTGGATCTGGGGATCGAGCTGACGCTGTTCCTGGACTAGGTGGCGGCGTTGGTGTGCGACGGTGAGTGCGGCGGCGAGTTCGCTGGAATCGGCGGGCAGGTTCCAGGTGATCTCAAGGCTGTCTTCGGCACCGTCGGGAAGATCATCGGCCAGGGCAATGGCTTCGCGGACGTCACGATCAAGCCCTGCAAAGGTGGTTGCCCATGTGGACACGCCCTCCAGGTCGGTGACAGTGGCCAGCCAGTCGCGGCCTTCGCGAGCGACCTCGACGGTGTAGCTTGCGGTGTCGTTCATCGGAGCCATCCTTTCCCGAGTGTGGGTTCCATCTGTTTTTCGATTTGTCGTAGCGTGCCGGTGGGGATGTCGCCGCGGTGGATGGCGACGGTCGTGTAGGTCGTCACACCGTTGACGGTTGCTTGCCAGCGTTGGTGTGATCCTCGTTGGCGAAGCAGTGTCGCCCCGGCGGCGGTGAGCTTCTTGGTCACTTCCGATGCCCTCATACTAGAAGTATAGCCGCTAAACAGTCAAGCGTCAATCAGCTAAACGGTAGATGGGTCACGGTGGTTAGGTTGTGCTATCTCCGAGTGTGTCAATCGAGGCGTACTGGCCTGACACTTTTCCTGGAAACCGTTCTAGCTGTAAGGTGAGGCCAGAAAAGAGCCACTTTGACGGTACTGCAACGACCTCTAGGAGAGTCTTGACAGATCCAGAGCGCGCCCACCCTCGCGTCGGCGGCGGCCGGGTGTACGGCTACGCCCGGGTGTCGTCAGCGGATCAGAATCTTGATCGTCAACGCGAAGTACTTCAGGATGTGGATCTCCTCGTCGAGGAGAA
>NZ_JBQSYJ010000033.1:0-16805 GCF_052379185.1 Corynebacterium sp. AOP12-C2-36 | reverse complement strand
GAAAAACCCGCTGCAGGACCACCCTCTCCGGTCCGGCAGCGGGTTTTCCCGTGCGCTGTCCCCTACAGCTTCTCCATCGGCACCCCGCCGATGAGCATGAGCCGCACCGTGCCGTTGGTGCCGAAGTCGATCGTCACCGTGGCCTTCACACCCTTGCCGTCGACGCTCTTGACCGTGCCGAGACCGTACTTGTCGTGGTTGACCCGGTCACCGACCTCCAGCTCCAGCGGCTTGCCCGCCGGACGCAGCAGCCCGCCGCCACGCGACGGCGACGACGAGGCACCCGACGAACGCTGGGACGACTTCTGGAACGACTTCTGGGAACCGCCCCGGGAACCGGACCAGCCGCCACCGCCGAAGCTCGTGCCGTCGGCGTAGCCACCGGAGGAACCCCAGCCGTCCGACCAGGCCGGTGCGGGCTCCTCACGGATCCAGTCGACGAGTTCGCCGGGGATCTCGGCGAGGAACCGCGACGGCGGATTGTTCTGCGGGGTGCCCCAGCTCGACCGCGTCATCGCACGCGTCAGGTACAGGCGCTGACGGGCACGGGTGATACCGACGTAGGCCAACCGCCGCTCCTCCGACAGTTCCGTCGGGTCGCCGAGGGCGCGCATGTGCGGGAACTGGCCGTCCTCCCAGCCGATGAGGAAGACCACCGGGAACTCCAGGCCCTTGGCGGTGTGCAGGGTCATCAGGGTGACCATGTCCTGGTCCTCGGCGGGGATCTGGTCGGCGTCGGCGACCAGGCTGACCCGCTCCAGGAAGGCCTGCAGACTCCCCGGCTCCGGCTCGCCCTCGGCGAGCACGGCGCCCTCCGCGGCGTTCTCCGCAGCGCCGTCAGCAGCACTCTCCGCCTGCGCGGAAGAAGCCTGCGAAGAAGCCTCCGACGGCATCGCCTCGTAGGCGGCGAGGTTCACCGCCTCCTGGGAGAACTCGTGGCCCACGGACACCAGCTCGTTGATGTTGTCCAGGCGGGTGCCGTCCTGCGGGTCATTGGAGGACTCCAGCTCGGAGGCGTAGGAGGTGAAGTCCAGCACCGCGCGCACGACTGCGCCGACGTCCGGGATGCCCAACGACTCCCCGTCGGAGGTGCGCATCACCGCCGACTCCGTCTCGGTGCGCAGCCCGTCCATCATCTCCAGGAAGCCGGCGATGGCGTTGCGCCCGCGCGCGCTGAGCCCCGGCACCTCGCCACGTCCGGCGGCGGCGAGCCCGGCGGCGAAGCTCAGCCCCATGTTCTCGGCGTGCACCCGAACCTGGGAGAGCGCCCGGTCACCGATACCCCGGCGCGGGGTGTTGATGATGCGGCGCAGGCCCATCGTGTCGTCCGGGTTGTCGAGCACCTTGAGGTAGGCGACGATGTCGCGGATCTCCTTGCGCTCGTAGAACCGGGTGCCGCCGACGACCTTGTACGGCAACCCCGAGCGCACGAGCACGTCCTCCACCACACGCGAGGAGTTGTTCGTCCGGTACATCACGGCGATGTCGCCGTAGGTCGCGTCACCCCGGTCGACGAGCTCGTCGACGGTCTGGGCGATGAACCGGGCCTCGTCGTGCTCGTTGTCGGCGACGTACCCGCCGATCAACGCGCCGTCGCCGGAGTCCGTCCACAGGTTCTTGTCACGACGGCCCTGGTTCCTGGCGATCACCGAGTTCGCCGCCGACAGGATGTTCTGCGTGGAGCGGTAGTTCTGCTCCAGCAGGATCGTGCGCGCGTGCGGGTAGTCGCGCTCGAACTCCTCGATGTTGCGCACCGTGGCCCCGCGGAAGGCGTAGATCGACTGGTCCGCGTCGCCGACCACGCACAGCTCGGCGGGCTCGGCACCGGGTGCCGCGCCGTCCCCGTCCCCGCCGACGAGGGTGGACACCAGCACGTACTGCGCGTGGTTGGTGTCCTGGTACTCGTCGACGAGGATGTGGCGGAAGCGCCGCCGGTAGTGGTCGGCGATACCGCGGTTGTTGCGCAGCAGGCCCACGACCTCACCGATGAGGTCGTCGAAGTCCACGGCGTTGGCCTGCCGCAGACGCACCTGGTAATCCCGGTACACCTGGGCGATGGTCTCCCGGTGCCGGTTGCCGTCCTCCTGCGCCTCGGTGAGTGCGTCCTGCGGGTCCTGCAGTTCGTTCTTCCAGTTGGAGATCACGCTGAGCACCGCACGCGGGGCGAACTCCTTGGCGTCCAGACTGCGGTCGCGCAGGATCATGGTGACCAGACGCTTCATGTCGTCGGAGTCGTAGATCGTGAAGTTCGAGTTCAACCCCTCGACCAGCTGGGCGTTGGCGCGCAGGATGCGCACGCACACCGAGTGGAAGGTCGACACCCACATACGTTCGGCCGCCGGGCCGACGAGTCCGCCGATGCGCTCGCGCATCTCCGCGGCCGCCTTGTTGGTGAAGGTGATCGCCAGGACCTGCCACGGGGCCACCCCACCGGCCAGCAGCCAGGCGATACGCCGGGTGAGCACACTGGTCTTTCCGGAACCGGCGCCGGCGACGATGAGCAACGGCGAGCCGGTGTGCGTGACCGCCTCACGCTGCGCGGGGTTCAACCCGTCCAGCAGCTGGTCGCGGGTCTGGGTGCTCATCACCCGCCCCGGTGCCGCCCCGTCGACCGACGGGTCGCCGGACGGATCACGCGGTGCTGCGGCGACCTGCGGCAGGGGTGCGAGGTGGGAGGCGTTCTCCGACATCTCGGCGAGCAACGCGGCGGCGTCCTCCGGCGGGCCGTCCTCCTCGTCCGGCGGCGGCTCCCACAGGCCGTCCTGACCGTCCCACGGCCCGGGCGGCGGCTCCGTGGGCAGCGGGATCTGATCGAAGGGGTCGGACTGGCCCGGATTCACTGTCGCGTTCTCCTGTCGGTTGGGGTCACGTTCACCCTACAACCCCGCACGGACGTAGAATCGCCACCATGACAAACGACATGGAGTTCTCCAGCGGGACCGATGATCCGTTGTCCGACGCCCAGATCCAGGACTACCGCAAGGAGATCAACGAACTGGACCGGACGATCATCGAGGCGGTCAAGCGCCGCTCGGAGATCTCGAAGATCATCGGCCGCACCCGCACCGCCTCCGGCGGGACGAAGCTCGTCTACTCCCGTGAGACGGCGATCCTCAACCAGTTCCGCGCCGAGCTCGGACCGGAGGGCATCGCCATCGCGAACTCCCTGCTCCAGCTCGGCCGAGGCCGGCTCGGTGCCTGATCAAACCAGCCTGATCAAACCAGCCTGATCAGCCCAGACGCAGCCCGGCGCCGACCCCGCCGGCGGCGTCCATCTCGGCGGCGACGGCGTCCCAGCTGCTCGCCACGACCGGTGAGTGCATGGGGCCCTGCAGCGGGGTGGTGCAGGACGGCAGTCCGGCGAACCCGCCGCTGAGCAGGCCGACCAGCCGGCCACCGGCGTACACCGGTGCGCCGGAGTCTCCGTGGGAGGCGCAGACGTGCATCACGAAACCGGTGTCCGAGGTCGCGAACTGCGGCCCGCAGGACGTGCCGGTGGCGATGCCCGTCTTGCACACCTGCGCGCCCGCCGCCGGCTGGCCGCCGCCGAGGGCGCTGATGGACGCGGCGTTGTAGCTGCTCGTCACCTGCGCATTGTCGTTGAGCAGGATGACGCCGTTGTCCATGGCCCCGTTGCGCTGGAAGGTGCCGACGACGGTGCCCTCCGGGTCGTCGGCGGAGCGCACCTCGTCCCCGGGCGTCCCGCAGTGCCCGGCGGTGACCGCGACGGCGTTGCCCGCGGCATCGTGGCCGGCGACGGTGGCCGTGCACAGCGACGGGCCGACGATCAGCGGGGTGGACGGGCCGACGAGGACGGCCGGGCGGGCGTCCTGCGCGGCGGCGGGCACCCCCGGGGAGGTGAAGTACTGGCCCTGCACCCGGTGCGGGGCGGGCTCACCGGTGGCGGTGAGGACGTCGTCGACGACCTCACCCACCGAGGGGACCGAAGGCAGCGCAGGCAGTGTTGGCGCAGCAGAGGCGGCCGGGGCCATGAGGCCGCCGATCAGGACGGTGGCTGCGGTGGTCGCCGCGGCGACCGCCAGCCGGCGGAGGATCGAGAGGGTCATGTCGGTCACTTCTTCCCAGCCGAGCGGCGCGGCCATGGTCACTCGTGGCCGGACACGTGAGGATACTTTCTCCCGCCACCCTATCCTCCCGGGTGAGCACCCGGCCCGGTGACGCAGCACACCGCGCCCCTACCTCACCCCCGCGACCACCCCGGCGTGCCTGTTTGTGACCGGGCGGGACAGAAAACGGTATTCACATGACCATATAACCACCTATTCCCCACCATATCGCCATTGACTTCCCACACGTTCCCACAGATACTGGGGACATGTACGCGCCACAGCGCCAGGACGTCATCGCCGGTCAGATCCAGGACCTCGGCGGTGCCTCCGTGTCCGAGCTCGCCGAACGCTACGGCGTCTCGGCCGAGACGGTCCGCCGGGACCTCGACACGCTCGAACGCCAGCAGCGGGTCACCCGCGTCCACGGCGGTGCCGTCCCGTTCCGCGTCCACAGCGGCAACGAGCACACCGTCGCCACCCGCGCCACGTCCTCGAAGGACGCCAAGGTGCGCATCGCCGCCGCGGCCGCCGGACACTTCCCGCCGTCCGGCGGCTCCGTCCTCGTCGACTCGGGGACGACGACCGCCCTGCTGTGCCAGCACCTCGCCGAGCGCACCGACCTCACCGTGGTCACCAACTCCGTCCTGCTGTCCTACGAGCTCTCGCTGCAGGGCCCGACCACCGACGGCCGTCGGCTGCACCTCGTCGGCGGGCGGGTGCGTGGCATCACCCAGTCCGTCGTGGGGGCGGAGTCGGTGTCCGGGCTGCGTGGCCTGCGCGCCGACGTCGCCTTCCTCGGCGCCAACGGCGTCACCACCGACTTCGGCTTCTCCACCCCGGACCCGTCCGAGGCGCAGACCAAGGCGGCGATGACCGGTGCCGCGCGAAGACGCATCGCCCTGGTGGACCGGTCGAAACTCGGAGAGGAACTGCTCTGTGCCTTCGCCACCGTCGACGACGTCGACCTCCTCATCACCGACGCACCCCCGGACGACCCCGTCGTCAGGGGACTCCGACAACAAGGAATGGACGTGATTCACACGTGATCATCACCGTCACACCCAACCCCAGCATCGACCGCACCCAGCGGCTCCCCGGCCCGCTGGACGTCGGCGGGGTCAACCGGGTCGTCTCCGGGACCGACCAGGCCGGCGGTAAGGGCGTCAACGTGGCCACCGTCGTCCACCACGCCGGTGAGGACGTGGTGGCCGTGGTCCCCGCCGAGCACCACGGCGACTTCGCCGACCTGGTGCGTGCCGGCGACGTCCCGGTGCGTTTCGTCGGCGGCGGCGCGGTGCGGGTGAACCTCACCCTCACCGACGGTGAGGGGGTCACCACCAAGATCAACTCCCCCGGCGACGCGTCCGCCGACGGCCGTTCCCTCACCGACGCCGTGGACCAGACCATGTCGGAGGTCACCGGGCGCGGGGTCAGCGGGCCGCACTGGCTCGTGCTCGCCGGCTCCCTGCCGCCCGGATTCCCCGACGACTGGTACGCGCGCATGACCGCCACCGCCCACGAGCAGGGTTTCCGTGTGGCCGTCGACACCTCCGACGCCGCCCTGGCCGCGCTCGTCGACCTGTCGGACCGCAACCCGGCCGCCGCGCCCGACCTGATCAAGCCGAACTCCCACGAGCTCGCGCAGATCGTCGGCGGCGACGGTGACGCCATGGAGGACGCCGCGGCCGGCGGCGACCTCACCGCCGTCACCGCCGCAGCGTCCTCCCTGCTCGACCGCGGTTTCGGCGCCGCGCTGATCTCCCTGGGCGCCGCCGGCGCACTGCTGGTCACCCGCGACGGCGACAGCGGCGCCTGGTTCTGCCCCAGCCCGAAGGTGTCCGCGGTCTCGACCGTCGGCGCCGGGGACTCCACCCTCGCCGGCTACGTCATCGGCGCCGCCCGTGAGCAGGACGCCCCGGCCAGGCTCGCCCTCGCCGTCGCGCACGGCTCCACCGCCGTCACCCTACCGGGCACCACCCTGCCCACGCCCGACGACCTCCCGTCCGACCTTCCCGAATCAAGGAGAGTATGACAATGACCACGTCACCACCCACCACGCCGGGCGGTCCCGACGACCGACCGGTCATCATCCCCGAACTCGTCTCCCTCGACGCGGACATCCCGGCCGAGAAGGAGGCCGTACTCACCGCCCTGGCCGACCTGCAGGTCAAGGCCGGTCGAGCCTCGGAGACCACGCAGCTGCTGGCGGACATCCACGCCCGTGAGGAGAAGGCCGCCACCGGACTGCCCGGTGGCATCGCCATCCCCCACTGCCGCACCACCGCGGTGGAGGAACCCTCGCTCGGTTTCGCCCGGCTGAAGACCCCCACCGACTTCGGGGCGGACGAGAAGGACGCCGACGGCAACCCGCGCGGCACCGACCTGGTGTTCATGATCCTCGCCCCCGAGGGCGCCGGCAGTGCACACATGAAGGTGCTCAGCACCCTGGCCCGCGCGCTGGTGAAGAAGGACTTCGTCGCCGCACTGCGCGCCGCGGAGTCCGAGGAGGAGGTCGTCACCCTGGTCACCGACGTCCTCAACAAGAAGAAGGCGCCGAAGAAGTCGGCTGAACCCGCCGCGGCGCCTGCGGAGTCGGCGGCGGCTGCAGCGTCTGCAGCACCGGCGGCAGGCGCGTCCCGGGTGGTCAAGCTCGTCGGCGTCACGTCCTGCCCCACCGGCATCGCCCACACCTACATGGCCGCCGACGCCCTCACCCAGGCCGCCGACGCCCGTGACGACGTGGAACTCGTCATCGAGACCCAGGGCTCCTCCGGCGGCGACAAGCTGACCAAGGCCCAGATCGACGAGGCCGACGCCGTCATCTTCGCCCACGGCGTGGGTGTGCGCGACATCGAACGCTTCGCCGGCAAGCCCGTCGTCGACGTGCCCGTGAAGAAGGGCATCTCCGACCCGGACGAACTGATCGACCGGGCGGTCACCGCCTCCACCGCCGACAACCCGCACCGGGTCTCCGCCTCCGGCGGCAGCTCCGGTGACGGTGACGACGAGGACGGCGACGTCGGCTGGGGACGCCGCATCCAGCAGTCCATCATGACCGGTGTGTCCTACATGGTGCCCTTCGTCGCCGCCGGTGGTCTGCTCATGGCCCTCGGCTTCGTGATCGGCGGCTACAACGTGGCCAACGTGTGGCAGGACGTGGTCCAGGACTACTCGCTGTGGGACCTTCCCGAGCGCCTGCCCTACACCCTCGACGGCGTAGAGATGCTGCTGACCGATGAGTCGGGGCTGCGGCTCTACCTCGGTGCGGTGTTCTTCGGTGGCGGTGACGTGGCCATGAGCTTCCTGGTCGCCGCGCTGTCCGGCTATACCGCCTACGCGCTGGCCGGACGGCCCGGCATCGTGCCCGGTTTCGTCGGCGGCGCCATCTCCGTGCTCGTCGGCGCCGGCTTCATCGGCGGCCTGATCACCGGTGTCATCGCCGGCCTGGTCGCGATGTGGATCCAGTCCTGGAAGGTGCCGCGCTGGCTCGGCTCCATGATGCCCGTGGTCATCATCCCGCTGCTGGCCACACTGGTCACCGCCGCGTCGATGTTCCTCCTGCTCGGCCGACCGCTGGCCGCCCTGATGGATGCACTGCAGAACTGGCTGGCCGAGATGTCCGGCTCCTCGGCGGTCATCCTGGGCCTGATCATCGGCCTGATGATGTGCTTCGACCTCGGCGGACCGGTCAACAAGTCCGCCTACCTGTTCGCCACCGCCGGGCTGTCCACCGGTGACACCGCCTCGCTGCAGATCATGGCGGCGGTCATCGCCTCCGGTATGGTGCCGCCGCTGGCGCTGGCACTGGCCACCACCGTGCGCCCGAAGCTCTTCAGCAAGGACGAGCGGGAGAACGGCAAGTCCTCCTGGCTGCTCGGTGCGTCCTTCATCACCGAGGGTGCGATCCCCTTCGCCGCAGCCGACCCGCTGCGCGTGATCCCCTCCATGATGGTCGGTGGCGCCGTCACCGGTGCACTGTCCATGGCCTTCGAGGTCGGGAGCCGTGCCCCGCACGGTGGTATCTGGGTGATGCCGCTGATGGACAACTGGTGGGGCTTCCTCATCGCCGTCATCGCCGGCACCGTGGTCTCCGCGATCGCCGTCGTGGTGGTCAAGCAGGTCACCGGCACCTCGGCACCCGGCGGCGACAAGAAGGCTGCCGACGCGTCCGACGCCGAACAGCCGGCGACCGTGTAGCCGCGACGGTTGAGCGGCTACGCCGCGGCGCCGTTGACGCTCATCCCGCCGTCGGCGTCCACCCGGACGTCGGCGGCGAAGGCGGCGGCAAGGTTGATCCGCTGCCAACTGCCCACCTCACGCCCGTTGGCGGACTGATCGTCCAGCGGGAAACCCGCCGGCAGGGCCGTGGCCGCCAGCACCCGGGCACGCTGGCCCCAGGACAAGTCCGGGAACGCGTTCACCAGCAACTCCGGCGCTCCCTGCGGGACGGTGAGAGCGGCGTCCTGCTCCCCCACACGGCCCATACCCTGGGTCATACGCTCGGTGAACTCCGCGACCGCGACATCCGTCGTCCGGTAGGCCGTGTCCTGCGCGATCGCCTCGGCCAGGGGCCGTCCGGTCCGCCACTCCAGCTCCGCACGGAGTTCCTCACCGGCCCCGGTCAGCACCTCCCGCATGCGCGGGTCATTCCACCGGTCACCCGCGGCAGCCTGGCCGGTCATCCGCCCGCCGATGACGTCCAGCGGGTAGTGCACCCCCATCACCATGCGGTTGTAGCCCGCCTCCGCACCGCGCGCGAGCAGCTGCGGGGCGAGCTCAGGGAGCAGCACCGCCAGCAACGTCGTCGTCCAGCTCGCCTGGTTCGTGTGCCCCGAGGGGAACGCCTTCGATCCGCCGAGCGCGTAGAGGTCCTCGTTTCCACCGCCGGTGTGCTTCGTGATCCTCTCCGGCGCCACCTCGAAGGGGCGGTCGTAACCGAAGATCTCCTTCTCGATCAGCGTGGAACTGGCCAGACCACCGGCCCTCGAGAGGTACCCGGAGTCCATCAGCGCCCGCGTCTTCGGCAGCCGGTTCTCCGCCAGCGCGGTGCGTAGGGCAGAGCCGAGCTCCTCGCCGAACCCGTCCGACAGGGCCGTGAGCAGGTCGCCGTCGTCCGCGGCGGCGTCCACCTGGGCGCGCGCCACCGTCGCGGCGTCCGCGGAGTTGTTGACCCCGACCACGGTGTCCAGGCTCTCCGCCATGACCTCCGGGTGGTTGGCCCGCAGATCCTCGAAACTGCTGACCACCGAGTAGTAGGTGCCGTTGCCGTAGGAGCTGATGTCGGAGACGTACCAGCCGTAGTCCGACGGCGCCAACGGCTGCGGCACCGGGGCACCGGCGTGCTGCACCGGCGGCACCGTCGCCGGGAGGTACTCCCCCACCTGCCCCGCGACGTCCGGAACCTGCGCCTGGGCGGGGACGACGGTCACCGCCGCGCCGGTGGCGAGCACCGTGAGCGCGGTGAGCACGGTGAGCGCTGTGAGCGGGCGGGACGCAGCGGGGCGTCCTGCACTTCTGCGGGACTTTTTCCGTGGGGCGGGCGTTCGGGTACTGGACGGCGTCACCGGGTTCTCCTCTGTCATAACCGTTACCGTGGATCGACCGGACGGGCTGCCGGACAGACCGACGGTACGGGCCCCTGATGACGGGCGTATGAACACCAGGTGGCCCACCGGCGAAACTCGCGCGCCGAGGTCGATACGCGTTCCCCTTCAAAACCGAGGGTGATCTGTGTCACAATAGTAGGGGTATGCGGGCCGCAGACGAACGGCCCACCGCAGTGACAAGGAGGTTGTCATGGCAAACCGCAGGAACCAGGAGTACGTCCGCCACGACGAGGGCGTGTACGGCCCCGGCTCAGTCGCATGGAAGGTCTGGACGTTCCCGGCGTCCGCCCTGCACGGCTTCGCCCGCGCCGTCACCATCGAGCACCTCGACCCCGACCTCGTGGCGGCCGTCGACGACTCCGGACAGGTCGTGCAGCGCACGCCCATCCGCTACGACCGCACCATGGAGTACTTCGCCGCCGTCCTGTTCGCCGACGCACGGACCGTGACCCGGATGTCCGACATCCTCATGAAGGTCCACTCCCGGGCGTACGGGACCAACAAGGTCACCGGCAACGGCTACGACTCGAACAACCCCGACTCACAGTTGTGGATCCTGGTCACCGCATGGCACTCGATCCTCTACGTGTACGAGAAGTTCGGCCCCGGGAAGCTCTCCCGCGACGAGGAGAACGAGTACTGGCAGGCCTGCGCCACCGCCGCGAAGTTCCAGCCCATCGACCCCGCGGACGTCCCCCGCACCCGCGGGGAGGTCCAGAAGTACTTCGACGACTGGCGTGAGCGACTGTCCGCCTCCGAGGCCGCGGTGTTCAACATCAACCACATCCTCAACGGGTTCGAGACCGCGTTCGTGGACCTTCCCAAACCGCTCCGTGCCGTGGTCCGCCCGTTCTTCCGGCGCGGCGTGATAGCCACCTACCCCCGCTGGATGCGCGGCATGATGGGACTCAAGCAGTCCAAGCTGACCGACACACTGATGGTCGCGTTGTGGAAGCCGGTCTTCGCCGCCTTCAAGCACTTGCCCGACCTGGAGATCCTGTTCCTGGAGAACACCTGCCCCCGGGCGGTGCGCTACATCGAGCCGGCGATCCGCGGCATCCCCGCCGAGTCGCCGAAGGTGTACACCCCGGAGGTCGCCCGACGGGAGTGGGGCGACCCGCGCACCCCGCTGGAACAGCAGCAGGACCTCCTGGCCAAGCGCAACGAGGGCGAGGGGGTGAAGACCTACGAGCACAACCACCACGACGAGATCCTCGAGTTCAAGCAGGCCGAGCGGGAGGCGGAGGAGCAGACCGACGGTTCCGGGCTCTCCGCCGCCTCGTAAGGAAAGCCGTCCGCTCTTTTGCTACGGCAGGTCGACCGCGGCGACCGAGCCGTCACGCCGGTGGTCCGCGGCACCGCTGACCCGCGGGTCCTGAACGCGGATCACGCTGAGACCGGAGTCGAAGCGTCCGGACTCCAGGTCGTGACCCCAGTCCTCCAGCAGACCGCGCATCTTCTTCTGCTCGGCGTCGCCGCGCGCGGAGTACACGCTGTTGCGGTTCGTGGCGCCGAAGTTCGGCATACGCACCGCCTCGTCCGGGCTGAGGTCCCAGTCCACCATCGCCACCAGGGCCTTGACCACGTAGGACGGGATCTTGCGCCCGCCGGGCGAACCGAGGGCCATGAGCGGGTCGTCGCCGGAACCGAAGACGAGCACCGGTGACATCATCGTGCGCGGCCGCACCCCGGGTTCGCGGTGGTTCGGTTCGCCGGGCTCCGCGCGGCGGCTGAAGTTGTCCAGGGAGTTGTTCAGGAAGTAGCCGTTCTCCTGCTTCCCGCTGCCGAAGCTACGCTGCAGCGTGGTCGTCAGGCTCGCCATGCTGCCGGCGGAGTCACGCACGGTGACCTGGGAGGTCCCCTGGTCGTCGCTGTCCTCGTACTCGCCGTCCATCCCGCCGAGCTCCTCCGGATCCAGGCCGCTGAGCGTCTTCTTCTGCCGGATGGAGTCCGCGGCGTCGTCCAGGTGGTCCTCGTCGGTGACGATGTCCTCGACGTAGTCCCCGAGGTAGTCCTCGGTAGCCTCGGTCTCCTCGCCCATCCAGGTGTTGGCGTTGGTGAACGCGATGCGTTCGGCCTCCATCACCAGGTGCTGCGCGGTCGCCCGCGGCACCCCGTCCTTCGGGGTCAGCCGGGCCAGGTCCAGCCGGTCCAGGATGCCGAGCGCCTCGGCGACGACCATCATGCCGGTCTGCGTGGAGTCCGGGCCGCACACGGAGTGCCCCTGGTAGTCCACGCACAGCGGGTCGGACGGCTCGATCGGGTCGTCGGTGCCCTTCAGGCCCGCCAGATATTCGGCGTACTGCTCGTTGGTGAGCGTGTCGCCGGCCTCCGGCAGGTCGTCGAAGAGTTCGCTGCGCGCCGACATGGCCTTGGCGAGCCGCTCGGTGACCTCGAATCCCTCCGAGGCCAGCGTCCTCGCCGGGGCCGTCAGGTCCTCCAGCGACTTCGTCCCGAACCGGGCGCGCAACGAGTCCATCAGACGGTCGGTCTGCGGTACGCCCACCGACTCGTCGTCGTAGGACGTGTCGTCCTGCGGCGCGTAGACGGTGCCGTCGAAGCTCTCCGTGGTGCCCGACTGGGCGTCGTGGTAGACCACCAGGCCACCACCGCCCGGGCCGGAGTACTGCGGTTCCGTGAGGCCCAGGACGTACTGGGCGGCGACGACGGCGTCGGCCGCCGTGCCACCGTCGGCGAGCACGCCGCAGGCCGCCTCCGTGGCGGCGGGGTCCGGGGTGGACACCATGCCACCGTCCACGGACCCGGTGGCCTCAACGCCACCGTCACCACCGTCACGGCAGGTGTCGTCCGGCGCCGTCGGCAGCGGGTCCGGGGCCGGGGGTTCGTCCCTGCCTGACCCGCCGATCGTGCACGAGCTGACCATCACGACGACCAACAGTACGCCCGCGAGCTGCCGGAGCTTCAGGCCCACGCCATCACCGGGACCGCGACTGCGGCGCAGCCGGCCAGCGACAGGCCCATGCCCAGCGAGGTTCGTTTCGCCCCGTACTGCACGAGGTCGTTGGCGATGATGGCCGGCAGCACGCAGAACACCACGTTCTGCGGCCCGCCGAAGCGCAGCCCCCACACGGTGGCCGCCACCAGCTCAAGCGCGGTGACCAGGGTGAACGCCAGGGCGCACAGGAGCACGAAGCGGTCCTTGCCGAACAGCGGGACCGTGCGCGAGTACGGCAGGTACACGGCGAGCAGCAGCGTCGCCACCGCAAGCACCACCAGGTACGTCCAGCTCGTCAGCGCGGCGACCATGACGCCCGCGGTGACGTAGCCGCCGGTACGCAGCTTGTGGGAGCGCACCGTGCCCTCCTGCACCAGCACAGCGAAGAGCACCGACAGGGCGCTCATGAGGAAGAGCATCGGCAACGGTTCGACGTCCGCGTGGGTGATGCTGTCGGCCAGGGACAACGGCAGGACCGTGGAGGTCAGCAGCGTGATCGCCAGGCCGAGGACGCCGGTGAGCGGAACCATCCACGCCAACGGGACCATCGAACGCACCACACCCTGTTTGATCAGCGAGTTGCAGATCATGCCGGGCACGATCACGCCGACCAGGGCGAGTCCGTCGCCGGGCACCCCGCCGAGCACCCAGGAGGTGACCGCGAGCCACGCCCACGCCCAGGCCGATGGCGAAGATCTGGCGGGGACGGGGCAGGAAGATCTTCAGGATGACGTACCTGATCAGCAGGTATCCGACGAGTGCGGAACCGAGCGTGGCGAGCACGTTGAGCGGCATGTACAGCGAGGACGCCAGGTAACCGACGGCCAGCGAGCCGCCGACGGAGATCTGCCGGCGCCGGAAGTAGAGGTAGCTCACCAGCAGGCCGGTGAGGAAGGTGACGTGGACGAGGTCGGTGAGGAACCCGTAGGAACCGATGTACTGGTAGGTCACGCCGCGACCGCCTCGATGTGCTCCTCGGCCAGGGCGCCGACATAGCGCTCCATGGCCGTGACGTGCTCGGTGTGGATGTTGACCATGCCGAAGATGGCCACGTCCTCACCCTCGAAACCGGCGCGGGCGCGGGCCACGAGGTCGCGGCCGTCCGCACCCTGCTCGCCGTCGAGGTCGCTGGTGGTGACGATCTTCTCGTCGGGGACGCCGGCGTTGAGCAGCTTCTGGCGGACCACGTCCTGGATCTCGCCGTAGAGCACGACGCGGTCGACGTCGCCGGCCAGGTCGGTGGCGACGAGGTCGACGAACATGGCGGCGCGGTCGGTGCGGTCGGCGCGGTTGTTCAGCGCCACGACCCTGCGGCATGGCGGCAGGTCCTCGTCCAGAACGTCGTGGAAGACCCGCGTGGTGGACTCCCAGTCGTTCACGGCGAACATCGGCACCCAGTAGAACGGGCCGGTCGAGACGTCGCGGACGTGGGCGATGCGGGTGGTTCCCGGGTCGGGCTCGGCGGAGATCATGCCGCGGGCGGCGACGTCGGCGTCGATGCCGAGTGCCTCGGCCACGGCGAGTGCCACCGCCACGTTCTCCTCGAACTGGCGGTAGTCGAATCGGCTGCACAGGCTGCGGGAGAGTTCACTCTCCTGGGCCACGATGAGACGTGAACCGCGGTCCTCGCAGTGCCGGCGGATGAGCCGGACGAGCTTCGGGTCGCGCTCACCGGTGATCACCAGGCCACCCTGGGGCACCGTGGAGCACAGGGACGCCGCGATCTCCTCGAGTGTGTCGCCCATGTCCTCCTGGTGGTCCAGCCGGACGTTGGTCAGCACCGTGATCGGGGAGCGCAGGATCACGTCCTGGCACAGGGACTGGTACTTCGGCTTGACCGCCATGCACTCCACGACCAGGGCCTCGACCGGGTCGTCGGCGCCGTCGATCCACTCGGCGAGGAAGCGGTACTGCTCGTTGATGTTGGCCGGGCCGGTGCGCTTGATGGGGTGCTCGCCGGCCTGGCTGTCGATGACGCACGCGTAGGTGCCGGTGGTCTTCGAGATCGTGGTCTTCCCGGCCTCCCGCAGCACGCCGCCGATCATGCGGGTGACCGTGGACTTACCGCGGATGCCGTTCACGTGGACGTTGATGTCCAGGCTGTCCATCCGCCGACGGTGACGGACTTCCTTACGATGGAAAGCCGCTATCCCGGTTGTCGCAGTCAATGCGGACAGGGACAGAAAAGCGAGCATGAATGAAACTCCTTGGAGAGGATACGTGAGGGGGTATGGCAACGTAACAGGTCCGAAACATTGCCCGAGTTAATGTTTTAGGCTGGTAAAGCTCCAGGTAGGAGCTCCGCACTGTGGGCACACTAACTTGCCTACCCCACCCTTGCAACCCCGGGAGGTACTTTATTCGCGTTAAATGGAACCGGGTTAGCGAGTTTTTTCCGCAAGCGCCGAATATAGGCGCGGTATTGGATTCTGGCTCAATTAAGTTTTCGACACGTATTAAACAAAGCTATTGCGCGGACAGCGCCGAACCACCCGCCCGTGCGTCTGCCTCGGCAAACACCGTCCCGTCCGCCACGGAGACCACGCTCAGACCACTGTCGGTCCCCACGATCTGGCCCGCGACCGTCCCCTCGACGTAGGTCGCGTCACGGCCGGTCGCCCCGTAGTTGTCGGCGTCCACGGCGTCCCGCGCCGTCATCCCCCGGTCCAGGATCCCTACCGTGGTCTTGATCACATAGGACGGGATGGCCCCGCCGCCGGGACTCCCCAGCGCGAGGAACGGCGTCCCGTCGCGGAACACGATCACCGGGCTCATCGCCGTCTTCGGGCGCACCCCGGCCGCCCGCTGGTTCGTCGCCTTCGCCGAGGTACTGAAGTTCGCCATCGAGTTGTTCATGAAGTAGCCGTTGCGCAGCTCGCCGGACCCGAAGTGCTGGTGCAGCGTGGTCGTCACGCTGGCCATGCTCCCGTCTCCGTCACGCACGGTGATCTGCGAGGTCCCCTCCTCCCGGTTGGGCAGGTACGTCCCCGCATCGCCCTTGAGCGGGTCCGGCTCGATCCGCCCCAGCGTGGAGTCCGGGTCGATCCGAGCGGCCTGCTTCTTCAGGTGCTCCGGATCGGTGACCAGGGAGTCCACGTAGTTACGGGAGAGCTCCGGGTCCACCGTGGGGTCCTGCATCCAGGTGTTGCCGTTGGCCAGGGCGAGACGTTCCGCCTCGGTGACCACGTGCTGCGGGTCGTCCCCGAGCTCCAGCTGGTCGAGGATCCCGAGGGCCTCCCCCACGACCATCATGCCGGTACCGGTGGAACCCGGGCCGCAGACCTCGGTGTCGCGGTAGTCGGCGCACAGGGCGTCCTCGGAGGCGATCCGGCCGGAGACCTTCAGTCCGCGCAGGTAGGACGCGTAGGACGGATTGGTCAGCTCGTCCCCCGGCACCGGGAGGTTCGCCGAGGACACCCCCGGCCACGGCATACCCGTCATCACGTCGTGCCGGCGCTTCACCGCCCCCACGAAGCGCTTGCTGGCCTGGAATCCCCCGTCCGCGAGCTCGGCGACGGGCGCCAGGACGTCACTGAACTTCTTCGCCCCGTACGTACCCTGGATCGTGCGCATGAGCTGAGGCGTCTGCGGGACGCCGGAGACACCGGTGCCGTCGTCACCCTGCGGCGCGGGCACCGAGGCGTTCCACGTGCGCGTCTCGCCGGACGCAGCGTCGTGGTAGACCGCGACGGCCCCGCCGCCGGGCCCCGAGGACTGCGGCTCGGTGAGGCCGAGGGTGAACTGTGCGGCGGCGACGGCGTCCGCCGCCGTCCCGCCGTCCGCCAGCGTCCGGCACGCGATGTCGGACGCGTAGGGGTCCGGGGTGACCACCACCGCATCGTCCTTCGCCCCCGTCGCCGACAGCGAGCGTGACACCTGCGTGGAGTCCTCGCACGACTGCCCGGCCTTGAACGACGCCTCCTGGATGGCCGGGCTCGTGGCCTCGGCCCCCGGCCCCCCGTCGGTCCCGGTGCAGGCCGCCAGCAGCCCGACCGTCGTCAACACGGTCACCGTGGTTCGGATGCGCTTCACCGGGCACTCTCTTTCGGGTGTGAGGGTCCTGAAAAATCATATCGGGCTCCCTGCACCCTAACCCATCGCCGAGGCCCGCAGGAGAAAATCCCGCATCGCACCATGGTGCCTGACCTCGCCAGATACCCCGGAGGGTACCCG
>NZ_JBQSYJ010000032.1:0-18182 GCF_052379185.1 Corynebacterium sp. AOP12-C2-36 | reverse complement strand
CGGCGGTAAAAACAACCCACGCTCGATCTTTGCCCCTCGCAGCGTCCCCCTCCACCGCGGGCACCGCCCCTTAGTCGCGGTAGTGGATACGCACCGAGGTGGTCACCGACGACTGCAGCGAGGTCACGATCCTGCCCCGCAGTTCGCTCGGGGCCGGCTGCCCGCACCGCGAGCGCAGCAGCTCACGGACCTGCTGCTCGATGCCGAGGGCCTCGAGGCACGAGGGACAGTCGTCCACGTGCCGCTCCAGGCGCTCGCGGGCGTGCCGGTAATGCTCGCCCTCGCAGTCACCGTTCTTCACGTCGATGTACTCGTAGAGCACCTCGATGAGCTCGTCGCATTCGCTTCTCCCGGAGGCACCGCACGGGTTGCCGCTCATGTTCCCAGGGTTGTCGGACATTCTTCGTCACACTCCTCAGTTCTTGCCCGCCGGATGCTTCGCCGCACCGATACCGTGCTCGTCGGCGACGTCCTTGAGTTTCGCGCGCAGCTGCCGTCGACCCCGGTGCAGCCGGCTCATGACCGTGCCGATCGGGGTGTCCATGATCTCGGCGATCTCCTTGTACGGCAGTTGTTCGACGTCCGCGTAGTACACGACCATGCGGTAGTCGTCCGACAGGGACATCAGGGCGTCCTGGATCCTCTTGTCGGGGATGCGGCGCAGGGCCTCGATCTCGGCGGACTGCAGGCCCGTCGAGTCGTGGGACGCCGAATCCGCCAGCTGCCAGTCGGTGACCTCCTCATCGGAGGTCTCCTTGGGGCGCCGCTGCGCCTTGCGGTACTGGTTGATGTAGGTGTTGGTGAGGATGCGGTACATCCACGCCTTCAGGTTGGTGCCGGGCCGGTAGGAACCGAACGCCTGGAACGCCTTCATGTAGGCGTCCTGGACCAGGTCCTGGGCATCCGCGGGGTTACGGGTCATCCGCAACGCCGCACCGTAGAGCTGGTCCAGCAGTGGCAGCGCATCCTCCTCGAAGCGGGCGAGCAGTTGCTCGTCGCTGTCTCCGGTGCGCTTGACTGGGTTGTTCATGGGCTCCTTCCCGTTCACCCTGTCGGACACAACGCCGTCGGCGTCCGTCTTGTTCCCCTCCACTCTAGTGCTGCGCGATGAGTTCCGGCCCGTTCGCCGCCACGTTGCCGACGGCGCGGTCGGCCGCGCGCGTGCGCAGGACGCCCCGGACGTCGTCGGACGCCACGGTGGCGGCCAGTGCCCGCCGCTCGTCGTCGCCGCCGTCGCCGCCGTCGCCCCCGTCGAGCCAGGCGACGGACTCGTCGGCGCCGAGCACGCGGGGCATCCGGTCGTGCAGCCAGGCGACCGGCTCGGCGGATGCAGTGGTCACCATCGTGGCCTCCAGCGTCCCGTCCGGCGTCCCGTCCCCGCCCGGACGGCACAGCCCGGCGACGAGCAGCGGCGCGTCGCCACTCACGTAGTGGGGCTGCCGGTCCTTCCACTCGTACCAGCCGTCCATCACGAACAGGCACGGCTCGGAGCCGCGGAAGCTGGACTTGTCGAAGACGCTCTCCCCGCGGGCGTTGAACAGCACCAGCCCCTTCTTCCACGGTGCCCGGTAGCCCCAGGTCGCCGGCCCGAGTGTGGCGGCACCGGCGTAGCGGCGCACCACCCCCACGGTGTGGGTGGGTGCCACGTTCCAGCTCTGCGGCGGGAAACCGTCCGGGCCGACCACCCCGACCTGTTCGCCGAGCAGGCCGGACGTGGTCTCCAGCAGGGTCTCGGTGGTACTGAACATCACGTAGCGTCCGCACATGACACCGAAACTACCTCCGCTCACCCACCTGCGCCCCGCGGCGTGGGATAATGGCGCCCATGACCGCCGAACTGTGGCCTGCTCCCGTGGCCTCCTCCCCCGTGTCCGCGACCGTGTCCGTCCCCGGGTCGAAGTCGATCACCAACCGCGCCCTCGTCCTCGCCGCGCTGGCGGACGCCCCCAGCGTGATCGGCGGGGCCCTGCGCAGCAGGGACACCGACCTGATGGCCGACGCCCTGCGCGCGATGGGTGCCTCGGTCACCGCCGACGGTGACACGTTCACCGTCGTCCCCGGCGGGCTGCACGGCGCCGAACTGGCGTGCGGCCTGGCGGGCACCGTCCTGCGTTTCCTGCCGCCGGTGGCGGCCCTGGCCGACGGCGAGGTGCTGTTCACCGCCGACGACGCCGCGCAGAAGCGTCCGATGGGCGCCACGCTGGAGTCCCTCGTGGCGCTGGGTGCGGACGTGACCGGGTCCGGCGACCCGGCACGTCCCCTGCCCTTCCGCGTCTCCGGACACGGCGGGCTGCGCGGCGGCGTGGTGGAGATCGACGCCTCGGCGTCCTCCCAGTTCGTCTCCGGGCTGCTGCTGTCCGGGGCGCGGTTCGACGAGGGGGTCACGGTGGTGCACACCGGCACGGCGATCCCCAGCCTGCCGCACGTGGAGATGACCGTGGAGATGTTGCGCGAGGCCGGGGTGCGGGTGGACACGGAGTTCAACCGCTGGACGGTGCACCCCGGGCCGGTGGCGGGACGGCACTGGGCGGTGGAGCCCGACCTGTCCAACGCCACACCGTTCCTAGCCGCCGCGGCCGTCACCGGCGGCACGGTGCGCATCCCGGACTGGCCGGCGACGACCTCCCAGCCCGGCGACCAGTTCCGGGTGATCCTGCAGGACATGGGCGTGGAGGTCGAGCACCACACGCACTCCGGTGTGCTGGAGGTCCGTGGCGACGCGGACACGCCGCTGCAGGGCATCAGCTGGGACCTGCACGACGTCGGCGAGCTCACCCCCACCGTCGCCGCACTGTGCGCGCTGGCGGAGGGCCGCAGCCACCTCTACGGCATCGCCCACCTGCGCGGGCACGAGACCGACCGGCTCGCCGCACTGCAACGCGAACTGTCCTCCCTGGGCTGCGGGGTCACCCAGACCGACGACGGCCTGGTCATCGACCCGCAGCCGTTGACCGGCGGGGTGTGGCACACCTACGCCGACCACCGCATGGCCACCGCCGGCGCGGTGCTCGGCCTGGTCACCGACGACGTGCTCGTGGAGGACATCGCCACCACCGCCAAGACGCTCCCGGACTTCGACCTGCGCTGGACGCAGATGGTCGAGGGCTGAGCGCGACGATGGCACGTTCCAGCGGCAGGCGCCACTACGACGAGTCCGACATCCGCGTGCGCCCCGGCAAGGGCACCCGGCCGAGGACGAAGGACCGGCCCGACCACAAGGGTGCGCAGACCGGCATGGTCGTGACCCGTGACCGGGGACGCTGGGGGGTCGTCGTCGACGGGGCGTCGCCGGAGACCCCGCCGGCGATCTGCATGCGCGCCCGCGAGCTGGGACGCACCCCCGTGGTCGTCGGCGACCGGGTCGCCGTGGTCGGCGACACCTCCGGACGCGACGGGACGCTGGCCCGCATCGTCCGGCTGGAGGAGCGCTCCACGGTGCTGCGGCGCACCGCCGACGACACCGACCCCTATGAACGCATCGTGGTGGCCAACGCCGACCAGCTGCTCATCGTCACCGCGGTGGCGGACCCGCCGCCGCGCTCCGGGTTCGTGGAACGCGCGCTGATCGCCGCCTTCGTCGGCGGTCTGCGTCCGGTGCTGTGCCTGACCAAGACGGACCTGGCCGACCCCACGGCCTTCGCCGCCGAGTTCGAGGCGCTGGACGTGGAGGTCATCGTGGGCGGGGTCGACGACCCCCTGGACCCGGTGCTCGACGTGGTCACCGGGCACCTCACCGCCCTGATCGGGCATTCCGGGGTGGGCAAGTCCACCCTGGTCAACCGGATCGTGCCGGACGCCCGCCGCGAGACCGGTGTGGTCTCCGGCGTGGGCAAGGGACGCCACACCTCGACCCAGTCCGTGGCGCTGCGCATCCCCGGGGACGCCGGGGACGCAGGCTGGATCGTGGACACCCCCGGCATCCGCAGCTTCGGCCTGGCCCACGTGGACCCCGACCAGGTCATCGGCGTGTTCGAGGACCTCGGCGCGGTCATCGAGGACTGCCCGCGCGGTTGCACACACGCCGGTCCGCCCGCCGACCCCGAGTGCGCGCTCGACACCCTGACCGGCGCGAGCGCCCGTCGTGTGGCCGCCGTACGCTCCCTGCTGACCGCGCTGCGCAGCAACAACGAGTGGGAGATGTGACTCGCCGACCTCCTACGGCCGGCCGAAGGACCTGCTGAACATCTGCCCGGACAGCACGAGCTCCTGGGCCGGGGCGAGCCACTCGCTCTCGTAGGACGCCAGGGTGTCCGGCAGCGTGGCGGCGGTGGCGTCGGCCATGTGGCGGGCCAGCGCCGCGGCGTCGTCCAGGGACGTGGCGAACCCACGGCCGGTCATCGGCGTGGGCACGTGGGCGGCGTCGCCGAGGATCACCATCCGTCCGTTGCGCAGACGGTCCGGCACGTACTCGTTGATGGGGGTGCCGAGGAAGTCGGTGCGCGAGAGGCAGTCCTCGATCGCGGCACGCCACGGGTGCGGCCAGCGCAGACCGGCCTCGCGGACGAGGTCGGCGAGCACGTGCTGGTCGACGTCGTGCCCACGCAGGGTGTGGTGGGTGACGTTGCCGCGCACGGCGCCGGTCTCGCGGAGCACGTGGTTGCGCGAGTTGTCGTACCAGCCCCAGCCCAGGCGCCGCTCCCCCGGCTCGGTGGACCCCTCGGGGCTCGCCAGCGGGTAGCCCAGCAGCAGGTTGTCGCCGCTGTCGCGGATGTCGAGCCCGCCCGGCCACGGGCCCATGTAGTCCAGGTCGCTCTCCTTGGCCACGCCGAGCCAGAGCACGTAGCCGGCGAACTCGGCGTCCGGACGGTCGGGCGCCACGGAGGCGCGCACCAGGCTCCGGTAACCGTCGGCGCCGACGAGCAGGTCGCCGGTGTAGGTCTCGCCGTCGTCGGCGCGGGCCCACGCCCGGTCGCCCTCCTGGCCGACCTCCACCGCACGGGTGCGGTGGTGCATGTCCATGGTCGGCAGTCCCTCGGCCACCTGGCAGAGTCCCTCGTAGAGGCCCTGCCAGGTGGCCGGGACCTCACCGTGGGCGCGTGCGTCGACCGGGCCCGCCATCCGCACGGCGGCACGCGCCTGCTCCGGCCCGAGGATCGACCTGAGGTCGTCCTCCCTGACCAGCAGGGACGCGCCGGAGGGGCGGATCCTGTCGGCCCGCTCCAGCATCGTCACGTGGTGGCCCTGGCGTGCCAGGGAGATCCCGGTCATCAGACCGGCCAGGGATCCGCCGACGACGACGATCTTCAACGCCTCCCTGGCCTGCATCGCCCCTGTGTCCGCGTACTTACCGTGCTTGCGTAGCATCGCAGCCTCCTGCGCATTCGTGGTCTCGGCGACCTCCGCTGGCCGCAACCCCCTATTTTATCGCGGCCGGCGGTGACAGGCCCGTGGCCAGCACCGGCGGCTATGCCCCGCTATTTTCGTTTATTCAAAGTTGTGAAGTCTCAAAATTAGCGGTAGCGTGGCGGCATGCGCACAGACACGACAGCACCCTGGGCAGAGCAGGTGAGACAACTGGGCCTCCGGGCGACCCCGGGCCGGATCGCCTCCCTGCAGTACCTGCGGCAGCACCCGCACAGCACGGCGGCCCAGGTGCACGCCGGCATCCGCACGGAGCTCCCCTCGATCTCCATGCAGTCGGTCCACAACGTCGTCAACGATCTGAGCGCACGCGGTCTCCTGCGTCGCATCGACCTGCCCGGCTCGGGTGGCGCACGCTACGAGACCAACCTGGAGGACAACCACCACCACATGCAGTGCGTCGTGTGCGGACGGCTCGAGGACGTCGAGTGCGTCGTCGGCCACGCGCCCTGCCTGACCCCCGCCGAAGGCCACGGGATGCACACCGTGCTGTCGGCGGAGGTCACCTTCCGGGCCATCTGCATGGACTGCGCCCGCACGAACGACCCCGAGAACACCCACAACGAGAACACCCACTCCCCGATCCACACTCAGGAGAAGACCGATGACTGACCCGATTTCCGGTTGCCCCGTCGCCCACGGCGGACAGGACCCGCAGGGCGGGCACGCCCCGCAGGAGGCCCAGGCCGAGCGTAACGAGGCCGACGGCGCCCGTCTGCCGCTCCCCACCGAGGGCAACGCCAACCAGAGCTGGTGGCCCAAGCGCCTCAACGTGCGCCTGCTGGCCCACAACCCGCAGGAGGTCCGGCCCACCGACGCCGGCTTCGACTACGCCGAGGCGTTCAAGCAGCTCGACCTCCCCGAGGTGAAGAAGGACATCGAGCACGTCCTGACCACCTCCGAGGACTGGTGGCCCGCCGACTTCGGGCACTACGGTCCGCTGATCATCCGCATGGCCTGGCACTCCGCCGGCACCTACCGCTCCCACGACGGACGCGGCGGTGGCGGCGCCGGTCAGCAGCGCTTCGCCCCCCTGAACAGCTGGCCAGACAACGTGGGCCTGGACAAGGCCCGCCGCGTGCTGTGGCCCGTGAAGAAGAAGTACGGCCAGAACCTCTCCTGGGCCGACCTGATGATCCTCGCCGGCAACGTCGCCCTGGAGTCCATGGGCTTCGAGACCTTCGGCTACAGCGGTGGCCGCGAGGACGTGTGGGAGCCGGAGGACGTCTACTGGGGCTCCGAGACCGACTGGCTGGGCACCAACGCCCGCTACGGCGGCACCAACGAGACCACCCGTAAGCTGCAGAAGCCCTTCGGCGCCACCACCATGGGCCTGATCTACGTGAACCCGGAGGGTCCCGAGGGCCACCCGGACCCGGCCGCCGCGGCACACGACATCCGCGACACCTTCGGCCGCATGGGCATGGACGACGAGGAGACCGTGGCGCTCATCGCCGGCGGCCACACCTTCGGCAAGACCCACGGTGCCGCCCCCGACAACGAGGAGAACGTCGGCGCCGACCCCGAGGAGGCTCCGCTGGAGCGTCAGGGCCTGGGCTGGGAGAACCACAACGCCTCCGGCAAGGGCGACGACCAGATCACCTCCGGCCTGGAGGTCACCTGGACCTACCACCCGACCCGCTGGGACAACGAGTTCTTCCACATCCTGTTCGCCTACGAGTGGGAGCTCACCGAGGGCGAGGGCGGCCACTACCACTGGCGCCCCATCGACGGCGGCGGAGCCGACATGGTCCCGATGGCGCACTCCGACGGTCGCCGCGAGCCGCGCATGCTCACCACCGACATCGCGCTGCGCGTCGACCCGGCCTACGAGAAGGTCTCCCGCAAGTTCAAGGACGACCAGGCCGCGCTCAGCGACGCCTTCGCCCGCGCCTGGTTCAAGCTGACCCACCGCGACATGGGCCCGAAGTCCCGCTACATCGGCCCGGAGGTCCCCTCCGAGGACCTCATCTGGCAGGACCCGCTGCCCGAGGCCGTGGGTGAGGCGATCACCTCCTCCGACGCCGAGGCGATCAAGAAGAGCGTGCTGGACTCCGGACTCAGCGTCTCCCAGCTGGTGAAGACCACCTGGGCCGCCGCGTCCTCCTTCCGTGGCACGGACTTCCGTGGCGGCGTCAACGGTGCCCGCATCCGCCTGGAGCCGCAGCGCAGCTGGGAGGCCAACGAGCCCCGTCAGCTCGCCGGTATCCTGGAGGCCCTGGAGAAGATCCAGAAGGACTTCAACGAGGCCAACGCCCCGCGCCACCTGTCCCTGGCCGACCTGATCGTGCTCGCCGGCAACGCCGCCGTCGAGAAGGCCGCCGCGGACGCCGGTGCGGAGATCACCGTGCCCTTCCACGCGGGCCGCGTCGACGCCTCGCAGGAGCAGACCGACGAGCACAACTTCAGCTTCCTGGAGCCCCTGGCCGACGGTTTCCGCAACTACCAGAGCGCCGACCTGGACATCCCCGCCGAGCACCTGCTCGTCGACAAGGCCGACCTGCTGGGCCTGACCGCCCCGCAGATGACCGCCCTCGTCGGTGGCCTGCGCGTCCTCGGTGCGACCTTCGGTGACACCGACCACGGTGTGCTCACCGACCGTCCCGGCGTGCTCAGCACCGACTTCTTCGTCAACCTGCTGGAGCTGGGCAACGACTGGGTCGCCACCGACGCCGACTCCACCGTCTTCGCCTGCACCGACGCCTCCACGGGCGAGCAGAAGTGGACCGGCACCCGCGCCGACCTGGTGTTCGCCTCGAACTCCGAGCTGCGCGCCCAGGCCGAGGTCTACGCCAGCGACGACGCAAAGGAGAAGTTCGTCAAGGACTTCGTCGCCGCCTGGACGAAGGTCACCGAGGCCGACCGCTTCGACCTGCACCGCTAGTCCGACCTGAGTTAGAGACAGACGAGAGAAGGCCCGTCCGTTCCGGAGAATTCCGGAAGGGCGGGCCTTCCCCGTGCGCCAGGGGCGAGACAGTCGCTACATCAGGTCGACGAGGACCCCGAGCTCGCGGGCGTCGTACCAGCTCATCAGGTTGTCCTCGCAGTCGCCGAGGGTGATCTCTGCGTCCTCGTCACCCAGGTCGGCGGCGTCGACGATCTCGATGGCCGCGGCCGTCGCCGGCTCATTGCCCTCGTCGTCGACGTGGATGGCGGCGAGCTGCTCCACCGACACCAGTGACGGGTCCAACCGGACCACGGACTCACCCTTGTCCGGCTCCGGGGACACCGCGGCGTCCTCCAGGTCGACCGAGACCACGACGCGACGGTGCGGGAAACGCTCCTCGTCGCCGATGCCGAGCAGACGCAGGGAGGCGCGGGCGGCCTCCAGGAACGCCGCGTAGGACATCTCCTCGTCGTCGCCGGCGGTGTAGTACTCGCGCAGGGCCGGGGTCAGGGCGAAGGCGACGCCGGAGCGCACGGGCATCTGCCCGTCGCGGGCGAGGCCGCCGAGCATGTCGAAGGTCGCGGGGATGAAGACGCGCATCCTAGTAGGTCCCTTCCAGTCCGAGCAGCCCGGAGATCTCCACGATCGCCCGGTCGAACTGCTGGTAGTACACACCGATCAGACCGGACTCCACCGCGCCCTTGACGTTGAGGATCGAGTCGTCGACGAGGATGCAGTCGCTGACGTCGACCTCGAGACGGTCGGCGGTGATCATGAAGATCTCCGGGTCGGGCTTGTCCACGCCGACCTCACCGGACAGCACGACGGTGTCGACGTAACCGGCCTCCTGCCACGTGCGGATCGGGTCCGCACCGGGGCCACCGGGGTCGTTGGAGAGGATCGCCGTTCCGAAACCCGCGTCCTTGGCCGCGGTGAGGACCTTCCGCCACCGGCGGCGGTCCTCCTCCGCTCCGTCGAGGACGCCACAGTAGTCCACAATCAATGCTCGCATACCTCACATTGTGCCACGCCGGGCGCTATCATCGTCGAGCATGGGGGCTCTACCGGGGAACACCGACGCGACGACACCGCCGACACACGGCAGGACGGCCTACGTCCCCGTGCCCGGGTTGGTGTATCTGCGCCGTCCGGGCCGTCACGCGGTGCCGGTCACGCAGGACGCACCGGCGTCTGAGGCGGCACCGGTGCAGGACGCCGCGTCGCGGCGTCCCGGTTCCGCCGTCAACGCACGGGTCGCCATGCTCGTGGGCGTCTGGCTCGAGGTCGTCGACGGTCGCCGACCGGTCTCCGCGCTACGTAAGGGACCGTTCTCCCCGCGGGTCACCGAGGACCTGCGTGGACGGATGCGCCAGGCACTCCCCGCTGCGGCACGGGTGTCTGGGGCGTCCGGTGCACCGTCCTCCCCCGCCGTGCCCTCACGTGTGCTGAGCGTGCACCTTCCCCCGACGCACCCCGAGCGCCTCACCTTCACCGCCAGCGTCCTGCACCACGAACGGGTGCGCGCCGTCGTCGGCCACCTGGCCCGCTACGAGGGCAGGTGGCGCGTCGAGACCGTCACGATGGTCTGACCCTGAGGAACTAGCCGCCGATGATGGTCTTCGGCACCGACTTCTGCTGCTCCTGCTCCTGGGAGGTGCGGGTGTCGGCCGGGTCGTCCACGTTCAACGGTCCCTCGGCCTGCTCCGGCTCCTTGGACTTGAGCTGCTTGCGCACCAGGAAGAGCTGACGGATCGTCTCCTCCTTGATGCCGTCGTTCATCCGGCCGAACATGTCGCCGCCCTCGCGCTGGTACTCGACCAGCGGGTCGCGCTGGGCCATGGCGCGCAGCCCGATGCCCTCCTTGAGGTAGTCCATCTCGTAGAGGTGCTCGCGCCACTTCTGGTCCACCACGTTGAGCACCACGCCGCGTTCCATGCCGCGCATCTGCTCGTCGCCGCCGACGGAGGTGACGGACGCCTCCAGCTCGTCGTACAGCTTGTGGGCGTCCTCCTGCAGTGCGCGCAGCAGCTGCGATGCGGTGAGCTCGCCGGCCGAACCGTACTCCGTGCCGTCGATCAGCTCCGTGGAGGTCACCGACGGACCGTAGAGGGAGTCCAGCGCGGTCCACAGCTCGTCGAGGTCCCAGTCCTCCACGTAGCCCTCGGCGGTCGCGCCGTCGACGTAGGCGGCGAGGGTGTCGTCCATCATGGTGCGCACGTTGGAGGCGATGTCCTCGCCCTCCAGGATCTGGCGGCGCTCACGGTAGATGACCTTGCGCTGCTCGTTGAGGACCTCGTCGTACTTCAGGACGTTCTTGCGCATCTCGAAGTTGGAGTTCTCCACCTGCGACTGCGCGCCCTTGATGGCGTTGGTGACCATCTTCGAGTCGATCGGCATGTCGTCCGGCACGTTCAGCCGGGTCATGAGGTTCTCCATGGTCTGCCCCACGAAGCGGGTCATCAGGTCGTCGCGCATCGACAGGTAGAACCGGGTCTCGCCCGGGTCACCCTGGCGGGCCGAACGGCCACGCAGCTGGTTGTCGATACGACGCGACTCGTGGCGCTCGGTGGCCAGCACGTACAGACCGCCGACCTCGGAGACCTTCTCGGCCTCCTCCTTCGACTTGGCGCGGGCCTTGACGATCTCCTCGTCCCAGGCCTCCTGGTAGGCCTCCGGGTCCTCGACCGGGTCCAGACCGCGCTCACGCAGGGTGAGGTCGCAGATGATGTCCGGGTTACCGCCGAGCACGATGTCGGTACCACGACCGGCCATGTTCGTCGCCACGGTCACGGCCTTGAGCCGACCCGCCTGGGCAACGAACTCCGCCTCCTTCTCGTGCTGCTTGGCGTTGAGCACGTTGTGGCGGATGTGCCGGGCCTGCAGCAGCTTCGACAGGTACTCCGAACGCTCCACCGAGGTGGTGCCGACCAGGACCGGCTGGCCCTTCTCGACACGCTCGGCGATGTCGTCGGCCACGGCCTCGAACTTCGCCTCCTGCGTCTTGTACACCAGGTCGATGTTGTCGTGACGCTGGTTGGGCTTGTTCGTGGGGATCGCCGCCACGTCCAGCTTGTAGATCGACTTCAGCTCCGCGGCCTCGGTCTCGGCCGTACCGGTCATGCCGGCCAGCTTGTCGTACAGGCGGAAGTAGTTCTGCAGGGTCACCGTGGCCAGGGTCTGGTTCTCGTTCTTGATCTCCACACCCTCCTTCGCCTCGATGGCCTGGTGCATGCCCTCGTTGTACCGGCGGCCGTCGAGGATGCGGCCGGTGAACTCGTCGACGATGACGACCTCGCCCTTACGCACGATGTAGTCCTTGTCGCGGGTGAACAGCTCCTTGGCCTTGATGGCGTTGTTCAGGTAGCTGACCAGCTGCGAGTGCTCCGGGGAGTAGAGGTTGTCGATGCCGAGCTGGTCCTCGACGAACTCCACACCCTCCTCCTTGACGCCCACGGTCTTCTTCTTCGGGTCGACCTCGTAGTGGATGTCCAGCTTCATCTTCGGCACGATCCGGGCGAAGGCGGTGAACCACTGTGAGGAACCCGACACCGGACCGGAGATGATCAGCGGGGTACGTGCCTCGTCGATGAGGATCGAGTCGACCTCGTCCACGATGGCGTAGTTGTGGCCACGCTGCACCAGGTCGTCCAGCGAGTGCGCCATGTTGTCGCGCAGGTAGTCGAAGCCGAACTCGTTGTTCGTGCCGTAGGTGACGTCCGCGGCGTAGGCCTTGCGACGGTCCGTCGGACGCTTGCCCGACAGGATCACGTCGGTGTCCAGGCCGAGGAACCGGTGGACACGGCCCATCCACTCCGAGTCACGACGGGCGAGGTAGTCGTTCACGGTGACCACGTGCACGCCCTTGCCGGACAGCCCGTTGAGGTAGGCGGGGAGGACACAGGTCAGGGTCTTGCCCTCACCGGTCTTCATCTCGGCGACGTAGCCCCAGTGCAGGGCCGCACCACCCATGACCTGGACCTTGAAGTGCTTCTGGCCCAGCACCCGCCAGGACGCCTCGCGCGCGGTGGCGAAGGCATCCAGCAGGATGTCGTCGAGGCTCTCACCCTTCTCGAGCCGGGCGCGGAACTCAGCGGTCTTACCCTGCAGTTCCTCGTCCGTGAGGGCGGCGTACTCGTCCTCCTTGGCGATGACCTGGTCGGCGACCGCGGACAGTCGCTTGACGGCGCGACCTTCACCGAGGCGGAGAATCTTCGAAAGTCCTAGCACGTGCTGCTCGTCCCTTACCTTGTGTTGCACCTGTGGGGTCTTGCCTGAGGCACTCGCACGGCATTTTTGCCCGGGCGCGGTGACGCACCCTGCGAGATCAGTCTTTCAGTCTACCTCCGACACCCTGTCTTGCACAGTGCTCCCGTCCGGCGCCCCGGTCACGGGGACGAACGACGGCGGGCACCGCCGGGGTGGAGAACCACCCCGACGATGCCCGCCGCGTAGGACGTCCCGCTACTCCTGCGGTCCGTCACTGAGGGCGATCAGACCGTAGTCGTAGGCCCGACGACGGTAGACCACCGACGGACGACCCGTCTCCTCGTTGACGAAGAGGTAGAAGTCGTGTCCCACGAGCTCCATCTCGCTGAGCGCGTCGTCCACGCTGATCGGGGTGGCAGGGTGCTCCTTCTCACGCACGACCCGACCGGGCTGGAACTGCTCGGCGTACGGGTCCTCGTCGAACTGGCCCGGGTTGGTGGCGGCCTCGCGCTCCGCCTCCTGGACCAGGTCCGCCGTCGCCTCGCCCACGGAGACCGGTGCACGGTGGCCGGACCGGGCGATCTTGCGGCGGGCCTTGACCTTGCGCAGGGACCTCTCCATCTTGGCGATGGCGGCGTCCAACGCGGCGTAGAACGAGTCCTCCTTCGCCTCCGCACGGGCGATGTGGCCCTTGCCGGAGGCGGTGATCTGGATGCGGTCGGACTCGTCGGTACGACGCGGGTTGCGCTCGTGCTGGAGCTCCACATGGAAGTACGTGAGAGTCGGGTCGAGCCGTTCCACCTTGGCGAGCTTGGCGTTCACCCGCTCGGCGAAGTGCTCAGGGATCTCCACGTTACGACCGGTGATCTCCACCTGTGCCTCCGGAGCAGCACCCTCTGCCGTGATGTCCTGCTGGTTCTGGACGGTCATACTCATCCTCCCGGTCTCCGAGCCGCCTGCCACCGGTGAACCGGATTGTCCACCGAGCACATTCCTGGCGACATCTTCCCTCCCGATAGTACCGACGATCCGGGGCTCGCGGTGGGCCGTGGGGGCAGCTACGGGGGCAGCGGCTGGACAGCTACGGGGACACCCCCACCTCACGCCTGCGCAAGCACCACCGCCACCGCGGGAACCACCCCGCGGGCGGCCAGCGCGGTGGCGAAACGTGCCACCGTTGCCCCGGTGGTCGTGACGTCGTCGACGATGCACGCGACCGCCCCGGGTGTCCTGAGCAGACGCCCCGCGCGCCGCACGGCGACGTCGTCGATGTGCAGGTTGGACGCGATGTTCGCCTGCCGCTCACCACGTCCCAGCCCCACCGAGTCGCGGGTGCCGGACGCCAGCGTCGCCGTGGCCACGACGTGGGTCCCCCCGCCCAGGTCGCGTGCGGCGACGACGGCGGACCGTTCGACGACGCACCCGCCGCGGTCACGCGCCGCCCGGCGCGTCGTCGGTGCCGGCAGCAGCACCACCGGCGCGAGACGTGGATCGGCGACCAGCCCCCGTGCGACCAGGTGCCGGACGGTGCCGGCGAGCACCGCACCCGCCACCTGCACCGCCTCCGGGCGCAGGTGCTCCTTGGCCGCCAGGACGACCCCGCGGTACGCCCCGCCGTAGGGGCCTGCGGCGAAGACCGGCGGCGAGGCCGTGTCCGCCACCCGCGTCGGCTCACCGCGCAACTGCAGCGCGCAGACCCGGCACAACGCCACCCCGGCCACCGCCCGGGGCGTCCCCGCCCTGCCGCAGGCCAGGCAGTCCTCCCGCCACACCAGGCCGGTGAGCTCCCCCAGCAGTTCCCCCATACGCCCCCTACTTCGTCGGGACCGGGACGGCGCGGGCACCCTGCAGCGCCGGCACCTCGCGCCAGAACCTGGCCTCGGAGTCCCCGACGTCGAGCTGCAGCATCGCCCGCGAGTCCAGGATGTACTGGATGCGTCCGGCCGACCCCACCGCCACGACGGGCGCGGTGATGTTCCGGCTCGACAACGGCGTCGCCTCGGACCCGTCGACGGTGACGACCCACACCGGGGCGTCGTTGGCGCGGGTGCCGACCAGCAGCGTCCCGTCCTCGCGCCACTCCACCGACAGGGCGGTGTCGCCGACGCGCTGACCGACCTCCATCGGCGTGCCGAGCACGATCTCCCCGTCCTCGTCGTGCTGCAGCACGGCGACGAACAGACGGCCGTTGTTCAGCATCGCCGTCCGGGTCCCGTCGCGCGAGACGGTGAACACGCTGATGCGCGGGTCGTTGATGTCGAGGGAGTCCAGTGAGGAGGTGTCCACCGTGGACTCGTCCATCTGGATGCCCGAGCCGCTGGGCACCAGCCGGTGGACGCGGCGGCCGTCGGCGACCACGTAGAGACTCTGCGAGTCGCCGCTCCACGACGGACGCGACAGCGAGCGCGCGGACATCACCGTGACCGGGTCGCCGCCCACGTCGCCGACGAGCAGCGAGCGCTCACCGTCGCCGCGGCCGCTGACCGCCGCGATGCGTCCGTCCGTCCGGCACGTCGCCGCGGACTCCAGCTCGCCGGAGGACGTCCACCCCGGCAACGTCACACCGGAGTCGCCGTCGACCTCCACCAGGGCGCCGTCGCGCAGGGCGCGCAGCGGCTCGTCGACCGTCGCCTCCGGGTCGAAGTCCGAGACGTCGGACAGCGTCCACTCCTCCCGGCCGTCGTCGGTGATCGACATACCGTCGGCGAGGATCCGGTACGGACCGCGCACGTCGGACTTCGCCAGCGTCCAGACCAGCTGGGCGGCGAGGACCTCCCGGTCGTCGACGGAGAGGTCCGTGATGCCGGTGACGTCCACGGTGAACGTCCCGTCCTCCTCCACGGCGGCCTGGATACCGTTACCCGAGGGGAACGCCGTCTCCACGGCGTTCTGCAGCTGGTTGCGCGGCCCGCCGGCCAGCAGGGACACCAGGGAGAAGCCGATGTTCTCCTGACGGTTGTAGATCCACCGCCGGTCCGGGACCAGGAAACGCTTCGTGGGGTCGAGGTAGTAGAGGTCGTGGGCCTGGTACGCGCCGACGAAGTCGCTGCGGTCCAGCACCACCCCGTCCGGCAGGTCGGAGAGCCGCCAACCGGTGTCGCCGCGCTCCAGGGTCACCTCCTCCTCGTACGGGCTGTTCTCCGGCTGGTACACGCCGCCGGAACCCAGCCGCCCGACGACGGTGCCACGCACCACGTAGGTCACCTCGTCGCCGGAGACCCCGCCGGTGGCGTTGAGGTCCAGGCGGTCGAGGATCAGCGTGGAGGTGCTGTCCTCCCAGCCGTCCGCCGCGGAGGCCGTGAGGAACTCCTTGGCCGCCTGCCGGTTGTTCGCCTGGTAGGTCGAGGCAAGGTAGAAGTCCCGCAGCAGCAGGTCCGGCGGCTGCTCCTCCGAGGGGGTGGGCAGGTTGCTGGCGTCCGGCGCCGAGACGTAGGACGACACCGCCTCCGGCGTCGACTCCCCCGGCAACGTCGTGCACGCCACCAGCCCGCCGGCCAACGCCGCCGTGCCCAGCAGCGCCACCACCTGGCGCACCGCGTCAGTTCTTCGCATCGTCTTCACCGTCATCACCTGACTCCTCACCGTCGGGGCCGAACGCCGAGTCCATGTCCTCCGCCTCCTGCAGGGCCGTACGAAGCTCCTCCTCGGTCAGCCCCTCGAAGGCGCTGAGGTCCACGTCCGAGGACCCCACCGAGCCCGCCGTCACGTCGACCGAGTCGAAACGGTCCGCCGGGGCCGGTTCCTCCTGCTCCACCTCGGGAGCAGCGCCGGGAGCAGCGTCGGACGCCACGTCCACGATCCCGGCTTCTCCGGCCTCCACGGCAACGTCCGTCACCACCATCTCGGTGACCTCCAGCGGCAGCGGCGAGGTGCGGACCTCCTGGCCGGGACGGCGCGGCAAGGTCAGCCGGAAGCAGGCACCCACACCCAGCTCGCCGGTCGCCTCCAGGCGTCCGCCGTGCAGCTGGGCGTCCTCCTTCGCGATCGCCAGCCCCAGGCCGGTACCGCCGGTCTTGCGCTCACGCGAGGGGTCGGAGCGCCAGAACCGGTTGAACACCAGGTCCGCCTCGCCGGGCTTCAGCCCCATCCCGTGGTCCACCACCGTCACCGCCAACGACTCCGCACCGACCCGCATCGTGACACGCACCGGACGTCCCTCGCTGTGGTCGATGGCGTTGGCCAGCAGGTTACGCAGGATGCGTTCGACCCGTCGGGAGTCGACCTCCTCCATCACCGGCTCGTCCGGCAGGTCCAGCTGGATCTCGCTGCCGACCTCCTCGGCCAGGGCACGCAGCTGCCCCATCGTGGACTTCACCACGCCACGGACGTCGATGAGCTCACGCGACAGGTTCGCCACACCGGCGTCGTGCCGGGAGATCTCCAGCAGGTCACCGAGCAGCATCTCGAACCGGTCCAGTTCGGCGTTCATCAGCTCCGAGGCCCGACGGGTCACCGGGTCGAGGTCCTCCGAGTTCGCGTGGATCAGGTCCGCGGCCATACGCACCGTGGTCAACGGGGTGCGCAGCTCGTGTGAGACGTCCGAGGTGAACTGCTGCTGCAGCGAACCGAACTCCTCGAGCTGGCGGATCTGGTACGACAGGTTCTCCGCCATCTCGTTGAAGCTGATCGCCAGACGCGCCACCTCGTCCTGCCCGTCGACCGCCATACGCTCACGCATGTGGCCGGCGGCGAAACGCTCGGCGATGCGCGAGGCGGTGCGCACCGGCACCGTGAGCTGCTGGGAGAACACCCAGGCGATGACCACGAGCAGCACCATGAGCACCACGGCACCGGCGAGCAGGAGCCCGCGCATCAGCGCCATGGTGGACTCCTCGTTGTCCAGCGGCATCACCAGGTACAGCTCCAGGCCCTGGATGTCCGACTCCACCGGGGAGCCGATGACCAGGGCCTTGAAGGAGCCGCCGGAACCGTCCACGGTGGTGTACTGCACCGAGACCTGCCCCTGACGCACGAAGTCACGCAGGCTCTCCGGCACCGGGTTGACCTCCGGGCTGGAGATGTCCCCGCCGGTCAGGTCCGAGGCGATGATCACCGGCTCGTAGACCGTGCCGGTGGAGCCCTGCTCCGAGTCCGCGGTGCGGTCACTCAGCGCGGCGCGGGCGTTGTTGATCCTCAACTGCGGCGACGACGCCGAGTCGGTGTTGCGGATCTGCTCCTCGACGATGCTGCGGGCCCGGTCGATCTCGTCGGTGGCGGCGTTGTACTTGGCGTCCAGCAGCTGCTGGCCGACGAAACTGGTCAGCACGAAACCCAACGCCATGATCACCAGCAACGACGAGGCGAAGACACTGCCGATCACCCGCAGCTGGATGGAGGTGCGCCAGCGCTGGGCTAGCTTCTCGGAGAACTTGCGGGCGAACTGCACCGGGCGGCGCAGGAAGATGCGCATCGCCTCGACCACGCCGATGTCGCCGAGCTCGCCGCGAGGCGCACGACGCGGGTCGGCCTCACCGTCGCCGCCATGGCGGTCGGAGCGGCCGCGGCCGCGGCGTCCGTCCCCGTCCTTCGCGACGGGCAGGACGTCGCGACCCAGGCGGCCGGCCTCGGTCGTGCCGTCGGCGGTGCCGTCGCCGGCCTCGCCGGACTGGCCGGGCTGGGCGTCCGGTGCGTCCGGCACCGTCCCGCCGACCTGAGCGTCCAGGGCGCTCTCGGCGTCCTGCGGGTTCCGGGCGCTGTCCCGTGACTTACGTGCCATGGGTCCGGTGTC
>NZ_JBQSYJ010000031.1:0-21751 GCF_052379185.1 Corynebacterium sp. AOP12-C2-36 | reverse complement strand
TCGGCGTTTAAAACCGACCCGCGCTCGATCTTGGCCCCTGACGGGGGTTCGCAATGAAAAGAGTGAGGGCCCCGTCCTCCCGGGTGACGAACCGGGAGGGCGGGGCCCTCGTGGAGAGCGCGAGCGCCGGGTGACGAATCCGGTGTCGCGAAGTTTCTCCGCTGTGCCGCGACGGGCAGGTGAACTGCAGTCCAGGGCAGCGCGTTGGAGGTGCCGCAGCCCGAGCGCGTCGATCCGGTGAGAAGAGGAAGCCGGATCGTGCGGATTCGGACTGAACCCTGGGTTCCACCTGCCGTTGCGGCTGATTCACAACTGCAGTGCGTCGAGGTGACTAGCCTTCGACACATCCATGAGGTTAGCGAGACCTAAACCGGGATGTCAACAATTAGACAACATTCACGTGATGTAATTCGTGCGAGCCTGCCCTAACTTAGCCTGACCTGCCGTTTCGTCCGTGACGCTTTCCGCTCACGGTGCCACCCCCACCGCCTGCCCCCGCCAATGATGGCAGGATCCCCGACCGCCGGCTCCCTTCCTGACCCCCTCACGACCCTCCCCGTCCGAGCCAACTGTGATCCGGTACTCACTGCCGCCGATATTGTTTCCCACCCCACAATCCTCCCCCAGGTTGGGCTGCCATTACCCCTTTGCGCACACGATGGTTAATATGAATTTGTAACATCTAAGAGACGTGGATCACATGGACAAGGTTCTTGCCCCCTCCACGGCACTCGGCACCGATCCGGAAGGACGCAATGAAGAACTACCTCCCCCGCACCATCTTCGACGAGGAACACGACATGTTCCGGGAGACCTGCAAGGACTTCGTGAACGCCGAGGTCCGTCCGCACGTCGACAAGTGGCACGAGCAGGGTTTCAGCGACCGCGCCATGTTCAAGGCCGCCGGTAACCTCGGACTGCTGGGTATCACCTCCCCCGAGGAGTTCGGCGGCGGCGGAATGCAGGACTACCGTTTCAACGCCATCCTCTCCGAGGAACTCGCCGAGGCCGACTGCGGTTCGGTCATCGTCTCCCTCCAGGTCATCAACGACCTGGTGATCCCCTACCTCGAGCGTTTCGCCAACGACGAGCAGAAGGAGAAGTTCCTCCGCCCGCTGTGCGCCGGTGACAAGATCGCCGCGATCGCCATGACCGAGCCCGGTGCCGGCGCGGACCTCGCAGGCATCCGCACCACCGCCCCGCGCGACGAGGACGGCAACTTCGTCCTCAACGGTTCCAAGACCTTCATCTCCAACGGCATCCAGGCCGACTTCACCATCGTCGTCGCAATCACCGACCCCTCCAAGGGTCGTGCCGGTGTCTCCCTGCTGATCGTCGAGGACGGCATGGAGGGCTACACCAAGGCCGCACCGCTGAAGAAGGTCGGCCTGAAGGCACAGGACACCGCCGAGCTGTCCTTCGAGAACGTCAAGGTCCCCGCCGAGAACCTCCTCGGCGAGGAGGGCGCCGGCTTCGGCTACCTGCGCACGAACCTGGCCCAGGAGCGCGTCTCCATCGCCGTGGGTTCCATCGCGACGTCCCGCCGCGCCTTCGACCTGGTGTACAAGCACTCCCAGGAGCGCAAGACCTTCGGCAACCGTCTGGTGGACCACCAGGCCTACCGCTGGGAGCTGGCCAAGATGGCCACCGAGATCCAGTCCGCGCAGTCCTTCGTGGACGCCGCCGTGGCCGCCAAGGTCAAGGGTGAGCTCGACGAGACCACCGCGTCGATGGCCAAGTACCTGACCACCGAGCTGCAGATCAAGGTCGTCAACACGGCCGTCCAGCTGCACGGTGGCTACGGCTTCATGCTGGAGTACCCCATCGCCACGCACTACCTGGACTCCCGCGTCCAGCCGATCTACGGCGGCCCCAACGAGATCATGCTCGAGATCATCAGCCGCAAGCTGGCCAAGGGCGAGAAGTAGCACCCACCCCTCCCCCTCACCTCTCCTGCATGACTCGGCAACCCGGGAGGCTGGTCCGACCAGCCTCCCGGGTTGCCGTGTGCCGGGCTCACGCCACGGTGACCCCCACGTAGGCCATCTGCTCCACGGCCACCGCCCCTCCGGTCACGGTCACCGGCGAGCACAACTCACTGAGCAGCTCCACCGTGAAGCCCTCCGCCACCGCGTCGAGGGCCGTGGCACGCACGCAGAAGTCCGTGGCGATGCCGCACACCGTCACCTCGGTGACGCCGCGTGAGCGCAGCCACGCCGCCAGGGTGCCGCCCTCCGCAGCACCGGCGGCGCCCGCGCCGTCCTCCCCCGCACCGTCCTCCAGGTGCCCCTCGAAGCCGGAGTAGGCCGCGGTGTACTCCCCCTTCAGGAACCACGCGTTCACGAGCGACGCGTCCAGCGCCGGGTGCAGCTGCGCGCCGTGGGTCCCGGCCACGCAGTGCACCGGCCAGGTCTCCTCGAAGTCGGGTTCGACCCCGTCGGGCGCGAAGTGCCCGGCGGGGTCGATGTGCCAGTCCTTCGTCCCCACGACGACGCCGTAGCGCTCGCCGTGGGCACGCAGGTGTTGCGTGATCGCCGCCGCGACGTCCGCCCCCTTCTCCGTTCCCAGGGAACCCCCTGGGCAGAAGTCGTTCTGGACGTCGACGACGATCAGTGCCCGGTGTGCAGCGTTCATGACGCCAACACTAGGTCCGGGTCAGTTGATCTTCCAGTCCTCCAGCCCCGGGTACAGGGGGAAGTCCGCGGCGACCTTGTCGACGCGGGCACGCAGCGCCTCGGTGTCGGCCGCCTTGCCCTTGGCCAGGGCGGTGCCGATGACATCGGCGACCTCGGTGAACGCCTCGGCGTCCAGACCGCGGGACGCCAGGGCGGACGTGCCGATACGCAGGCCCGAGGTGACCATCGGCGGGCGCGGGTCGAAGGGCACCGCGTTGCGGTTGACGGTGATGCCGACCTCGTGGAGCAGGTCTTCGGCCTCCTGGCCGTTGAGCTCGGAGTTGCGCAGGTCCGCCAGGACGAGGTGGACGTCCGTGCCGCCGGTGAGCACCTGCACGCCGGCGTCGGTGGTGTCCTGGGCGGTGAGCCGCTCGGCGAGGATCTTCGCGCCCTCGAGGGTGCGTGCCTGGCGGTCGCGGAAGTCGTCGGTCTGGGCGACCTTCATCGACACTGCCTTCGCGGCGACGACGTGCATCAGCGGGCCGCCCTGCTGGCCCGGGAAGACCGCGGAGTTGAGCTTCTTGGCCCACTCCTGCTTCGCCAGGATCATGCCGGAACGCGGGCCGCCGAGGGTCTTGTGCACGGTGGTGGAGACCACGTCGGCGTAGGGCACGGGCGACGGGTGCAGGTCGGCGGCGACGAGGCCGGCGAAGTGGGCCATGTCCACCCACAGCTTCGCCCCGACCTCGTCGGCGATCTCACGGAAGGCGGCGAAGTCCTGGTGACGCGGGTAGGCCGACCAGCCGCCGATGATCACGGCCGGCTTCTCCTTGATGGCCTGCTCACGGACCTTGTCCATGTCCAGGCGGAAGGTCTCCGGGTCGACCTCGTAGGCGGCGACCTCGTAGAGCTTGCCGGAGAAGTTCAGCTTCATGCCGTGGGTCAGGTGACCACCGTGGGCCAGCGAGAGACCCATGATCTTGTCGCCGGGGTTGGCCAGGGCCATCAGGACCGCGGCGTTGGCCTGTGCGCCGGAGTGCGGCTGCACATTGGCGAACTCGGCGCCGAAGACGGCCTTGGCGCGCTCGCGGGCCAGGTCCTCGATGACGTCGACGTGCTCACAACCGCCGTAGTAGCGGCGTCCGGGGTAGCCCTCGGCGTACTTGTTCGTCAGAACGGAGCCCTGCGCCTGGAGGACCGCGCGCGGAACGAAGTTCTCGCTCGCGATCATCTCCAGGGTGTCCCGCTGGCGGGAGAGTTCGCCGGCGATGGCCGCGGCCACCTCCGGGTCGAAGTCCGCCAGTTCAGCGTTGTGCTGGGACTGGTCTGGGTGGTTCGTCTGGCTCATGGGGTGGATCGCCTTTCACGTCGGCCGCACTGGATCAGATCAATCACGAAACATCATAACCTGACACACCTGCGGGCACTGCTGGCGGGTGATTGGCCCCACATGGTGCCGGGGTAGCACAATAGCCTCCATGCCAGCCCGTAACCCCGACGAGTACTCCCCCTACATCGAGCTCGACCGGTCGCAGTGGCGCTCCTTACGGAGTTCCATGCCCCAGGTCCTGAGTTCCGGGGAACTCGAGGAGCTGCGCGGTATCGGTGAGGACATCGACATGGACGAGGTCAGCGAAGTCTACCTCCCCCTGTCGCGGATGATCGACCTGCGTTTCGAGGCGATCCGGCAGCTCAACCGTGCCACGCAGACCTTCCTGGGCGAGGACATGCCCCACGTCCCGTTCATCATCGGCGTCTCGGGCTCCGTGGCGGTGGGCAAGTCGACCACCGCCCGCCTGCTGCAGGTCCTGCTGCAGCGCTGGGAGTCCCGGCCTCGGGTGGACCTGATCACCACCGACGGTTTCCTCTACCCGGCCGACGAACTCAACAAGCGGCACATGATGGGCCGCAAGGGGTACCCGGAGAGCTACGACCAGAAGGCCCTGCTCAACTTCGTCACCGCGGTGAAGTCGGGGGTGCCGCGGGTGCCCGCGCCGGTGTACTCGCACGAGAAGTACGACCGCCTCGACGAGGTCCACGTCGTGGACCGTCCGGACATCCTCATCGTCGAGGGGCTCAACGTGCTGCAGACGGGGCCCACGTTGATGGTCTCCGACCTCTTCGACTTCTCGGTCTACGTGGACGCCGACCGCAGGGACATCGAACGCTGGTACGTGGAGCGCTTCCTGAAGCTGAAGAACACCGCCTTCCGCAAGCCGGACGCCCACTTCCGCTACTACGCGGCGTTGAGCGACGAGGACGCGCTGGTCGTCGCCCGCGAGATCTGGCAGACGGTGAACCTGCCGAACCTGGTGGAGAACATCCTGCCCACCCGGGTGCGGGCCTCCCTGGTCCTGCGCAAGGGCCCCGACCACCTGGTGGAGGCGGTACGGATGCGCAAGATCTAGGAGCGTCCTCCCCCGGGACGACCTGTGTGCCTACTTGCCGTAGCGGCGTTCGCGCACGGAGAAGTCGCGCAGGGCGCGCAGGAAGTCCAGGCGGCGGAACGCCGGCCAGTAGGTGTCGGTGAACCAGATCTCCGAGTACGCCGACTGCCACAGCAGGAAGCCGGACAGACGCTGTTCGCCGGACGTCCTGATCACCAGGTCCGGGTCCGGTTGCCCGGAGGTGTAGAGGTGGTCGCCGATGGCGCCGTCGGTGATGTGCGCGCTCATCTCCTCCGGTGCGATCCCCTTGCCTGCGAGCTCGTCGACGAGCTTCTGGACGCCGTCGACGATCTCCTGCCGTCCGCCGTAGCCGACGGCGATGTTGACGTGCACCCCGGTGTGGTCGGCCGTCCGCGCCTCAGCATGACGCATACGCTCACGCAGCTCGTCGGGGATGAGGTCGAGCCGTCCCATGACGTGCAGCCGGAAACGCCCCTTGGCGGCGGCGAGCTCGTCGGAGACGTCGCCGATGATCCGCATCAGCAGGCCGAGCTCCTCGGCGCTGCGGCGCAGGTTCTCGGTGCTGAGCAGGTAGACGGTCACCGACTCGATGTCCTGCTCGTCGCACCAGTCGACGACCTCGACGATCTTCTTCGCCCCCACACGGTGGCCGTGGGAGACGTCGGTGAAGCCGTTCTCGCGGGCCCATCGGCGGTTGCCGTCGCACATGATGGCGACGTGCTTGGGCCGCCGACGGCCCTTCAGCTCACGCTGCAGTCGTCGCTCGTAGAGCGAGTAGAGAATCACCGCTGGTCGCCACCTGCATCTTCTCCGTCGGTGCTGCGCACGTCGTCCCCGTCGTGCGCGTCGATCCCGGCCCGTTCGGCGGCGTTGCGGCGGGTGTTCTCCACGTCCGCGGCCTCCTCCTGCGCCATCCGCCGGTCGATGGTGTCGATGTCGAACGGGTCGATGCCGTTGGCCTCGGCGAAGTCGCGCCGCTTGTGCATCTTGCGCATACGCCGGTTGAACAGGTAGCCCAGGGCCAGGATGACGACGAGCAGGCCCACGATCACCAGCAGACCGACGGGTGCCGCCTTACCGAACTCCGGCCCCTGCGGGCCGCGGTTGACCTGTTCCTGGGCAACCAGGGAGACGGTGGAGGTTAGGGACGGGGAAACCGTGATCATGTCTTCAGAGCCTATCGAAGGTAGCGGCAGTCAGCCTCATTCGGGCACGACGCCGGCGAAAAGGTCGTCCTCGGGCAGGCTGGTCTCCACCCGGGACTTGGCGAGCTCGAATTCCTCGGTGGTCCAGACCTGCTGCTGCAGGGCGGTGGGCACAGCGAAGAACGGGCCCTCGGGGTCGATCTGGGTGGCGTGGGCCCGCAGGGCGTCGTCCCGACGCTCGAACCACGGCGCGCACTCCACACGGGTGGTCACCCGCGGCATGATGTCGGGCATGTCCTTCCACCGGTCCAGCGCCACCGTGGCGTTGTCGTCGCCGGACTCGAGGCTGGCCTGGGCGAGCAGCTCGAAACGACGCTTGATGAAACCGTGCGTGTAGTACACCTTCTGCACCTCCCACGGGCGTCCGACCTCCGGGTGGTAGTCCGGGTCCGCGGCAGCGTCGTAGGCGCGCATGCTCACCGCGTGCGTCTTGATGTGGTCGGGGTGCGGGTAGCCGCCGTTCTCGTCGTAGGTGATGACCACGTGCGGGCGGAAGTCCCGGATCACCCGGGTGAGTTCCAGGGTGACCGCCTCCGTGTCCGCGAGCGCGAAGCACCCCTCCGGCAGCGGCGGCAGCGAGTCCCCCTCGGGGAGTCCGGAGTCGACGTAGCCGAGCCAGCGGTGGGTGACGCCGAGGATGTCGGCGGCCCGGGCCATCTCCTGGCGGCGGACGTCGTTCATGTTGTCCACGACGCCGGGGACGTCCATCTTCGGGTTCAGGATGCTGCCGCGTTCGCCACCGGTGCAGGTGAGCACCATGACCTCGGCGCCCTCGTCGGCGTAGCGTGCCATCGCCGCCGCCCCCTTGCTGGACTCGTCGTCCGGATGGGCGTGGACGGCCAGGAGCCGCAGACCCTGACCGGGCCGGCTCTCTGCGGTCGAGCTTTCTGTGCTGTGGTCGGGAGCTCCTTCGCTCACGGATCGCACCCCTTCAGTCGTCGTCTTCGTGGTCTGTTTCGGTCAACTCACCCATTCAACGCTTCCGGCCGGGGCGCGTCCAATCCGTTCGACTGGCTATTCCATGGTGGCAGGGCCTACGATTTGTGGAATGAGCAAGGCGACCTACGGTTCCTCCCGTCAACAGGGTGTGAGCGGCAAGTTCATCGTCATCGGCATCGTGATCCTGTTGATCGCGGTCGGTGTCTACGTGTTCTCGCAGTTCCGCAACAGCACCAGTGCCGACGCCACCGGCGACGCCGCGGGCCACGAACTCGTCGGCGACGACACCCTGCGGATGACCGTCGACATCACGCGGGACGACACCGACAAGCCCGCCTACTGCATCGTCACCGCCCTCGACCAGTCGCGGGCGGAGATCGGACGCCGCGAGGCGGTCGTCGCCGCCGGCGGCACGTCCAGCACGCGCCTGGTCGTCGACATCCCGACGACGGGACGTCCTGTCGCCCCCGACGTGTACGGCTGCTCCACGGTCTTCCCCGACTACCTCGACTCCGAACACACCTCCGGCATCGACGAAGACTGACGGCCACCTGACGACACGGGGGAATCACCCGAATCCCCCTGGTGGTACACTGTGCCCCGACAACTGTGCCGTGGGGACCGCCCCGCGGCTTTTCCCGAACGACCTCAGACCCTGTCCGGCAAAACAGGCTGAACACTGTGGTCTACCTGCAGGAGGACGCGAACGCTCATGGCAGACAATCAGACGACCTGGCTCACCCAGGAATCCTTCGACCGGCTCAACGACGAGCTCAACGCGCTGAAGGCGAATCGTCCCGCTCTGGCCGCCGAGATCAACGAGCGCCGTGAAGAGGGTGACCTCAAGGAGAACGGCGGCTACCACGCCGCCCGCGAGCAGCAGGGCCAGGAGGAGGCCCGCATCGCCTACCTCGAGGAGCTGCTGGACAGCGCCACCATCGGCGAGGCCCCGCAGGAGTCCGGTGTGGCTCTCGTCGGTTCCGTGGTGCACATCTACTACGACGGCGACGAGGACGACAAGGAGACCTTCCTGATCGGTACCCGCGGTCTGGAGTCCTCCAACCCCGACCTGGAGACCTACTCCACCGACGCCCCGCTGGGCGCCGCGCTGATCGGTGCCAAGGAGGGTGAGTCCCGCGAGTACAAGAGCCCGACGGGCGACACGATCACCGTGACCCTGGTCAAGGCGGAGCCCTACGACCCGGACCGCGACGTCCCCCGCGCCGAGCAGTAGGACGCGACGGGCCGGCAACGGCCCACGGGTAAGACAAAAGAACCGCCCCACCGGAATCCTCTCCGGTGGGGCGGTTCTCATGGTGCCGTGGGCTGCTAGTCCCTGTTGAAGTAGGACAGCAGTCGCAGGATCTCGGTGTAGAGCCATACCAGGGTGACGGCAAGGCCGAGGGCGACGCCCCAGGAGTAGCGGGACGGTGCACCGGCGCGGATCATCTTGTCCGCCTGGTCGAAGTCGGCCAGGAAGCTCATGGCGGCCAGACCGATGCAGACGAGCGAGAAGATGATGGCGAGCGGGCCGCCGTCGCGCAGCATGCTGTTCTCGCCGGTGATCATGGCGTAGACGAAGTTACCGAGCACCAGCACCAGGACACCGACCATGGCGCCGAGCAGCATTTTGGTGAACTTCGGGGTCACGCGGATCGCGCCGGTCTTGTAGACGATCAGCATGCCGGCGAACACGCCGATGGTGCCGAGCACGGCCTGGAAGATCATCGCGCCGGCGTTGGCACCGCCGCTGAACTCCACGCTGGTGAACATGAAGGAGAAGCCACCGACGAACAGGCCCTCGAAGGCCGCGTAGACCAGGGTGACGACCGGGGAGCCGTACTTCTTGCCGAACGCGGAGACCAGCACGGCCACGAGGCCACCGATGGCACCGACGAAGGTCAGCGTCATCGCCAGGCTCTCGTTGCTCATGCCGATCATGAAGTTCACCGCGGCCATGACCACGATGACCGCCAGTGTGATGCCGGTCTTGGTGACCACGTCGTCGATGGTCATCGGGCGGTCGGAGCTACCGGTCTGGGCACCGTAATTCGGGGACTGCTGGTACCCGGGCTGCTGCTGGGTCTGCTGACCCTGCTGGCCCCACTGCTCCCCCGCGGACTGGTAGCCCTGCTGGTATGCGGCGGACTGCCCCTGCCGGCCCTGGGCGGAGCCCTCCGACTGGGCCAGCGAACTCATAAAGGGGTTCGAACTTCTCACGACGTCTTTGTCCTTCCGTCACATTCTCTAGTCTGTGTCCCCCGCGGCCCCACCTGGGCCGGTCGCCGTCGCCGACGCCGACGTCCCGAGTGAACGCGGTTACTGCTGTACACCATAACAACGTACAGACCCCGCCCCGTGTTCCCGTAGGCGTGACTACACAATTCCGCGACGTGCGTCCCGATTCTTCGATACTGTGCTTCACATGACGAAAAAGACCGTGGCAACCGGCTCCCTCCCCGACGCCCTGGCGTCCGAGCTCCGGGTCCTCACCGTAAACGCAGCGACCGGAAGCATCGACAACGGCGACCGCCTCGAGATCGAGGGCCCGTTCACCGGCGAGACCATCGGCTGGGTCGGCCGCGGCACGGAGGACGACGTCGACGAGGCGTTCCGTCGCGCCCGCGCGGCCCAGACGCGGTGGGCGGAGGTCGACCCGAAGAAGCGCGGGAAGATCCTGCTCAAGTTCCACGACACCCTGCTCAAGAACCAGAAGACGATGATGGACATCATCCAGCTGGAGACCGGCAAGTCGCGCGACTCCGCCTACGAGGAGGTGATCCACTGCGCGATCACCGCCCGCTACTACGGCAACCAGGTGCACAAGCTCCTCAAGCCGAAGCACCGTGCCGGCGTGATGCCCGTGCTCACCAAGACCACCGAACGCCACCTGCCCAAGGGCGTCATCGGCCAGATCAGCCCCTGGAACTACCCGCTGACGCTGGCCCTGTCGGACGCGCTGCCCGCCCTCGCCGCCGGAAACGGGCTCGTCGCCAAGCCGGACTCCTCCACCCCGTTCTCCGCGCTGTACGCCTTCAAGCTGCTCTTCGAGTCCGGCATGCCCCGCGGGCTCGTGCAGCTGGTGACCGGCCCGGGACGCGTGGTGGGCAACTCCATCGCCGAGCAGTGCGACCACCTCATGTTCACCGGCTCCACGGAGACCGGCAAGAAGCTCGGCGAGATCGCCGGCCGTCGCCTCATCGACTACTCCGCCGAGCTCGGCGGCAAGAACCCGATGATCATCACCGGCGACGCCGACCTGGACAAGATCATGCCCACCGTGCTGACCGGCTGCTTCTCGAACTCGGGTCAGCTGTGCGTGTCCATCGAGCGCATCTACGTGCACAAGGACCGTTACGACGCCTTCGTCCCGAAGTTCGCCCAGGCCACCAAGGACCTGCGGCTCGGCGCCGGGTTCGACTGGAACATCCAGATGGGTTCGCTGAGCGGCGCCAGCCAGATGTCCACGGTCGAGAAGATGGTGGACGACGCGGTCGACAAGGGTGCCACCCTCGTCGCCGGCGGCAAGGCGCGTGCCGACCTGGGCCCCTACTTCTACGAGCCGACCGTGTTCACCGACGTCACCGAGGAGGCGGAGATCAAGCGCGGCGAGGTCTTCGGTCCGGTCGTGTACGTCGAGAAGGTCGACTCCCACGACGAGGCCGTGGAGAAGGCCAACGACACCAACTACGGCCTGAACTCCGCGGTCTTCGGCCCCTCGAAGACCGCCACCGGCATCGCCGAGCGACTGTTCTCCGGCACGGTGAACATCAACGACGGCTACGCCGCCGCCTTCGCCTCCGTGGACAACGAGATGGGTGGCACCGGCGAGTCCGGGCAGGGACGTCGCCAGGGCGCCCACGGTCTGCTGAAGTACACCGAGACCCAGAACGTCACCGACGAGCGCGTCCTGCCGATCCGCGGCCCGGAGTTCCTCAAGCCGCGCGCCTACGCCGCGGTGATGACCGTCCTGCTGCTCGCCGGCAAGACCTTCAAGATCCTGAAGTAGCGTTCAGCAGCAACACTCAGCCGCGGACCGGGCGGACGGACACCTCCTCGATGATCGCCTCGTCGGTGGTGTCCACCGCCAGCCGGACGGCCGCCGCCACCGACGCCGGGGCGACGTAGCGCGTCCCGTCGTAGTCGGTGTTGCCCCGCCCCTGTTGCAGGGAGACCTGCATGTCGGTGTCGACGCGGCCCGGGTGCACGGAGCTGACCCGCACCCGGCCCCGCTCCTCCTCCCGTAGGGCGTCCGTGACGGCCCGCAGCGCGAACTTCGTCCCGGAGTAGGGACCCTGGGCCGCCCCGGAGCGGAAACCGGAGCCCGAGTTGATCGCGACCACCGTGCCGCCGGCCGCCCGCAGGGCGGGGAGCAGCAGTCGGGTGAGTTCGGCCACGCCGAAGACGTTGACCGCGAACATCTCCTGCCACCGCTCCCAGCCCGTCTCCCCCACCGTGGACTCGCCGGCCAGCCCCGCGGAGTGGACGAGCACGTCCAACCGCCCCAGCCCGTCCTGCTCACCGTCCTGCAGACGCTCCACCGCCTGCGCGATCGACGCCGGGTCGCTGAGATCAACGTCCGCGCTGGACCAGGAGATCACCCGGTGCGTGCGCGAAAGGTCCTCGACGATGGCCGCCCCGATCCCCCGCGAGCCGCCGGTGACGAGTGCCAGTGGTCTGTTGTGTTCAGTTCCTGTCGTGGTGTCCATGTCCTACGAGAGTAACGGGCGTTACGTATGCTCGTGGATACCCCTGGGCACACCGTCCCACGGGGCTCGAAGTTTCAAGTTCACGCACCGTGAAAGGACACCGTCATGTTCGGTACCGCAATCACCACCCTGATCCTCGGCGCGCTGTCCGGCGCAGGCGCCTGGTTCGCCTGGGACCAGGACCGCAAGAGCCTGTCGGTGGCGCTGACCATCCTCACGCTCATCCTCGCGGTGATCGCCATCTCCACCGCGTTCGCCGGTGCCGTGGCGGTCATCGTCAAGCTGCTCCCGATCGTGCTGATCGTGCTCGTCGGCTGGCTCGGCATCAAGCAGCTGCAGAACAAGAAGTCCAAGCCCAGCGCCTGAGAATCACGCGGTCACCGGGGCTGAGGTGTCCGCCGTGCCCTCAGGAACTCCCGCGTCCGGTTGGCCACGAAGGCACCGAGTGCCGTCCCGGTGCCGATCGCCACGCACACCGTCACCGCGGACACGAAGTGCTCCGCCCCGGACTCCCCTCCCATCACCTCGAGGATCCCGGAGACCACGGCGATCCCGGGCAGGACCGCGCCCGTGACACCCATCAGCGCGAAGACGTGGTCCGGGTAGCCGGTACGCACCGCCATCATCACCGACACCGCGCCCAGTACCGTGGCCGCACCGGCCGCCGCCCACACCGTGGACGCCCCGGCCACGACCAGGAGGAACTGGTTGACCACGCCGGTGGCCGCACCGATGGTCACCGCCGGCAGCGCCAACCGCAGCCACCCGCCGTTGGCGAAGGCGTTGGCCAGGGCCCCGAGCCCGGAGAACACCAACGCCAGGTACCACGGCAACCCCGGCACGTCGCTGATCAGCGGGTGGTCCATGTCCAGCACCTCCCCGAGGGTGAAGACGTAGACGCCGCTGATCGCCAGCCCGAACGCGGTGACCACCACACTTCCCGCGCGGGTCACCGCCGAGAGGTAGTCACCGTCGATGACATCGGTCATCGCCCCGATGACCTGGGGTAACGGGATGATCAACAGCCAGTTCACCGCGATCGCCGCGGCCGCTGCCACCGGGTCGAGCACGTCGACCAGAACCAGCACGGTCGCCAGTGTGCCGGCGATCGCGCTCTTGATCACCGTGGAGAACAGCTCCGGCATCCGGAACTTCCCCAACGCCTGCCCGCAGAAGGCCGTGACCAGCTGCACCCCGGCCGCTGCCAGCCACGCCTGCCACCCCACCCCGAGCTGCATCGAGATCACGAAGGCGAGCATCGTGGTGCCGCCGGCCACCGCCCACCACGGGGTGCTGATCGCCCGCAGCCGGGTGACCTGCTCGTGCAGCGAGTTGATGCTGCGTTCGGTGGGCCCGGAGGTGTCCTCCCCCTCCCCGGTGATCTCCTCGGCCAGCCGGTGCAGCTGCCAGGAGCGGGTGCAGTCGATGAGGTCCAGTGCCTTGGCCGAGGTGGTGACCGTCACCGTGCCACTGTCGGGCAGTGACGCCTCGACGATGACGAGGCGCCCGACGGTGGTGAAGTGGAACCCCATCAGGCCCCGGGTGTCCGCGCACTGCTTCAGGGTCTCCCCGACCCGCCAGCCGGGCTGCCCGGACTCCAGGAAGCCGCAGCCCAGGTCGGCGAGCAGGCCCAGTTCGTCACGGATACCTTTTGCGCCAGCACGGTCCGCCGGAGATGTGTCCATGACCACGCATTATATGACATCCATGGCCTACTCTGCTCTCAGCTACGCGCCTGCTTCCTCCGGAAGTACACCCGGCTGCGCACGCTGGCGACCACGTCGCCCTTCTCGTCGGTGATGTCGGTGTCGAAACAGTGGAGGTACTTCGACCCGTCGGCGGTCTTCTCCCGGATCAGTTCGAAGGTCTCGTCGTCGGTCCGCATGTCGGCGACGATCCGGCCGCGGCCGGGCTTGCGGTAGACCACGTGGGACTCCGCGTCCCACACGTTGTAGGCCCCACCCAGGCGGGTCAGCCCCATGAACAGGTAGAAGCCGTCCGTCATGGTCTGGATCGTGCCGCCGAACGCGGTGCCGACCAGGTTGGCATTGACGCGGCGTGGACGGTGCGAGGTGATCACCCGGGAGCCGTCGTTGGCGATGTAGTTGATGCGGATACCCGAACCGAGGTAGGGCGGGAAGACCCCCAGGAGAGTCTTCAGTTGGCGCGGACTCGGCTTCAGCATGGGCCCTCCGTGGAGTGGTCGGTACAGTGCGGGATCCCGACGATGATAGAACGCCACACCTCCCCCGCGCGGGCGTTCCGCATACTTCGGGAAAACTACCGGACGTCCGCCGTCGCGTTCCGCCACAGGCCGACCCCGCCGAGGACCACGAACCAGCCGATGATGACCAGGTAGCAGACCGCCGGGGCGATCCCGAGGCTCAGCGGGTCGACCCCGCTGATCAGCTGGTCCTGGCGCTGGACCGGGGCGATCGCGGCGAGCGGGCGGAAGGCGTCGAACTGTTGGGCGGCGTAGCCCACCATGCTGTCGATCAGCAGGATCCAGGCGACGGGCACGGCGACCGCGCCGACCTGGCTGCGGATCACGCAGGCCAGGCCCACGCTCGCCGCCGCGAACAGCACCGAGCTGATCAGCGGCACATAGGCCGCACTCGCGCCGGCACCGAGCTGAAGCCCGGAGCCCAGCACCGCGGCGACGCCGAGGGACAGGGCGATGCCCACCACGTAGAGAACCGCGACGAAGACGGCGGTGACCAGCATCTTCGCCACCACCCACTGCCAGCGTCCGGCCTGGGTCAGGAACGCCTGGGCGTGCATGTGGTTGCGGATGTCGCCGGCGGTGGAGGATGCGGCGAAGATCACCGCGATGAGCAGGAAGATCTGGTAGCCGAAGGTGATCGTCGCCCAGTCGAAACCGGGGCGGTCGCCGAAGACGCCCATCAGGACGACGGGTCCGAACAGGGAACCCGCCAGCAGGACGGCGTACACCAGCGTGGCACGGACGCTGAACAGTTTGGTGGTCTCGGAGCGCAGGGACGTGAGCAGTGTATTCATGGGTGGTTCTACTTTCCGGTGGTCAGGACGGTGGTTTCGGTGCTCTCGGTACCGTCGGCGCTGTCGGTCCGGTACTCCTGGGCGTCGGCGGTGGCGGCCAGGAAGCGCGACTCCAGGTCCTCGCTCTGCGCGTACAGCCCGGTGACCAGGACGCCCGCGGTGAGGGCGGTCTCGGCGACGGCGCGTCGCACCACCACGTCGCCGACCCCGTCGGGGACGTCCACGGTGATCTGGGAGCCGGACGCCCTGTCGGCGTCCTTCCCCACGGCGTAGCCGGCGGTGAAACCGGCGGTACCCAGCGCGGAGCACAACGTCCTCCCGGCGCGGGCGTCGGTCGTCTCGACGAGCACGTGGGCGCCGCCGGCGAGGAACTCGTCCATCGAGTACTCGCCGATCATGCGTCCCTTGCCGATCACGACCAGCCGGTCGGCGGTCTGCTGCATCTCGGAGAGCAGGTGGGAGGACACCAGCACGGCCCGCCCCTCCCCCGCCAGGGCGCGGATGGTGTGCCGCATCCAGCTGACGCCCTCGGGGTCGAGCCCGTTGACCGGCTCGTCGAGGACCAGGTGCGCCGGGTCGCCCAGCAGCGCACCGGCGAGGCCGAGACGCTGCTTCATGCCCAGCGAGTAGCCGCCGACCTTCTTGTCCCCGGCGGAGGCCAGCCCCACCAGCTGCAGACACTTGTCCACGCGGGAGTCGGAGATGCCCGCGCCGCGCGCCAGTACCTTCAGGTGTGAGCGTCCGCTGCGTCCGGGGGTGAACCAGGTGGCCTCCAGCAGGGCGCCTGCGGTGGCGGGCTTGTCGGCGACGTTCCGGAACTCCTGCCCGTCGAACTCGGTGTGCCCGGCGGTGGGACGGTCGAGTCCGAGCATGCAGCGCATCGTGGTGGACTTGCCGGCGCCGTTGGGGCCCAGGAAGCCGGTGACGGCGGCGTCCGGCACGGTGAACGAGAGCTCCTCGACGGCCGGTGTAACGGAACGGCCGTACCTCTTCGACATCTTCTCTACTGTGATCATGGTTCCCAAGTCTTCTCCCCGGCCCCCTGCCGGCACATCGACCTGCGGGGGGATCTCCGGGGACGGTTTGGGGTCCCACACCTCATACCCAGGTATGAGCACGGGGCGTACTGTCGGCACGACATTTTCCCCGACCGAAAGGGCTCCCTGCGTGCCCACCACCCGACGCCGCCAGTCGATGTTCGTCGCCGCCTTCGGCACCATCGTCGAGTGGTACGACTTCTCGATCTTCTTCTACGTCTCGGCGAGTCTGGCGAACACCTTCTTCAACGGCAACGACGGTTCACTGCTGCTCACCCTCGCGCTCGGCGCGGCCGGCTTCGTGTTCCGTCCCCTCGGCGCGATGGTCTTCGGGCACCTGGGTGACCGCATCGGACGCAAGTCGTCGTTGATCGTCTCGGCGTCGCTGATGGCGGTGGCGTTGGCGGGCATCGCGGTGATGCCCGGGTTCGACACCATCGGGATCTGGGGCGGTGTCGGGGTGCTGGTGCTGCGGTGCGTGGCCGGGTTCGCCGTGGGCGCGGAGTACACCGGCATCATGGTCTACCTGGTGGAGTCGGCCAGAGACGGCCGCCGCGGGTTGGCGGCGAGCTGGGCGGCGGCGAACTCGGAGGTCGGCTCGCTGCTGGCGGTCGGCGGCGGCTACCTGATGGCGCGGTTCCTGAGCGCCGAGGACCTGGATGCCTGGGGGTGGCGCGTGCTGTTCCTCGTGGGCGCACTGCTCGCCGCGGTGATGGTGCCGATGCGCCGGCTGATGGACGAGACGGAGACCTTCACCGAGGTCAAGGACACCGCGGAGAACACCGCCCGCTCCCCGCTGGTGACGGTGCTGAGGACCCATCCGCGTGCCGTGCTGGTGGCGTTCCTGGTGTCGTCGGTGGGCTCGGCGGCGTACTTCCTCAACATCACCAACGTGCCGACGTACCTGGAGACCACCGCCTCGATCGACAGTTCCACGTCCCTGTGGCTGGGGACGGTCGCCGCGGTGGTGGCGATCCTGGTGACGCCGCTGGCCGGTGTGGCGTCCGACCGTTTCGGACGACGCCCGGTGTTCATCTTCGTCGGCGTGGTCATCCTGGCCACGACGATCCCGGCGTACATGATGCTCGGCGGTGGGACGGGGTCGACGGCGCTGCTGGGCGGTGCGCTGCTCGCCGTGCCGGCGGCGGGCTGGAGCGCGGTCGCCGCCTCCGCCGTCCCCGAGCAGTTCACCGCGGTGGGACGTTTCTCGGGCATGGCGATCGGCTACAACACGGCCACGGTTCTGTTCGGCGGGTTGTCGCCCTTCGTGGCGACGTGGCTGATGACGGTCACCGGTTCGCCTTACGCCCCGGCGTGGTACGCCGTGGCGATCATCGTGTTCGCCGGGATCCCGATGCTGCTGCTCTTCCGGGACCGGGCGCACGTGCCCCTCGACGAGATCAACTCAGGTGCCGCGGACGGGTGACGTCCCCGAGTTCGGCGCCGGTTGCACCAGTAGCTGCCCCGGTAGCTGCCCCGGTAGCTGCCCACGACGCGAGCAGCTTCATGGCGTCCTCGGACGGTGAGCCGGGTTCGGGGGCGTAGATCGTCCAGGTCAGTCCGCGCTCGCCCTCCATGCGCAGTCCCTCGTAGGCCAGGGTCATCTCCCCGACTTCCGGGTGGTGGAAATGCTTGAAGCCGCTGCCGTGGTGACGCACGTCGTGGGCTCCCCACCGGGTGCGGAACTCGTCGCTGCGGGTAGACAGTTCCCCGACGAGGTCGTGCAGCGCCTTGTTGTGGGGGTCGCGGGCGGCCTCGGTGCGCAGGATCGCCACGGTGATGTCGGCCATGCCCTCCCAGTCCGGGTAGAAGTCGCGGGCCCGGTCGTCGAGGAAGGCCTGGCGGGCGATGTTCGGCGGGCCGGCGGGACGCCCCGGCATGTCGTAGAGCTGCGTGTAGAAGGCTTCGGCCAGGGTGTTCGTGGCCAGCAGGTCCATCCGGCCGTTGCGTACGAAGGCGGGGCCGGCGGTGACGGCGTCCAGCGCCCACTGCAGGCCGGGCCCCGGGGTCCAGGTGCGCCCGTCGCGCCTCTTCGGGGGACGCGCCGTCGGTGAGGCGGCGTGGGCGAGGTCGAAGAGGTGGGCACGTTCGGCGTCGTCGAGGCGCAGCGCGCGCGCCAGGCTCTCGAGGACCTCGGGGGACGCACCGGCGACCGCGCCGCGTTCCAGTTTCGTGTAGTACTCCACGCTGACGCCGGCCAGCGTGGCGACCTCGCTGCGTCGCAGCCCCGGTACGCGCCGGTTCGTCCCCGCCGGAAGCCCCACCTCGCCAGGGGTGACCTTGGCTCGCCGGGTGGTGAGGAACTCCTTGACCTCCGCCTTATTGTCCATGCCGTTGCCCATACCCCGAGCATAGGGCCCTCCTCCCCGCTGAGGGAGGTACTGCCGGTACCCCGCCCGACAGGCTCTCCCACAGCCCCGCCGGGACTGGTTGACTCACCGAGGTAGAGACATGAACCTTCGAGATTGGAGACCACCTTGCGTGCAGTCATCATGGACGCCCCCGGCCAGATCCGCGTCGGCGAGCGCGACGACCCCCGGATCATCGACCCGACGGACGCCGTCATCCGCATCACCGCGACCTGCATCTGCGGCTCGGACCTGTGGCCCTACCGGGGCGTGGAGCCGGCCGACCACCTGCACATGGGCCACGAGTACGTCGGCGTGGTCGAGGAGGTCGGCGACGCGGTGACCACCGTGGCACCCGGTGACCACGTGGTCGGCTCGTTCGTGATCTCCTGCGGCGAGTGCGAGATCTGCCGGTCCGGCTACCCGTCGAAGTGCGTCCACGCCGAATTCGTGCACGCCGGCATCGGCACCCAGGCCGAGCGCGCGCGGATCCCCCACGCCGACGGCACGCTGGTGGCCACTCCCGGCGAGCCGGACGCCGACCTCGTTCCGTCCCTGCTGGCGGCGTCGGACGTCCTGGGTACCGGGTGGTTCGCCGCGGACGCCGCGGCCGTCGGCCCCAGCAAGACCGTCGCCGTGGTCGGCGACGGCGCGGTCGGCCTGATGGGTGTGCTGGCGGCGAAGGAGATGGGTGCCGAGAGGATCATCGCGATGTCGCGGCACGCTGAGCGCCAGGCGCTGGCGCGCGAGTTCGGTGCCACCGACATCGTCGAGGAGCGTGGGGACGCCGGGGTCGCGAAGGTCCGCGAGCTGACCGGCGGCCTGGGCGCGCACAGCGTGATCGAGGCGGTCGGTACCCGCGAGTCCTTCATGCAGGCCATCCACTCGGCCCGCGGTGGCGGGCACGTCGGTTTCGTGGGTGTTGCACACGAGGGCGTGGACCTGCCGATGGACGAGGTCTTCTTCGCCGAGGTCCACCTGCACGGCGGCCCTGCCCCGGTGCGGCGCTACCTCCCGGAGCTCACCGCCAAGATCTGGGCCCGTGAGATCAACCCGGGCAAGGTCTTCGACCTCTCGCTGCCGATGGAGGACGCCGCCGAGGGCTACGCCGCGATGTCCGAGCGTCGCGCGACCAAGGTGATGCTGACGCTGTGAGTGGTACCGAATCCCGCCTCCCGTTCGTCACCTACGTCCTGGCGGCCGGTGTCTTCCTCATGGGCACCACGGAGTTCATCGTCGCCGGGATCCTGCCGGACATCGCCGAAGACCTGTCGGTGTCCGTGTCCGACGCCGGACTGATGATCACCGTCTTCGCCATCGGCATGATCGTCGGCACCCCGGCCATGGCGGTGCTCACGCTCCGGCTCCCGCGGCGCATGACCCTCACCCTCGCGCTCCTGGTGTTCGCGGTGGGCCACGTCATCGTGGCGTTGTCGTCGTTGCTGCCGTTGATCCTCGCCGCCCGCTTCCTGACCGCCCTGGCGACCGGAGCCTTCTGGGCCGTCGCCGCGGTGGTCGGTGCGCAGGCTGCGGGCCCGTCCCTGTCGTCGAAGGCGCTGGGCATCGTGCTCGGCGGCGGGATGCTCGCCAACGTCGTCGGCGTCCCGTTGGGTTCCTTCGCCGGCCAGACCGTCGGCTGGCGCGGCCCGTTCTGGGCCTTGGCCGTGCTCGCGGTCGTCGGTGCACTGGTCATCTTCCGTCAGGTCCCTCCCGATCCGCTGGACGCACCGGCGCCGTCGTTGCGCGCGGAACTGCGCGCCCTGCGCGACGGGCGCGTGTGGCTGGTGCTCGCAGGTTGCGCTGTGGTCTGCGGGTCCTCGCTGGCCGTCTACAGCTTCATCGCCCCGTTGTTGACCGACAACAGCGGGCTGCCTGCCAGCGCCGTGCCACTCGTGCTCGTCGGCTACGGGGTCGGGGCGTTCATCGGCTCGAACGTGGGTGGCAGCATCGGCGCGCGTCGTCCGTTCGCCTTGCTGTTCTTCTCCGCGGCAGCGACGTTCCTGGTGCTCGTCGCCCTGCTGCTGTTCTCCCATAACGCAGTGGTGACGGTCATTCTCGTCGCCCTGCTCGGCCTGTTCGGCATGTCCACCAACCCGGTGTTGATCGGCATGGCCGTGCGATACGCGGACAAGGCACCGACCTTGGCGTCGGCGATGGCGACCGCGGCCTTCAACTTCGGTACGGCCATCGGCTCCTGGATCGCCGGCATGACGCTAGCGACGTCCATGGGCGCGAGCGGACCGGTGGCCGTGGGTGCCTGCGTGGCCGCACTGTACGTGGTCCCGTTGACGCTGCTGCTCCGCCGCGAGCGTGCGGATCTTCGCCGGCCCACGGTCGAATCGCCTCAGCGCAACAAGGAGGGTCGGTAAGCAATCACACCGTTCGCCTACACCCTGTCCTTTCGCCAGGCGATGACCGCGGTCAGCACGCCCACCACGGCGAGGAGTGGGAAGAAGGCGAAATATATTTCAACGGGAAGTGGCCCGAATAATTCGCTGAACTGTTCGTTTGACAGAAACTGCAGGCCGGGGAATCCGCGGCCGCCCGGATAGGGCATCGACAGGCCGATCGGATCCTCATGCGAGTTGTAGATCGTCGAAAACTGCGCGTCCAGGACCATCCCGATCGTGGAGACAACCCCGAACACCGCCACGGGGTAGCACACCCAGAACCAGGGAAAAGCCAGATTCCTCTGGTTCTTCTGCCGCGCCCGCCGCGGCAGAATCACCGCCCCGGTCATCGCGACCACCAGGATGCTGCCCAGGAAGACCCAACTCATATGCGCCTCTTCCGCCAGGCCCACACCGACAACGCAAGACCTGCCGCCGCGATCAGCGGGTAGGCGATTCGCGCCCACGGCATCCTGAGCAGGTTCGCGGCAGCGGCATCCGACAGCAAGGAACTGTCGAAGCCGTCGTCGGCATCTGCCAGCGGCATGTACATCGTCCACCCGAAATCAGCCACGGTGGCGGCAGTCCCCGGTAACCAGGCCGCGAACCCCAGGGCGATCGCGAACACCGTCAGGGGAACAGGATCCAGAACCACGGAAATCCGGGACGCTTCTGCTCCTCCGGTTCCTGGCCGCGGTAGGCGGCGCGCCGCGGGAGGATGGCACCGCCGACGAGCAGGACCATCAGGGCGGCGAAGATCAGCAACCACGTCATTAGTGCAGCATAACAGCCGCGCGTAGCATCGGGACGCACGGGAAACCTCATCCTCACTCGAGGTTTCCGGAGACGAAAGGCGGCCCTGACATGAACACCCACACCTCGAACGCCGACGAGCTCCTGAGCATCGGAGAGACGAGCCGACGCACCGGCACCGCGGTCTCGGCGCTGCGCTACTACGAGGACCTCGGGCTGATCGCCTCGGTCCGCACCGGCGGCAACCACCGCCTCTACGCACGTCACATGCTGCGTCGGATCTCCCTGATCAGCGTCGCGAAGAACCTCTCCACCCACCGCGTCTGCGA
>NZ_JBQSYJ010000030.1:0-21887 GCF_052379185.1 Corynebacterium sp. AOP12-C2-36 | reverse complement strand
CCGTGGACAGCGAGCGAATGCACAGGATTCATCGCAGCAGCAGAGGGTGAACGACCTGTCCTCACCGCAGAGCGCAGTGACTGGTGGTGCGAAGAAGACCACCGCCTCGCTGCCGCTGCCCCGGAAATGCGCGCCACCATCGCCGCACAGACGTGGCAGTGGGGTGTCCTGCACCGTCAGGTCGTCATCTGCCTCGACTTCTACGGAACCGAGGACGAAGAACCCGGACACCAGCGCTGGACTACCTCACGCTCCCATGCGGAGAAGTGGAAGGCCTACATGGAAGGCGTACTCCCCAGAGAGGCCTACCACCTTGTCCGTCGGCCTGTCGGCCCCGTAGAGGTGGTGGAGAAGTGAGCGACATCTCCGCAGACCAAGCCAAGTCCCTACTCGACAGGGCCACCTCTGGTGCCTGGGAGGCGTACACAGTGCCCGACGACCGCACGACCGCCGGCTAGGTGGCCGTCAGTCTGGACGACAGGGAGATGGTGGTACCGCCCCGCAGTGGCGGCATGGGTGCCGCGCTCGACGCTCACCTCATCGCCGCGGCGCCGGATCTCGCCCGCACGGTTATCGCCCAGGCGGAGGAGATCGAGCGGATAAAGACGGCGCTGATTGACCACCTCCGACAGGAGGCTGATGGGTGGGTCTCCACCCACAACCACTGACCACCAGAACTCATGTTCGACACACTACCGCTAAGGAGACACACCGTGACATTCCGACGACTCGGCACCCCACCCGAGACCACCGAGCAAGAGGTGGCACGGCTTTCCGCCACTCCGAAGGGATCCCGGGCGCACTACTGGTCTACTCTGCCGGTGCGGCAGGAGGACGTAGAGGTCTCGGGTGTCTACCGGCTCCCCGAGGCCCAGGACGGCACGTACGTCGTCGGCGTCGTGACCGGAATTAACACCAAGGGCAAGGTTACTGGAGGCACCCGTCAGCGCAACCGCAGCTACGCCGTCATGGTCGTGGGTGGTACCAGCGAAACCTACCGGCCCGGTGGCTATGACCTTGCCGTCAGCGAGACGGAACTGCGCCGGGCGGAGAAGATCTGTCTCTAGGTGCGGGTAGCTGCCGGTCGCGTGGTCGGGGTGTGGGCCAGGTCTTTCGCCCTGACCGATATCGACGGCCAAGACACCCCGTCGTCGTGTACCCGGGCGTCGCACGTCGTGCACTCCCAGATCCGGTGACCGTAGTTTCCGTTGCCGCCGGACCATCCGACCAGGTGGCTGCCGGCGGTGGTCCACGAGTGGCCTGCCGGGCACTGCGGAGGGCGGGTCTCCACCCACAGCCAACGGTTTTCCATCGAATCCATGTTCGACAAACTACCCGCACGAAGCCGTTTTCTGCGCACATGGTAGCCGTCAGGGACGCGCGTACTACCGACCATCTCGACACGTTGTGCTGTAATATGCTCCCCATGAATGTGTATACCGAAGCCACCGGCGATCAGCGCCGTCTCGCTGAGGCGCTGACCGACTCCGCGCTGGTCGAGCGCCACGAGAACCCTGCGCTTCGTGGGTTCCTGGTCGAACGAAACCTGCACCGGGCCCGGCTACTCCTCAATGCCGGCCTGGCCCACGACCCGGACGCATCGGCCGGCACCGACCACAATCCCTACGCGGAAGTTGTAGCCGTTGCAGCCGTTGCCGACACCCTCGCCGACGCCGCGATCCGCGAACTGCACCAGGACCCGTCGGTGAAGTCCGAGCTGGTCGAGAACCTCCGGGTACTCGCCGGTGATCTCGTTGCTGCCGGCTACCGGATGGGGGATCACGCATGAGCATCGCCGTACCCACCGCCGTGATCCTGATCTGGGCGCCCGTCTTCGCCGCCTGCGCGTTCTGGCTGACACTGCGGGCCAGCCGCCATGCTGTGTTCGCCAGTCTCGGCGGCGTCGTTGTCGCCACGGCGGTCGCTGTGTTCGCGCTGACCCCAGCCATGGGGGAGCACTCCCGCCTCGACACCTGGGTCGGAACCGCGCAGGCCCAGGGTGCCGAGGATCCGGGCACCGGAAGTGGTGAGCAGTGATGTGCCGTCACGTCACCCGCACCGTGCAACTGGTGAACTCTTCGCAGGCGGGAGGCTTCGACCCGGACCGCGACCACGCCGCGGAGTCCACCTGCCACCGGTCCCAGTGTGTCCGCACAGCCGGACGACGAATCGCGCAGACCACCCTGGAGGCACCGGTGGTGCGCACGGTGGAACCGGGGGCCGCACCGGGGCCGTGGACTCCCATCGTCGACTACCTGCAGGACACCCGCCGCGCAGGAAGCACCTGACCGCAGGGGCAGCATCTAGACGCACCGCACACAACAGAACCCCCGCTACCTCATGGGAGGCTACGGGGGTTCTGTTGTGGGAACAGATCAGCGCCGCGGCGACGGACCATCCACGCGCAGCGCGCCATCGTCGCCGCTGACCACCCGAGCCGGGGTACCGCCGGCCGCAGCGAGCAGGTCGTCCACATTCGCCATGTCCCCGCCTCCCGTTACCGTGGCGACCACCGACCCGCGGCTGATCTTCAACTTCGGGGTGCCGCCCTCGTCACCGTTGTCGAGCACCTGGACGGTGAACCCGCGCAAGCTGGTGATCCCGCCGGCGTTGACGTTGGCGTCCTGGGTGCGTGCGGCGTGTGCCACCTGCGCCAGTGACGGATCGAGCGCAGCGGGGATCAACGATGCGTCGTTGACGTTGACCCAACCGACGAAGTCCCCGCCCATGCCGGCAGCCTCCCACAGCGGCGGGCCGCCCTCGGCGAACACGTCGGCGCCGGTGGAGACCACCAGGGCGCTGACCGGCTCGGAGGTGCTGTCGGTGGTGAACTCGCCGATCACTCGGCCACGGGTGTCCAGCGACCCGGTGAACGTGCCGGCGTTGGTGGTGTAGTCCACCGTGACCACGTCCTCCACGGCCAGGCGGTCGGCGGTGGTGGCGACCTCGTCGAGTGTGTCGGATTCGGTGGTCGACCACGGCCGGATGATCACCAGGGCGACCAGGGCGACGATCACTGCCACCACCGCGGCGATCACGATGTAGCTGCGCGTCGCCGAGGGATGACGCGGCCGGGACCGGTTGGTTCTCGGCAGGATCCGTCGGCGTGCCGAGCGGCGGGTGTTGAAACTGTCTCTGGCCATGGTCTCGCGTTCTCCTGTGTGGTGTTCTCCGGTGGGCATGAGTGAAGCCCTCCCACACATCATGACATGTGCGGGAGGGCTTCTAGTGACCTCGCGGGTTGGTAGTCGGGGTAGTCGTGTCAGCGCGCTACTGCAGCGGGCCGACGTTGGCCGCCTGGACCTCGGTCTCCTGGCCCGAGGAGTTGACCATACGCACCCGGCCGGTGGGCAGGTGGCGGTACTTGATCCCGTAGCCGGGGGATCCGCCGCGCAGGCCAGACGACAGGATCACCATGCCGGTGGGGTGGTCGGCGATCATCGGGGCGATGAACTTGCTCATCATCGTGTCCGAGCTCAACGCGGCGTCGGTCTCGGTGACGATGAAGTGGATTCCGACGTCGATGCCGGATTCCATCAGCGCCATCAGCTTCTCCAGGCCCGGCATCGACGGGCTGGGCTGCTTGAAGCTGGGGTACTTGTCGACGTAGACGAAGATCTCCTTTCCGCTGAAGTAGCCGCGGGTGGTGATCAGCTTCGGGTCGGACTGCAGCAGTTCCTCCGACGGCATGCGCATGTCGATAATCTTCTCCAGACGCTCGCTGATCTCAGTGAGCTTGGATCGGTTCATCGCGTAGTTGGTCGGCTTCATGAAGCCGCGTTCCACGGCACGCTGCTGGAAGTCGATCAGTGCGCCACCGCCGTCGAGCAGGATCATCGACGCCTCGGACGGTGAGTACGTGGCCATCACGCCGGACATGTGGGTGCGCAGCAGGGTGGTCGCACCGCGGCCGGCGGCGCCGGCGATCAACAGGTGACGGGCGCGAGCCGTGCGCTGCAGGTCGTGATAGTACGGCTTGCCGGTGGCCATCGAGACGCCCAGCGGGATCTTGCGCTCGTGGCCGGCAACGCGCTGCTGCTTTCCGTCGACTACCCCGTCGAGGAGCAGGTTCGGGTTGTCGGACTGCACCAGGTTCCAGGTCTTCTGGAAGCTGACCGCGCCCTTCGGTGCCATGAGCTTCTCCAGCGAGGTGCCGGGGGTCTCGCGCTCGTGGAACTCCGCGATCTTGGTGCCCAGGTCCCGGATTGCGTCGGAGTAGTTGCGGCTGTGGTCGTAGCCGAACCCGCCACCGGGCAGTGGGCCCTCCTCGATGCGGTAGGCCACCGGCACCATGATGCGCCCGTGGTGCCAGTCGACCTCGCCCTTGGCCGTGGTCATCGAGCCGTCGGCCACCCGGCCCGGGGTGGACGAGGGGATGGTCCCGAGCAGGGTGCGCAGGGGCAGGCCGCGGGCCGGTGCATCCGCGGGGTCGTCGTGGTTGAGGATGATCTTGGTGCTGAAGAGCTCACCGAGCTGGGGGGCCTTGAACCCGTCCTTGCCCGACAGGGTAACCACGATGTGCACACCGTACTGCGGTCCGCGAGTCACCAGCGTCTTGACCCAGTCGACGAGGTCCGGGTGGTCGTCCTTGACCGCCTCGATCCAGGCGCCGAATCCGTCGATGGCGATCACCAGGTGGCCGTAGGGGTCGTCAGTGATACCGAGGTCGGCCTTGCGGTCGATGTAATCGTTCAGGTCGGCGGGGCGGTGGGTGGTCCAGGCGGTCTCGCGCAGTGCCATGATCCGGTCGACCTCGCCGCGCATGCGCAGCCACATGTCGTTGTCGGTGCGGTTGGCGTAGGCGGCGACGTTGGGCCAGGGCTCCATGTCCGACAGGCTGTTGCCGGAGTAGTCGTAGAGCAGCCAGCCGACGCGGTTTCCGGTGTGGCGCATCGCCGAGGAAGCGACCAAGGTCTTGACGGTCGTGGACCGGCCCGTTCCGCGGTCGCCGTAGACGGCGATGCTGGAGCCCTTGCCATTCAGCGAGACCTCCATCGGCTTGCGCCGGTGCTCGAAGGGTACGTCGATGTCGCCGAGGCGCAGCGTTCCGTCGGGGATGGTTCCCCAGTAGTCGTCGCTGATGTGGGCCAGGGACATTGGCACGCTCATCGGCTCGGCCCACAGAGTGCGCGGGGTGGTGTAGTCGGCGCCCTTTTCCAGGATCATGTCGCGTACGGCGGTGAACTGGTCGCGCACCTCCTCGTCCTCACGGGTGTCGCGTCCCTTGGGGTCGTGGTCGATGATGTCGATGCTGGAGTCCGTCTGCCCGCTCAGTGACGCCGCGCGGGTGAACTGCGCGGTGTCGAAGGTCAGCACCTCGGCGGTGTTGTCGCCGGGGGCCGCCGGGGCGGGTGCGGTGCGCCCGTCGACGGTCTTCACCGCAGCGGCCGGGTCGTATGCCAGCCCATGGTTAAACCCCTGGAACCAGGTCAGCCTGGACTCCTGCATGTGCTGGCTGCGCAGCACGGCCACCCGGTTGGGCGGCAGGGTCGCCCCCTCGCCGGACTTGATGACTGCGTTGGATCGCGCTGCGCTCTCGACCTTCAGGGTGAAACCGTAGGTGAACTGTTCCATCGCGTCGCCCAGCAGCGTGGTGTCGAGGTACTGGCTTCCCAGCAGCAGGTGGATGCGAAGCGAGCGTCCCACCGCGGCGATGGATGCGAACATTTCCTTGTAGCTGGGGTTGTTCTTGATGAACTCGCGGAACTCGTCGGCGACGAAGACCAGGGCCGGTAGGTCCGGCATGTCCAGGTCGGGGTTCTTGCGCTTCATCTTGTTGTACGTGACGTAGTCCTCGCAGCCCCAGCGCTTCAGCAGTTCCTGGCGGCGCAGAACCTCGCCTTCCAGAGCCGCACGGGTGCGGTCGACCATGTCGACCGCGTCCCTCAGGTTGGACAGGCAGGCCAGTACGTGGGGCATGCCGGCAAAGTCGTTGAACGTCGCCCCACCCTTGAAGTCGGCGAGGATGAACACGACACGTCGCGGGGAGAACCTCAGCATCCAGATCAGCAGGATGCACTTCAGCAGGAACGACTTGCCCGTACCGGTGGATCCGGAGAATAGGCCGTGGGGGCCGGAACCGCCGGAAGAGTGCTGCAGGATGTCCAGCTCCGCGAGCTCGCCGGTGGGGTTGTACTTGCGCGAGTCCACCTCGAATCCGACGGGGGCGAGGAAGTTCTCTTCGTCGTCGTTGTCCTGCCACTTGCGGCGTAGGTCGTAGATGGACAGGTCGGCGGTGCCGACGACGTCCATCAGGGTCGGGGCGTCGACGGCGACCGGGGTGTGGTCGACGACATCGTCACTGGCGGCGGCGAGCTGGCCGAAGCCCTCAGGGCGGATTCCCGCCAGGTGGCGGGCGACGCGCTCGGCTACCTCGATGGAGGTGTCGTCGCAGCGGATGGGCACGCCGTGCAGCGGGAAGAAGTGCACCTGGTTGTCGAGGGTGACGTCGAAGCGCTCCTCCTCCATGGTGACTTCCTCGTCAAAGCCGTTGACGATGATCATTGTGACGTCGTCGACGGCGATGACGGAGCGCCCGTCCTCCTTGATGACCTGGGTAGCCGCGTCGTTGTCCTCGGCGGTGACGATCAGGTCGGTGGGGTATGACACGACCTCGTCGGGGGTGTCGACGACGACGTAGATCCGCGCGTCGTTGCGCTTGGCCTCGCGGCGAAAGCGCATCAGGTCGCGGGTGGCCGAGCGCATGTCGGTGTAGAACATCGGCACGAAGCCGTGACGCGACACTGAGTCGGGGTCGGCGAAGACGTTTTCGTTGTGCGGCAGCCACTTGACCCACTCCCACTTGTCGCGGTTGTCTTCGGAGGTGACGACCACGACGTGGAGGTTGGTCGGGGAGTGTGCGTAGGCCAGAGACAGCAGCATGGTGCGTGCCAGGCAGTAGGCCGCCTCGCGGTCGTGGCTGCGGGTCAGCGAGTAGGCACCCTCAGTGAGGTTCACGCCGATCGCGCACTCCTGGACCGCGCCATTGACGGTCATGAAGTTCACGTTCTGGGTGTAGATCACCGGCTCGCGGGTCTCGGTGACATCCGTCATGTCCCCAATATCGATCTGCGGGTTCAGCTCACGCGGGCCCACACCGATGCGGGCGGTGTAGGCCGGGTACCGCGCTAGGGTCCCTTCCTCGGCCAGCCCGTTGGCGATTCCATCGTTGTTGTGGGGATTCACCGACCACAGGGTGTCGTGCTGCGCCCCGATCAGGGTGGGCATCGCGTACGGGTTGGGCAGCGTGCGCACGGTAGTGACGTGCATCGCCTCGCCGATTCCGTGGACCACCTCGCGCTTCTTGGAGATCTCCATGGAGTTCTTCTTGCGGGACTTGTCGATGTCGGCTTCGCTGGGCCCTTCGCCGTTCTGGCCGGCCTGGCCCATCCGGCTCATGAGCATCATCATCATCATCATGCCGCCGATACCGCCGCCGGTGGCCGCCGAGGCTCCGGTGCTCGCGCCACCGGAGCGCATGAGCATCATCACCGCCATCATCACGACCATGCCGCCGATCATGGCGATGGGCATGAGTTTGCGCATCGTCGACTTCATCGGCTCGATCTCCTGCGGTGGTGCAGGTTCGAGCTGGGCGCCATTCATAGGTACCTCGGGGATGGATCGCCGCTGCGGCGCTGGCCTGAACACGTTGTACGACATGCTGTTTGATTATGCCATTTAGGGTGATCTTGTGTCACCAAGCACGGAAACATGCTGGCCGCGGAAACAATCTGAACAGCTGCGGAAGTGACGAATAGCAACCATCTGAACAGAGGTTAACGTACCGTTTCATAAGATTCCTGCATTAGTAGTTCGATGGTGATCCGAGTCCCGACGTGACCTGAGGTACCCCGGTGACACCTCGCGTAGACCCGACCAGCGCGGCGAGTATGGCTCAGTGGGTCGCACGTCCCCTGGCACGGATTCCTGCACACGCCCCAGCACGGTCTCGTGAACGCGGTCGGGCACGCCGTCTGGCACAGTTTTGCGGACCACCCCGGCTGTGGGGCGGGTCCTGCATCTGTGCAGCTATGCGTGCGCGCGCCTCGATGCCGGCACCCCGCCTATCGAGCCACTGCAGGCCTGCCTGGCGTGCGACCCCCTGGCACACCACCCGTGCACGGCCCGGGGCACAGGAACTGGCCCAGACCTCCGGCTGCGTCGATGAGGGCAATACTGGGGCAGGGGAGGGGAGTTGCCGGCTCCGGGGACGCTGCGCGGCTGGTCGAGTTAGCGATCGCCGCGACGTGGTCCCGAAGCCGGCATTGCTTGACGCTGCTAGGGTGATACTGCACCACCTAGAAGGATTCCCCTATCTCCGACCAGGACGCCGACGACACCATGACCAGCCCGACGCCACAGCAGCAGACCATCATCGACACAGTGCTCGCCGGCCCCCCTGCGGCAGTGATCGTCGCCGGTGCCGGCACCGGCAAGACCAAGGTTATCCGGTGGATCGCCAGCGTCTTCGCCGACTACGGCGTCGGGGGAGCCTACGTCGCGCTGAACAAATCGGTCGCCGCCGAAGTCGGATCCAAGTTCGACCGGGGGAACGTCGCTGCGATGACGATCCACTCACTGTGTTTCCAGATCGCCACGACCTACCCGCACATCAGCGTGCTGCTGTCGCGGCTGGGAAGCGACAACGCCGTGCCGCGGTGGAAACTGGCCCGGCACATGAAATACGCACAGACCTACGCGTACTCCAGCTTCACCGACCGCAACCACGCCCGCTATGCCGCGAGCGCCCCCGCGCGCAACACCACCATCAGCGCCAACCGCATGCTGATCCACGGTCTCGACGCGCTTCGGTCCTGGTGCGCCAGCGACGCCGAGACCGTCGGACCACAGCACGTCGACTGCCCGGTCGGCATGCCGCCGGAAGTCTTCGACAATGACTTCGCCGGCACCGTCGTGGAGCTGGCGAACTGGCTGTGGGCCGCTGACATTACCCACCCTGAAGGACGCATCGCGTTCACCCACGACTACTACCTGAAGATGGTCAGCCTGCAGCATCCGGACCTCACCGCGTTCTGGCCGCACGGATCCCTGCTGCTTGTTGACGAGGCCCAGGACGCCCGCCCTGCGATGCTGTCGATTATTCGCGACCAGATCGGCAAGATGCGCATCGTCGCCGTCGGCGACAGCGCCCAGGCGATCAACGGGTTCACCGGAGCGATCGACGCGCTGCCGATCCTGTCGCAGATCCCCGGTGCGGCCGTGTTGCCGTTGAGCCAGTCGTTCCGCTTCGGCGCCGAGATCGCCGAGGCGTCGAACCGCATCCTCGACGTCATGGGCGCGCAGCTGCGGCTGACCGGATCCCCGTCGATAACCTCCAGCGTGCACGTGACGGTCCCCAGCAGCCGGCCGCCGGAGGTCGACGCCGTGCTCGTGCGAACCAACGCCCGGCTGATCCAGGAGGTCTCCGCGGAACAGGCTGCCGGTCGCCGGGTGCACGCCGTCGCCGACATCGACTACATCTCCTGGATCATGCAGGACATCTCGCGCATCTGCAGCGGGCAGTCGGCCCACCACAAGTCACTGAAGCACCTGACCGGGGAGCACTCGCTGCGCGAGTTCTGCGACCCGAAGTCCGGCGAGGCCGGGGACCTGGGCATGCTGCTGCGCATGGGGCTGAACACGGGCCCGGAGCACGTTCTGTCGATCCTGGAGAAGTGCACCGATGCCGAGCACGCCGACACGGTCGTGTGCACCATCCACAAGTCCAAGGGACGGGAGTGGGACCGGGTCCGACTCGCCCTCTCACCTGAGGAGATCATCCCCGGGACCACGCCGCGCATCCCGTCCCGACGTTCCGACGGAACCTTCGAGCAGCGATCCATGGACGAGTTGATGGCCCTGTACGTCGCGATGACGCGCGCGGCCATTGAGCTCTACCTGCCGGCGGATCTGTCGGAGGCAATCGACCTGCTGGTCGCCCCGGCGCACGCGGGGTTCGCTGCGTCGGGACCTGTCGCCGGGTAGTCCGACTCTCCACACCCGGGGATACCGCGGCCAGTGGTCCTCGGCCTCGTTTGCTGTACGTCGTCGGCATGGTCGCGCACCACTGCTACCATCATCAGGTGTTACACGATCACCCTGAATCTGTCGCCGCAGGCCCACACCGCGGTGGCACAAGAGGCCCCCTCGACGTGCAGGAGTACCGCAGTGTCCCGTCGCCCACTATCCAAACAGCGCCTCACCGGTGAGAACTTCCTGGACCGGCAGTACCGCCAGGCCGTCACGACCGGAAGGTCGTCGGCACTGGTGGACACTCCGTCGGCCAACTTCGCCATCTGGGGGTACGGCGGCGTTCTGGCCGGCCTCGCCGTCGGCCTGGCGTTCGCCATGGGGATGATGAACCCCACACCCAACTCAGGCATGTCGGAGATGATCTCCACCAAGGACGGCGGCCTGTACGTCGCCATGCCCCCGATCGACCCGTCCACTGGCGAGCCCGACGAGAACGCCGACAACAGGCTGCACGAGGTTCGCAACCTCGCCTCCGCCCGACTGATCACCGGATCCCCGGACTCACCCACCATCGTCGGCACCGACGAGCTCCGGGAGTACGGCCGCGGCCCACAGGTCGGTATCGACGGCGCGCCGAACAACCTGGCGACCAACCCCAGCGATCAAGGGTCCTACTGGGGGATGTGCGACTGGCGCGACACCCGCTCCAACCTCTCGCTGACCACCTCACGCAACCTGACCACCACCGCGGTTGCCGGTGACGTGTGGGCTGGCGGCGACGTGATGACCAAGTCGGACGCGATCCTGGTGCGCCCTGTCGACGAGCAGTCCCAGCTCTACATCCTGTTCGGCAACCACAAGGCTAAGGTCGACGCCGACGACGCGGCAATGACGGACGCCCTCGGCATCGGCGCCGAGCAGATCAGCAACGCACAGGTGGTCAGCCGCGGCACCCTCAACTCGATCCCGGCCAGTCCCGACATGCTCGCCCCCAACCTCAACCGTTCCGGGGAGGTGAGCAGCGAGGTGAACGAGCACAGCGTCGGCGACGTGCTGCGCACCTCCACCGCCGACGGGTCGACGCGCTATTACGCCGTGCTCGACGACGGGGTGCAGCGCATCTCCGAGGTGGTCGCCGAGATCCTGGTCAACCACGGTGGGTCCTCCAGCGAGGTCACCGGCGGCGAGGTGGCCGACTACGCCCAGACCTCGTCGATCAACATGGACTCCTTTCCGTCCTCCACGCCGCGAGTGCACACCCCGGCTAGCGTGTGCATGGCTTGGAAGCGTGCGGCGGGGTCCAACACCCCGGAGACCCGGATCATCTACAGCGACACGCTGCCGGTGCGTGACAGCGTCAACGACCAGGCTGTGGAGACCCTGCCGCTGGCCGACGGTTCCCGACCGGTTGCCGACCGGGTGGTGACCGCCCCTGGGCGTGGGTGGTTTGCTCAGGTGACCGGCAACGGCGAGCGCGGCGCCGACGAGCACAGCCAGATGATGTACGTCTCCGACGCCGGGGTGCGCTTCGATCTTCTCGGTGGCGCTGACGACGAGGGCGACGACGACGACGTGCGCAGTTCCCTGGGCTTTACCGACGAGCCGGTGATGATCCCCGACGGCGTCGCCCGGATGCTGCCCAAAGGCCCGGACCTGTCGCGGGAGGCTGCACTGGTGGAGACGGTGGGCACCTCCGACGACACACCGGAAGCGGGAGCCGACAGCGAGGACAGCGACGCCCCGGAGCAGACCCGCCAGGCTGACCCGACGCAGACCCAGGACACCGAGCCGGATCCAGACGAGGTCGACGATCTGGCCGAGGACCTGATCGAGCAGTACGGCACCGAGGAGTCGTCGGCGTCGCGTGAGCCGGATTCTCCGGAGTCCGAAAGCGAGCAGCCCACTGAGACCAGCGAGCCCGAGGAGCCGTGACCGTCGCCTCCACGTGAATACCCCCGTAAGCCACATCCCCGTGCAACAGTGGTTTTGCGGGGGTTTCTCGCGTCCGGGCTGGTGCGGCTGCAGGTCAATGTTCCGGCGAAGGTGGCGAGGATGGTCTACGCCCACGCCGAGGCCGAGCGTCGCCACATCAGCAGTATCTACGCCCAGGCGCTGACCGAGTTCTACGACCGTCATCCCCCGGAGTCGTGGTCGTCGATGACCTAGCCCTACACCCGAACATGAAGAACGGGTCCCGGTTGCCGCCGGGACCCGTTCTGAAAAGCCAAGACCATCGCCGAACAAAGCAACAGGTCTTAGCGTCTACCTCTCGAAGGATAAGCAATATGTCTATTCTGGCATGCCCACCCACCAGCAGCAACCCTGCGCAGAATCCCGCACACGTTCCGGTGGGGGGTGGGGTACTGATGGGGCGGCACAAGAAGATGAGTTCGGCGGCTCAGCCAGAGCACTGCGTACAGCGCCTGCCCACCTGAGCAGGCGCACCACAGACGCTAGCGGTCCGTGTCCGCCAACAGGAGCCCTGCGGCGAGCACGCCGAGGGTGAGGCAGAGCCAGAGCAGGACCACCAAGATCACTGCTGCCGATGCGTCATACCGACCAGACGGTCGGACAGGTCAGGATCGACCCGTGACTGCGTCGCCGGGCTTCCGCGCAGCACGGGGACGGTTTCGTGGTCGGTGAGCGGTCGGCGGCAGATCCCGCTGGGGTCCGACATGTTGATCGCGTCGATCGCGCCGGCGAGGGCGTGCACCGTCACCGAGTCGCGGGCACCTGTCGGTGTTCCTCCGTCGAGCGCCGCAGCATGGTCGGCGAGGATGCGGGCGTGGATCGTGGTCATGGCTGTTCCTTGTCACAGGTTCGGGTCGTCCGTGGGGAGGTGGCTGGGTCCCTGCGATCCGCTAGAGCGCGACGGTCAGTACCGCGAGGACGACCAACGCAGCGGCGGTACCGGCGGCGACCCAGGAGCACACCTGGATCGACTCGGTCCAGCGGTCGGCCGCCAACTCGTCGGTGTCGATGACACGGCTGCGGGCGAACACGCAGCCGACAGCGCCAAGCAGGCAGACCAGAAAGAAGATGCCTCCGCCGACCAGGCCGGCGAGCAGGAGTTGCTGGGTGGACAGTTCGGCGATGCTCACGGGATCACCACGTCGCACAGCGCGTTGTCGGCGGACTTGACCAGCGCGATGATCTCGTTGCGGACGTCTTTCCCGGTGGCTCCGAGCTTGCCGGCCAGGCGCAGGGTGACGTATCCGCCGTCGGCAGGGGTGTGGGTGACTCGGGCGGTGTAGGCCTGCGGAAGATCGGCAGTGTCCTTGGACCAGGGGTGAGCGTCGGGGAGTTGGCAGTAGCCGCACAGTCCGTCCGGACCGCCGGAGAGGACGGCCCATTCGACGGAGTGCAGTACGCCGCGGTCGAGTAGGTGCGGGGCTGAAGTGGTCATGCCGGCAAGCGTACCGTATACCGACCAACGTGGTCACTAGCCTACATTCCCGCAGTTCGTGTATGCCGTTGCGCCAGGCGACACTCGCCACCCTACTAGTGGGGACGTGACGGGTGACCGCCCCGGATCGGCAGCGTTCCCGCAGCAGGCGGCGCGGTCGGCGTGGGGGCTCGGCGGGGCGACGGGGCGGGGCGAGCGGTGCACCTACTAGCCATGCTGGTCCCTGTTCCCTGAGACGGCCGACGGAATGGCCCACGGCGGGCTCGCGGCGTGCCAGTGTGGCGGGGGGGGTGCCCTGGGCCGATGGCGCCCTCGGCATGCCCCGGTGTGAAGGTACCGCACCGGCGGGGCCGCACTTTCGAACGCAGTGAATTCGCGACAGGTGCCGCTTGTCGCGAATGGTTGTCAGATCCGCCACGCTCGGCGAAGTGCCGTCGCGGTGGCCGGTGCGCGCACTTCGCCGCGTCGTGCGACCAGCGCGACCAGCCGCCAAGGGCCGTGGGGGCATCTCCTTGTGGTTCGATGGGGAGGGGGGGGGGTGGGCCTACTTGGCGGCCACGGCGGAAGCAGTGAGGTCCACGTCGGCAAGGCGGGTGGACAGCACCTGATCCCAGTTGCGGGCGTACAAGTTGGTGCGCTCCGACACCTCCTGAGCGACGGGGCTGTAGTCATGCAGGTTCAGGGTGCCGTCTTCGTGGCGATCGACGGCCACACCCATCTCCACCTCCAGGTCCGCTGCGGCCACCTCCAGGGCCTCGATCGAAACGCTGCGGCTGGTGAACACGAAGTCGTTGAGCGGGTGGAAGGTTGCTCCCCAGTCACCGGTGTACTTCGCCAGTTCCTCGGCGACGATGGAGTTCTCGGAGTAGAGAGCCCCGGTGGCCGGTCGGTAGTTCATGGTGTCGGTCATGCCGTCGAAGTCACCGCCGCGGGCGAACTGGGTCAGGTCGTCGACCTGCCGGGCGGTGGGGCCGTCGGTCCAGCCGATACGAATTGTGGTCTCGTTGGACTTGGTCACGGAGAACTTCGTGCCGGGTAAGGCGGCTTTAAGCACGCGGCGCACGATCTTGTTGACCTCGGCGGCGGGGGTGTACTTGGTCATGGGCATGGCGGTTTCCTTCAGGTGGTGGGTGAGTCCCGGGCCGGGCGCCCGGACTGCTGTGCTGGCCCCCACTCTACGCAATTACTAACCGCCATAATAGGTAGTTGCCATGTCCCTACTCAATGCGTCGTCCTAGAACTTGATCGCCTTGGCGGCGAACTCGCTGCCGGCGTTGATCTTCTCGGCGATCTCCTCGGCGCGATCCTTGGTCATGATCATGGCGAACAGGTTGCGGCGCGTCGCCGTACCTTCGGGGGTCAGACGGCCAAGCAACTTTCCGGTGACAGCGTCGCGGCACAGGACGGCGTGGGGATTCTCGGGCAGGGCGGGCATACGGGTGGTCTTGGTGGCCATGTTCGGGAGTCCTTTCGGTGTGTGAGGTGAGCCGGATTCTATTCCTCGCTGTCTGACACCAGTATGCCCGAGTAGTGATCGATCTGGCGAGTAGTCGTGGGGTCCCTTGGTCAGAGACAAACGAAACCCCCGGTCGCACATGACGTACGACCGGGGGTTGGAGGGGCAGGGCGGCTAGACGGTAGCCAGGTTCAGACCGGGGCTCGGCGTTGGGGTCGAGCGGACCCGGTGCCGGGTCACGAGGACGGCCACCGACAGGTAGCCGACGATGGTGAGAACCGCCAACGTCCAGCTGATCGCCCCGTAGTGGAAGTCGAACACCGCCGGAAAGCTCACAGCGGTCAACCGGTGCAGGGCCATCGCCGTGCCTGCAGTTGCCGCGGCAGTGAGGGCGACGGCGAAGCTGGACCATCCCAGTGTGGAGACGAGCTTGAAGGCGACAAAGGCCGTCACGCAGTGCCAGGCCAACAAGCAGGCAGACCAGAGCATCGAGTAGGGCTGCATGCCATCGAGCTGGACCATGTTGACTGCTTGGATCTGATACCCGCCACCAGTGACGAACGCGGCCGCGCAAGCGATAGCGAAGACCGCCAATGCGCTGTTGATTGCCACAGTGCGACTTCGGGCCCCAGGAGTATCGGCCATGAGCGCCTGGGTGAGGTAGGTAATGCCCGCTGCGATGGCGATGAAAGCGCAGATGTGGCCGATCAGGTCCGGGAGGTTCCACCATCCGGTGACGGCATGTCCCAGCCCGTCGATGATCGTGTCACCCAGCCAGGGTGAGCGCAGTAGAACCGCCACACCCAGTGAGCTGGTCAGTGCCGTCAGCGCAAGGCTGGGGAACGTGTCGCGGTGGCTGAGTCGGTAGACGGCGATGCCGAGACCGGCGACGCCGAGGATGATGGAGAGGGCGTCGATCGGGGCGAAATCCATCTGGGGCTCCTTGTCGTATCTTCCTGTTCGGGCGGGGTTGTCCGACACGCTGATCGCGGGAGGGTATGTGCGGGGAGGGGGCAGTAACGCGGGGAGGTGAACTGGCGATAGAGTGCGCCAGTACTATGAGATTACCCTGCCCTGCCCCAAATCCTGGGGTTAGCGGCCGAACGTTCTGGTTCGTCCGGCGAACTGATCCAGGCAATCGGACAGCCGCTCGGCGGTGAAGTCGGGGAAACCGCCCTCGGCGAACATGAGCTCGGCCTGGGCGATCCGCAGCGGGTCGAACCCGGAAGTGCGCTGGTTTCCAGACGTACGAATATACAGGTCAACCGGGGGAAATCCCACCGGCTCCAGGGCGTCGACATCCCCGGACGCCGCGCGCAGATGATCGCCGGCGTCGTAGTCGAGGTACAGGGCGATCTGGAGTTCGGCGGTGGAGTCATGGGCCGGGCTGGCGTCCTCCAGTTCCTCGATACGGTGTCGCAGGGACGTGGGGACGTGATGCCTGTACCCGATCCAAGTCACCGCGGCTGCACCGGTGGCCACCGGCTCGGCGAGGGTGCCGACGAAGCGGGTCACCGTGTCCATCACGGCCTCCAGTTCGCCAGCGGGCCGAGTCCAGGACAGGTGGTTCATCGCGTGCAGCGATAGGTGGCTGATGCCGCGCGACCGGGTGACCTCGATGAGCCCCGGAAGCACATCGAGCGCGGCGGTGTACCCCTCGGCGGGGCTCTGCCCGCGGCGAGCGGCCCAACGGCGGTTGCCGTCGGGGGAGATGGCCAGATGGCGTAGTTCAGTGGGCGCGGACATGGGAAGTCCTCTCAGGATCTCTGGGCTGTGGCGGCGTACGAAAATACCGTAGCAGCGCCGCAGGGGCCTGCCCGAGCGAAACCGGCGAACGCGAAACCCGCCGCTGGCGACGGCGTGCGCAGAACAAGACACACGGATGACGACGGCGGGCACTCTGGGGACCCGGAAAGTAGAGGTGGGGAGGGATCAGGGAGAGCTGCGAAGATCGGCAATGCAGGTGTGGGCTGCCATGGCCACGAACATCACCGCGTCGGATCCGAGGTGAATCCCTACGACCGTCTCGGCTGTTGTGACGGTCTCCAGGCGGCGCAGTGTGTCTAGGCCGGCCAGGTCGTCGACGCTGGCTACCAGGACTTACAGTGCCTCGGGGCTCAACGGCAGCAGCGACAGGGTCAGTTCGCGGGCGGCGGTGTTCAGGGAGGACAGGCTGGTCGGCCGCACGCGCAGTGCTCGGTCGAGGCAACGGAAAGCACGCAGCGCTGCCGCCGAGAACGGCGAGCGACGAGACACGGGGCCGGCAGCGGCGGGCACCTACATCACCGTCCCTAGGACGGCGGCACGGCCCCGGAACTCGTTGAAGTCCTCGGCGATCCCCGCGTCGGAGGCGTTGACCGCAGTACTGTTCGCACCGAGACCGGCTCTGCGGAGGTCGATATAGACCTCGTTCGCTACCGCGACGCTGTCGCCGTCGAGGTGGCGAACGACCAGGCTGGAAAGTTTGTCGGTGAGGTCGGAAAACGGGCCGCCACCCACGGCGTAGACGGCGTGCTCGTCGGGTGTGAGGTCCTCATCGCGAATATCCTCCGAGAAAATGTAGCCCCAGCCGTCCTCCTCCCCGGACAGTTCAACCAGCCGGTCTTCGCGGTCAACGACGTTAATGGTGGTGTTCGGTGCAAGGCGCTCGATGTCGCGGGTGAACGCGTCGACGTTGACGACGCGGAATCGGTTGCTGCTGGCGAAGGTAACTACGTGGCCCATGGTCAGGGTTTTCTTTCGGCGGGTGCGGATTCGGCCGGATGCCGGACCCTCAGGTACATACTCTATGTATATGTGCACTAATGCCCGCTGTGGCTAGTCGCCGGGTGGTCCCTGATGTGCGTCCGGTGCGCAGAACACGACACACCGGCCCGAGATGCGGGTGTTCGCGCAGAACTGCGCACATCGGGACCTGAGGACGTGACAGCTGCGCAGATCCACGCACATGATCACGGCGGTCAAGCCCAGGGAACTGATACGTCGGAGCGGCGCAAGACGGTCGATCCGACGGTTGACGAAGCCGTGATATCGGCGCATAGTACGCCGGGAGGGCCCGAGAAATACAACGCCACCTGCTGTTATAACCCTTCCCTATTTCGCCGATAATCCATATTATGACACTTTACAGTCAAGTTTGTTCATTTGACCACTTCCCGGGTGATCTTTCTCAGTCATCTTTTGACTTTTCGCAGCCGACTCGCGACCAGTGATGCGCAGAACAGGACACGACCGCCACGATGTGTCCTGTTCTGCGCAGGTTGGCCGAACCTCCGGTATGCGGTGTTCTACGCAGCCCGAGGGACACCCCGGCAAGTTGCCGGGAGTGCTCGGAACTCTGCCGATGTCGGCGCACAGCCCCGTCCGCCACAGACCCCGAGTGCCCGCTAGGGTCACCGCCGTAGCCACCCCAGCCGCGTCGCCTTCGTAGGCGATCTGCATGGAAAACTCGCCGCCTTCGCGCACACCAACGCCCAGGCGCTGAACCGTGGGGCCACCACGATCGTGCAGGTCGTCGACTTCTGGCTGTACGAAAACCCGCGCGAACTGGCCAAACAGCAGCGGCTGCTGCGGCGCATCTGCCCGGACGGCATCGAGATCAGCGACATCGACTACCGGTTCATCGACGGCAACCACGAGAACTTCGGCATCCTCGACCCGGACGCACCCGAACCAGTGCAGATGTTCGACTCGGTCACCTACATTCCCCGTGGAAGCCGGGCACTCCTCGCCGGCGCCGAGATCCTATTCTTCGGTGGGGTGTCCTCTGCCGACACAGCTCACCGCACGGAGGGAAAGTCGTGGTGGACGGCCGAGAACATCAGCGGCGCCCCAGGATGCCCACGCCGTCACCGCTGCGGGAGACGGCGTGGGCATCCTGGTCACCCACGACTGCCCCAGTCGGACGTTCGACGCGCTGTGCGCCACCGGAGGACATGCCCGCGAGAAGATGAACGACTCCTCCGGTGAGGCCAACCGCCGGCGAATCGCCCGTGTGCGCTCTGCTGCGGCGCCGCGGGTGCAGGTTCACGGGCACCATCACACCGCCGCTGTCGTCTCCGGGTCAGTGCTGGGGCTCAACCTGGAGAAAGGCCGCGGCTCAGTGCCCATCTGCGACACGTCCACCTGCTCGTGGACCTCCCCCTGCGGCCGCCAGGACACCAGCGACGATGCCGCCTAGCGGATGCACTAGTCAGCCGGGTCTCCCCTCGCACCCCCCTGCAACCGTGTGCGCTGTTCTGCGCAGCGGTGGACCTACCCCGCCAGGGCCGCCGCATCGAACACCCGCGCCGCCGGGTCCACGGTGACCGTGCTGAACATTGAGGTCAGCACGGTATTCGTCGCGGGCTGCACGACCGTAGCCTTGCCGGCGTCCTCGTCAATCGCCACGACGAGGTAGCGTCCGCGCCGCTTGGCGAACGCCACCGTGGCCAGGGATCCGACCGCCGCGAAGCGCTGTGCGGTGGTGAGGTCGCGCAGCGTCGGGAGTTTCGGCACCGAGGCGACGGCGTCGGTGGCGAACTTCGCGACCGACGCCGCCCAGACCGACTCTCCGCGCCCGGCTGCGTCGGCCAGTGCCTCCAGTGCCTCGCGGGCGGCGTCCAGCAGCGATTTCACCTCGGCCTCGCTCACCGACGGGCCGGGCTCCTCGCCCACCTCCGCAGGCTGTTCGCCTGCCCTTTCCGTGTCCCCTGCCCCGGCGTCTGTGGCGCTGTCTTCCACGCCAGGATGCGGCATACGCTCCACCGCCGCTGGGTCGGTTACAACCGGCTGCGCAGCGCCCGCCGCTGCCGTCGCGCCAGCGACGCTTCTTACAGCCGGCGCGACGGCAGCGTCGTCTGGGGCGGTGCCGCTGTCCGCGCCATGGTTGGTAGTCGCCTTGGTATACGTTGCGTGTACGTCATTGTTGGAGTGATTGTCATCCATGCGCTCATCGTAGCCGGTCGCCTTGTCGCAGGTCCACGCTGCGCTAGGGGGACATGACGAGTGGCCCGGAAACCCCGTTGTCCCCTCGCTGCGGGTGGGAAGTGGCTATCATTGATCCGTAAAGCAATCGACGAAAAGGACCATTGTGCCCCGATCAGATTTACAGAAAATATTCGATGCATGCACCACTCTTGGATATAGCGAACCGGAACTGACGCCAGGTGGTCACTGGTCAACCACTTCACCACTCGGGCACCCTGTGTTCTTCCCTGCCACCCCGTCGGACTGGAGGGCGGTGCGTAACTGCATCTCCCAGTTGGAAGCCAAGGCAGGTAAGAAACTTCCACGTCAAAGGGGATATTCTGGGGGATCATCTGTAGCGCCGACGCCGGTGTCCAACCTGCGGGCGACCACCGACGGCGAGCAGCGCTCCGCCGAATCACGCGCCGCCTGCCTGGCCGACATAGCCGCAATCGACCGTCAGCTGCACGTGGTCGTCGACGAAGACGCCGGTGAAATGCTGCGGCGCGACCGCGCCACCGGGCTACTGGAGAAGCGCGCCAGAATTGCCCGCGCCCTGGAAAACCACTGCGCGCTTGCACCCGAAGTGGACGTCCTCGGACTGGACGCACTGCTGGCCCAGGGAGCGCCGGGGCCGGTGACCGACGGGCACCTGGACGCCCTGCGTGAGCGGTGGGCATGGGGACGCAGCCACTAGTGACCACGTTGGCTGGTATCTGACATACTGAAGAAAGTAGGCCCGCCAGACACGCCCCCGGGCCACCCCCACCGAGAGGAACCCCATGCTCCAGATCGACAAGCACGTCTCCATCACCGCCTCGACCGACCCGGTGAAGCAGGACCTGGAGATCACCTGCAACATCTGCGAGGAGAACATCTGCGACATCGAGTCCGGCGACTCCTTCCAGACGCTGACCTCCTGCGTCGTCGAGCACCTCGACAGCGACCGCAACGTCCACGTAGCCACCGGCGACCTGTGAGAGGTGCCATGAACATGGAGAACCAGAACACCGCCGCGTACATCGGCATCGACCTGGAGTCCACCGGCCTCGACACCCGCGCCGTCGCTGACGGCGGCGACCGCGTGCTGGAGATCGCCGTGATCCTGGTCGCACCCGACCTGAGCATCATCGACCACCACGCCGAGGTCATCGACCACGCGGCCGGTCCCGGCCGCGCCGTGTCCGTCGAGAACCTGCAGGCGGCGTGCAGCGACTACGTCCGGGGCATGCACACCGACACCGGCCTGTGGCACGACCTCACCCAGCGCACCGGCCGAGCACTGCCTGCCGTCGAGGAAGCGATCGTGCGAATGCTCGCCGAGCACGGTGTCACCGCCGAGGATCCCCTGCCGCTGCTGGGCTCGTCGCCTGGCTCCATCGACCGGCCGATGGTCGCCCGCGACTTTCCCCGGCTCACCGAGTACCTGACCTACCGCACGGTGGACGCCTCCACGCTGACCGAGATCGGCAAGCGCACCTTGGGGCTTGCCGACGACCTCGACGGCCCCGACGGCGTGTACGAGCGCACCGCCGAACGTGCCAGCGCGTGGCTGCCGCAGGGGTCCGCCGCACGTCCGCACCGAGCACTGTGGGACATTGCGCGCTCCGCGTTCACCGTTGACGAGATGCTCCACCAGATCGCGGACAGCCCCCGGAGCAGGGAGACGGCCACCCCGGCGGGCTGACGGACGTGATCGACTCCGCTGCCGAGCACCTGGCCGAGGCGCACATGCTCCACGCGAGCGCCTGATCTGCCATCAGACCCGTCCCGTGTGCGCTGTTCTGCGCACACCCCGCTTCGCCCACCTCCCGGAGACACACGCGCCGCTCCCCGGTGCGTGTGCCTTGTTCTGCACCCCCCCCCCCCCTGCGAGACCCTGCGACCAGTCCCGGAGGGGACGCGAGCGCGAGCGGCAGGGCCCCGGCGGGGGTTCTACTGCGCCGGGGCCCTGCGCGGCGGCGGATATGGCCCCCCACAGGCCCCACGGCCCCGCGCCCGGCTGCGCAGAACAGGACACACCCGCGCCTGCGACATTGCCTCCACCTCCAGCCTCCACGCGGACACTGTGTCCTGTTCTGCGCAAGGAGGGGACGTGACGGG
>NZ_JBQSYJ010000029.1:0-23033 GCF_052379185.1 Corynebacterium sp. AOP12-C2-36 | reverse complement strand
GACTGGTCGCGGTGGCTGGTGCCCCTGTTAGAGCTAATGCCCCAGCTAGTGGCGTGCTGGCTGGCGTCTGGAGGGCGTTGAGCCGCGCCAGACCCGCACCCCGAGGTAGACAGCGAACACCACAGTGGCGGCGGCGAGGATCCACAGGGCGGTGTCTCGATCCGGCAGGGTGACAGCGAGGTCGTAGCTGCAGTGGGCGACAAGTGCGGGCCACACCGAGCGGCACCACAGGAACAACCCGGCCAGGGCGAGGCCCAGGACGACCTGCAGAAATGCGTTCCGGTCGGACTGGTAGAGGTGCTGGGCGCCACGTGCCGCGGCGGCGAGTCCCACGCCGGCCATGACGAGGCCCACCTGCAGGGGCCGCGGAATCCACCGGACGGAGGCCCCAACGAGCGCTACGCCGATGAGCACCGCTGCGGCGATCTCCTCGGTAGGCCCGGCGGCCAGCGAGGTGAGGATGCTCTGGAGCGCGGTGCGCTGGGTGATTTCTCGCTCGATCACCGTGGTGTCCGGGAGGAAGGCGGCACTGAGGCCGTATGCGCTGAAGATCAGGCCGGCCGTGGCGAAGCCAGCAAATCCGTGTGGGCGCGGGCGTAGTACGGCGAGGATGCCGAAGCGGGGGGCGAGTCCACGCACGCTGAGTGCGCCCGCCAGGGCCAGGGTGGTGAGAAACACCCGCCAGACGATGTCCATGGTCTGGCTCCCTGGCGTCACTGTGTCGGCGACCACCTCGCGCCCGTCGAACCGTTCGGCGAGGACGCCGCCAGCGAGTAGCAGGTGGAACAGGACCAGGAACAGCAAACAGGCGATTGCTGTGGCCGCCGCGGCTACTTGTGCGGTTGTGAGCAGCTTCCCGGAGCCGGGGGTGTCGGCAGCGACACGGGTGTCAGTCATCGTCCCTCCTCGATCTGGTCGGCACGCCGGCGCAGCTCGCGGGCGAGAACATGGCGGGCACTGTCGCTGGCCGATGTCTTCGCCAGTCGTGCGGACAGGGTGGGGTGCGAGACACCGCTGAAGGTGGCGACGGCACGTATGGAGAGACCCTGGCCGACCGCTGCGTGCTGGAGGTCGGTCAGGCCCTGCTCGGCGTCCTGGATCTGGCCGCGGATGCTGATCAGGGAGGCGGCGATGGCCGACACCGGAAGTGCCTCCCTCTCAGGTATCGGCGTGCACTCGGTGGCGTAGTTGTCCACCCATGCCTGGCGCATCTGGGCGGCGGCCTGACGTACCTCGTCGGCGCTGGTAGTGCTTCTTTCGCTGCGGCGGGTCAATAGCCGGGCTACCCGCTCAGTGGGGTAGATGATCTCGGCAATGGCGTGCGTACTGAGGTGGTCCGGGGCGGGCATCGAACATCCTTCCGTGGTTAGTTTCTTTCCATGTGGTATGAACGCTACCATCTTCCTAGAACTGAAAGGAACACCCGACCATGCGCGACCAGAACCGCTTCGAACAAGAATAACGACAACAACAACAGTGACGGTGGTGACGCGTGCCGCAGAAGGACCTGGGACAAGGGCGCCGCGCCCTAGCCGAGCGATTGAAGCGGTTCCGCCCCGACGACAAGCCCACGCGCCCGAAGTCCAACGAGGGTCCTGCCTTCGGATAGCCCCAGCTGGCGTACGCGCCCTACTGGAACAGCACCGACGCCGTCACCTCGCCGTGCCCGTCGTCGAACAGGGCGGTGTCCAGGGCGGCCCCCAGTTCCGGGTCGAAGTTGATCATGTCCCGGATCTCTCGCACTGTCGCCGTCGGGTGTTCCTCGGTCAGGTACCCCAACATGTGCGCCGACGCGGGGGAAACCTCACCGCGATGCGACTCAGCGCCCGATAGCGCAGGCCGGTCGCCGGGTCGAGGATCACACCGTCGCGGCTGCGGCGGATCCGGTGCAGCCCGCACGACGGTGCCTGCCGCCGCGAGCTCACTCCCCGGCCCCCTCGGCCGCCCGCACAGGATCCCAGGAGCCCAGCGGCGTCTTGCCCGCAGCGGTGGAGACACCCACCGTCTTGGCGGGCCGGCCGTCTACGGTGAACCCGTCGGCGACCTGGGCCAGCAACAAGCCGTCACCGTCACCCTTGCGCAGCTTGTGCACCCCGACGCCCTGGCTCCCGGTCCCCTTCACCGGGATGTCGCTGACCTTGACCGCCTTGAAACCGGTCTCGGCAGCGGTGAGCAGAACGGAGTCGTCGGAGACCGGGTAAGCCCCAACCAGCCGGTCACCGTCAAGCAGCTTGATCCCGGACACACCGTTTCCGGAGACACCCTGGGCGCGCATGTCCTCGGTGGCCACCCGCAGCGCTTTGGCCGTCGAGCCCTTGTGCGTGCCGGCGGTGACCAGCAGCAGGTGCTCGGTCTCCGGGGTGTACAGCCCGCAGCTGTGTACACGCTCGGTCTCCGGGGCCACTGGCCTGACCGAGATGCCTTTGGGCAGGCCCTTTCCGCGGAACTTCTTGATCTTGCCGTCGGTGAACGCCACCCACACCGCGTGGGCGTTGGCGATCGGTTCGCCCTCCTCGCCCAGGGCGGAGTTCTCCACGTCCAGGCGCCAGCGCAACAGCCGATCCTCGTCGGTCTCGTCCTCGCCGCCGGAGATGGGGGCGACCTCCGGGGTGATGCGTGTGCGACGGTCGTACTCGGGGCCGTCGAACATCTTGGCTGACTCGATCAGCTCGCTGCGGATCACCGCCCGACGGGCTGTCTCGTCGGCCAGCAGGGTTTCCAGCTCGTCCTTCTCCTCACGCAGCTTGTCGAGACGCCGCTGGGCGTCGAGGGTATCGGCCTTGGTCAGCCGGTGCAGCGGCATCTCCACGATCCACACGCCCTGCTCCTCGTCGAGCTCGAAGTGACTGGCCACCGCATTCGCAGCAGCGGACTTGTCTTCGGCGGAGGTGATCAGGCGCACGGTGGTGTCCTTGTCCAGGGTCACCGCAGCCACGGCCTGTGCCCGCGCCGTCGCCGTGGCGAGCACCAGCAGGCGCTGCTCGGAGCGCATGCGCACCACCTGGTCACGCAGGTCGATGAAGTCGACGAGCAGGTCGCGCAGGCTCCACCAGTCCGGGACCAGGTCACGGCGTAGCGCCACCATGTTCGCCCCGTAGGTCCGCTCCATGTCTGTCTCGGCCAGGATCTGGTCGACCACCGTCTGGGGGTCCACACCTCGCTTGCAGGTCACGACGATCTTCAGTCCGTTCTTCAGGTCGGACAGGTCGGCCACGTCGGCGACCCCGGTGATGACGCCCTGACGTACCTTGTCGCGCATCCCCAGCTGGGGGTTCTCCCCCTTCTTCGTGCCGTCGAGCAGCGTGGGCACCGACACCCCCGGCGGGACCTCGGTGATGACGACGTCTTTGCCGTCGGTGTGCCAGGTGCCGCGCACCTTCAGCTTTCCTGCGCCGGTCTCGTAGTACTCCCTGATGCCGGCGGTGCCACCGATCACCGAGCCGCCGGTCCCCCAGTCCGGGCCCGGCATGATCTCTATGAGCCGATCAACGCTGACCGTCGGATCGTCGATCATGGCCACCGCCGCGGAACACACCTCCCGGGGGTTGTGAGCCGGCGTGGCAGTGGCCCACCCGTTTCCGATGCCGTTGGCGCCGGCGCACAGCAGCACCGGAACCGGGACCGGAAGGTACAGCGGCTCGGTGTTCTCGTTGTCGTAGGTCGACCGCATCGGGACCGCCTCGGCGTCGACCTCCCTGACCATCGCGTGCCCCAGTGGAGACAGGCGGGCCTCGGTGTAGCGATCTGCGGCCGGCGGGTCTCCCGGGGTCATGCCGAACGCGCCGATACCCTCCACTGGCTTCACGCGGGCGAACGGCTGAGCCAGGGTAACCAGTGTCCCGTACATCGAACTGGAGGCGTGCGGGTGGTAGGCACCCGTCGCCGAACTGGCGATCTTGGCCGACTTGCGCGGCTTGGTGCCGGGGAGGATCTTGTCGCGCAGCATTGAGTACAGCAGCCGTTGGGCGCCCAACTTCACCCCGGAAGTGGCCAGCGGGATCGCCCGGTCGGTGTTCGCGTAGATCATGTAGTCGAGGTTGCGGTTCTCCAGGAACCACTTGCCGGTGACCACACGGATGGTCTCGGCAATCTCCTCGTCGGTGACCAGGGGGATGTAGTCGGTCTTACTAGTCTTGCGGGCTGTCTTTCTGGTTTTCGTGGCGGCCACGGTGTTCTCCTGGGGGGGGGTGCGGGGTGGGTATGGCGGGATTCGGAGAGCGGGTCGATCACATGGCGACGTCGAGGTCGGCGTTGGCGGCCATGTCGTTGATCCAGGTTCGGCGTGCCGCAGCGGAGGGACCGAACACCGTGTCGAAGGTGTCGGACTCGGTATCCGGGTCGTAGGAGACCTTGAAGATGGTGCGCGTGTCAGGGCCCATGACGGTCTCGGCGAAGTCTGCTGGGGTCATCTCCCCCAGCCCCTTGCAGCGCTGAACGTCGGCCTTGTGCCCGGCGGCGACCAGCTCCTCCACCGCAGCGTCTCGGGCAGCCTCGTCGACGCAGTAGCGGCGGTCCGACCCGTTGGTCCGGGACACAATGAACAGCGGCGGCTGGGCGATGAACAGCATCCCCGCCTCGATCAGCGGGTAGTAGTTCTCCACGAACAGGTCGAGCAGCGAGCTGGAGATGTTGTAGCCATCCACGTCGGCGTCGGTGGTGAAGAAGATCCTGTCGAAGCGGCACGCCTCCGGGTCGCAATTCTCCCTGACCCCGCAACCCAGGATCGCCTCGATCGCAGCCACCTCAACGTTCTTACGGCACGCCGCGAGGGTCTTACCGTGCGTGTTCAGGGTCTTTCCCCGCAGCGGGAACGCTGCCTGAAACAAGGCATCCCGGGCGTTCTTGATCGTGCCGAGGGCGGAGTCGCCCTCGCAGATGTGCAGCTCTGATCCCGAGCCGCGCCCGGTGTTCGCGCACGGCAGGTATTTGTCCGGCAGCGACAGGTTGGAGCCACGCCCAGCCGAGGAGGTCTTGCGTGTCTCGGCGCGGGCCGCCTCGATCTTCCGGGTGGTCCGGGCATGGGCGAGTGCTGCGGTGGCCCAGGCCAGCAGAGTCTTGGAGTTGGCCGGGCTGGCCGCCCACATCACCACCTTGCGGTTGATCGCCGTCGCCAGCGCAGAGTTCAGCGATCGCTCGCCGACCACGTTAGCTTTGGCCTGGCTGCCGAAGTTGGCTTTGGCGGCCATCGACACCGAGACCACCATGTCGGACACCGCGGCGAAGTCCGCCGGCGTCGGGTAGGGCTCGCCGTTCTGCCGGTCCAGGCCCCGGACTGGCTTGGATGCGACGGCCTCGCCGACGGCCAGGGCTGCGGCGTCCTGGTAGGTGCCGCCCAGAGGCGTCCACACGGTGTTCATCACCGAGTGGATGGATGCCGCTCCCGAGGTGGCCACCCCGGCGGCCAGATCCACGGAGGCCGGGATGGACTTGCCGGCGCGGGTGAACGTGAAGTCCGAGGTAACCGTCACTGCAGCGTGGGCCCCTCCGACGTAATCCAGCACCGCAGCCGCGCCGTAGCCACCCTCACCGGTGAACTCCTGGCTGATCTGCTCGCCGTCCGGGCCAGGCCCGGTGATGGTGAGATTCATACCCTCGCGCAGCCGGGCGGCGACCTGGGCGCGCGTGACGATGCCCGCGGCGTCGAGGTCGGCGTCGGGCAGCAGCGAGCGGTCGAGCATGAAGCGCACCGAGGTTCCCGAGGTGCTGCCGGGGATAGGGGCTTTGGACGTGGCGGCCTTGGTGCCGGTGAGTTTCACGCCCTCGCGCGGCGTGAACGCGGCCGCAGGGTCGAAGCCGGTGCCTGCGAAACTGCCCGGGGCACCGGCGGAGAACTGCTGGGTGAAGATCTTCCCGCCCTGGTAGACGGTGACGTCGAAGCGCGAGCAGATCGCGTTGGTCGCCGCCCCACCCTCGCCGTGCACGCCCGCGGTGATGGTGCCTGAGGCGTCGTCCTTGCTGTAGTTGCCGCCGGCGCCGAGAGTGCCCAGGGTCTTGACGATGCCGTTGACGCCCTTGTGGCCGGTCTCGGTAACCATGTCGGCGTCGTAGTCGATCGGCAGGCCACGGCCGTTGTCGGCAACCTCGATGGATCCATCGGGGTGGAAGGTCAGGTGCAGGTGGTCGGCGAACCCGCGGCCCACCTCGTCACCGGCGTTGTCGATGATCTCGCGGGCAGCGGTGGTGAACACGTCGTCGCCGAGGAATCGGGAGGGAAAGCGGCGGACACGCTCGATCTGGGAGAGGTTCTCGATGTCCTTCACGGAGTAGGTGGGGCTCATGGCCTAGTACCCTAGTCGATTGGTAGCACATAACCACCATGAACCTGTACTCCATCACGCCTACCAGCATCATCGCCGGCGTCGGAAGGCCCGAGCTGCGGTAGAGGCGAAGCTAAGGGACGTGACGGCTGACTGGAGTGGCGGCGCCGCTGTCGGACAGATCGGGCAGAGCGAACCCGGCGGCCGCAGCGGCAAAAGCATGGACGACCCTGGGGTCCATCGTTGCCGGTGGGCTGGCGCGGCTCGCGCGGCGATCGAGGGTGCGCCCGGTGGTCCGGCGCCACCGGGCCAGGGCGGCGTCGCGGATGGGTGCATGGGTCGCCGGGAGTCGGCAGGGCATGGTGGAACCTCCGGAGGAGAGTCGAGGGGCTGTGGCGGATACACACCTCACCCTACGTCCGGGAGCCGCGTGCGCAGGAGCGATCCCACTGAAGCGTCTGTGTACGTCACTGAGGCCATCACTGATGTACACAGTCGATTCAGTGATGGCCTCGGTGGAGGTGGAACGGGTGGGTTATCCCGCTGCGTGAGCCTGGGCGTGCTGCGTCGCCGCGAGCACCGCCTGCGCGAACGCGTGAGCCTCGGCGGTCTGCTCCCACGGGCGCTGCTGGACGTCCGGGTCGGCGCGGAAGAACGAACGCACCTCGCCGCCGGCGCTCGTCACCTCTGCGGACCTGGTGCACCAGCGCGCCCCCGGGTGCCCGTCCGTCTCGCCCACCACGTCCGGGGTCGGGAGTTGGGTGCTCGGCGGCTCGGCGACGTCATCGTGGCGCAGCCGGAGGACGCGGCGACGCTCCAGTTTCAACGCGTGGTGGGTGCCGGCGGTGTAGTCGCCGCGACGAGCGCGCACCAGGGTGATCAGTTCGCCGGCACCATCGCGCTGCCCGAGGTAGTTCAGCGCTTCGCCCGACAGGCCGATCCGCTGCCCGTAGGTGTCGCGCTCGATCAGCCCACGATGCGTGCCCGCCCCGACGGCCGACACCAGGGCGGTGGTGCTGAGGTCGTCGGGGCGGGCCAGGCGATGCTCGATGACGTGGTTGTCGAACCGCGGGGCCTTGGGCGTGGTGGAGCGTGGCATGGGGTCTCCTTCGTCGCAGGTTCTCTAGTCAGCGGTGATCTCGGACTTCAGGGGGTGCGCGCCGTCCACACCATCCACGGCCGCGGTGGACCACAGCAGGGCGGGACCGTCGTAGCCGCCCCAGGCGTTCACGCCGTAGTCCTCGATCAGGTTACTGTCTGCCCCGGAGATGAACCCGACGAGACGATCAGCCAGGGTGGCAGCCTCGACCTCCCCGGCATCGGACGAGGTCAGCGTGATCCGGAACTGCGCGTTGGGGGCATCGCCGGCGCTGAACCGGCCGCCGAGGACGCCGACCAGATCGTGCAGACCGCGGCGCTGGGCCGGGTCACCTACACCTGATCGTCGCGAGCAGCCCTAATCTCACACGGTTTCGCCGGAACGCGGAAACGTTGACAGATTAGGGGGTCGCTAATCTCACAGTCCCCCAGCCGCGTCTGGGGCGTGTCAGCGGTGCGCAAGCACGCACTTGGGGCCGTAGCCGGTCGCGCTGGCCACGTCGAGTTCCTTGCCGCAGTCCAGGCACCGCCCGCCCAGGTCGGACGCCACCTGGCGCGGTGACACGTTCCTCGCGCTCGGCGGCAACCCGGCGACCTCCGACCACTCCCCGGCCGGGGAGCGCGGGTGCTGCTGCCACGCTCCGGTGTCGACGTTGCGGCGGTAGACGTGCGACCGGTTGGCCCGCACCGTGCCCCAGCCGGGCTCATCCTCCGGGGCCGGCGCGGAGCCGGCAGGTGGCACGTCCCCACTTCCTGGGTAGGCGTCGTTGCCGGTGACGCTGCCCCCACCCTGCGGGGTACGCCGCTGGGCGGGCAGTGCCGCCTGGTAGCGCTCCCCCAGCAGATCGGCGAGATCCCCGGCGGCGCTGTCGGTGTCGTCCAGGTCCACCTCTCGGGCCTCCATCGAGCGAAGCGCGCCCGCCAGTGCGTCGACGTTGCCGGAGTCTCCCGACAGGTCGGTGGGGCTACCGCCCAGCGCACCGCGGTGCTGGTGAGCGAAGTCATCGATGGACTGACCCGCCGGCCGCTGACGCAACTGGCGAACCAGACCCGCCGAGCGCTGCCGCAACTCCGCAGCGGGCATCGGGTCACTTCCGGGGCCGGCCTGCGCTGACCCGGGAAGCCCGGCCCCACGACGCTGCGGGGTCGCCGGGTCGATCTCACTCTCCACCGGCGCCGGCACCCGTGGGGTGTCGTCGTACAGGTGCGCCCGGTCGGCCTCGGCCCGTGACTGGCGGATCGCGTCTCGGGCGCGCGCCGACGGCATCTGCTCCAGCCTGCTCAGCCGCTCCACACCAGCGTTGCCGGCTCCGGGGAGCTGGGTGTCCAGGTAGGACGAACGTGCCTCGTCACCCAGGTGTTGGTCGGCGTCCGGATGCGACTGCACCTGCTTGGACAGCCGGTTGGCCTCCTCAGCGAGGCCATCGAGCACCCCGCGGGGTGCCGGGCTCGCCTTCGCCTCGGCCAGGCGGTGCAGCGCGTCGTGGTAGTCGGTCAGCACCTCGTCAAGATCCGGGTTCCCGGCCGTGCTGCGGTCGTCGATCATGGTGTCTCCTCTCTCGTCAGCGCAGCTGGGCTAGGCGTACTTCTTGGCGCAGCTGGGGCCGTAGCCGGTCGTGCTGCCCTTGCTGAGGGTCTTTCCGCAAGCGACACAGCGGTTTCCGAGCTCAGCGGCCGCCTTGGACGGGGCGATGTTCGCTGCACTCGGCGGCAGCTCGGTGACCTTCTCCCACTTCTTTCCGCCAGAGCGCAGGCGGCGCTGGAAGCCTCCGCCGTTCTGGTTGGGCCGGAAGATATGCGTCGAGTCGACCTTGATCTTTCCCCAACCTGGCTCGTCGGATCCCTCCTGCTCAGCGGTGCCGCCAGAGCGCATCCCGTCGAGGGTAGAGCTCACCTCGCCGGGGTCGTACTGACCGGACAGGATGCCGGTGAACATGCTGTTGACCTCGCTGCGCTGCTGCGCGTCGAGCGTGCCGTCGTCGCGGGCGGCGTCCATCAGATCGTTGTAGCGGTCCACCGCCGGCTGTGGTGCCCGGTCGTCGACGTAGTTATCGTTTTCAATCGCCACCTCGCGCAGTGCGTCGTTGAGCGCATCGAGGGTGTCGGGGTTACCTGGTCCGGCCTGGGTGTCCTGCTGGGTGCCGTTCTGGGCCTGCTCGACCTCCCGCAGCCTCTCCCCCAGATCGGTGTGGTTGATCTGCGCGGCCGCCGTCGGGGACACCCGCGGGCGGACGTCCACGTGGTCCGGGGTCTGCGGGGTGCGTGCGCCGGCGGAGTCCAGGGCCTCGCGCGCCCGCTGTGGGTTGTGGGTGGCCAGCACGGACACGTCGGCGACATTCTCGCGGAAACGCTGGGCGTCGCTGCGGGCATCGTCGGAGCCGGGAACCCGCGCCATCAGCATGTCGGCGATCTCGCGGTTTTCCGCCACGGCCTCGGCCCGGTGGCGATCCGACGGATCGTCGGTGATGGCGTCCAGGTTGCGCCGCATCTTCTCTAGCGCGTCCTCGTTGGACAGCGACCGGTGGGTCAGATACGGGTCATCGCCGACAGGGGCCGAGTTGACCTTGCCGGCCAGCGCGTCGCGCAGCTCGAACTTCGCGTCCGCGCGCCCCGGACCGTCAGAGTCATCCGCGTCGAGCGTGGCGCGCTCCATCACGTCGTACAGTTCGGCGTCGCTGCCGGTCCACCCGATTCGGCCGCGCAGGCCCCTGACGTAGTTCTCCAGGTCCACGGCTCCATCGCCGGAGCTAGCGGGCCGGGCCCAGAATCCTTCGATGGCGACCTGGGCGGCGTCCTGGCGCTTATCGACATCGCTGGCGGTGACGAAATGGTCGGTCGTGGCTGTGTCAGGCATGGGTGAGGCTCCTCGCGGGTGGGGAAAGGCTGTGGCGGTCTAAACACCTTCAGCGTACATAGCGAGGGTGTACCTGTACCAGCACCATGCTCCCCGTGGTTCAGACACGGTAAAGGCCCGCCGGTCGATGTGACTTCCCCATCACATCGGCCAGCGGGCCTTTGACCACATACATTCCACCTGAAAGGCACTCACACACCGCATCACCAGTATGGAGTACGTTCACGACAGGATCTCCCGCCTGTGCGAACACCGCCAACTATAGCATATTCCTACTGTGCTACCCGCCGAACCGGACAGTGAACCTATCAATGATGTCGTTCAGAGTGTTTTAACTGGTCAGGTTCCTGCGGGGTCAGGTGTACTTCTTCACGCAGTCCGGGCCGTACCCGGTCGCGGGCTTGTTGTTCAGCGAACGGCCGCACGCCAGGCACACCCCACCGATCTCGCTGGCCACGGTGCTGGGGGCGATGTTGCGCGCCGACGGCGGCAGGCCCGCCACCGCCGACCACTCCCCGTCCGCCCCGGCCTTACGGCTGCGAGATGACCACGCCCCGGTCTCGGGGTCGCGACGAAACGCGTGGGTCTTGTTCGCCTTCACCCTGCCCCAGCCGGTCTCGTGCCGACCCGGGTTCTCGGTCACCTGCGCGCTCAGCGTGCCGTCGCCGTCCTCGTCGGCGAGGTCGTAGACCAGGTCGAAACCCTCGTTGGCGAGCACGGCCTGGGCGTCCCGAATGTTGGAGACCGCGTAGTCGCCCTCGACCACGCCGCCGTCGACGTCGTAGACGTTCATCAGGCCAGTCTGCGGGTCGTACACCACCGAACCCGCCGTGGAGCCGTCGATGCTGAGCTCGTCGAGGTCACCATCGGTGAGCTGGTCGAACTGGCCCATATCCCCGGGTCGGTCAGTACCGGATTCTTCCTCGGCGCTACCCGGCTCCGGCACCTGACCGGCAGCGGTGTCGCGTGCAAGCTGGTCCACTAGTCGCAACTCAGCCTCGGCGGGCGGGCCGGGGTCGATGTGCGGGTTGGGATCGCCCATGTCCCCCAGCGGGCCAGTGGCCCGGCGGGCGTACTCCAGCTCCCGGTTCACCTCGTCCATGTCGCCGTCCAGGGCCGAGTGCAGCATCGTGTTGGCGTTCAGACGCCCCGCCGCGTTGAGCAGGCCGTCGCTCGACGCCTGATCCTTCATCGCCTGGGCGTCGAGGATCATCTGGTGGGTGTCCTGCCGGGTGTCCCCTTTGCGGTCGGCGATGCGGCCGAGCTGGTAGGTGTAGCGATCCAGGAACTGCTGGGACTCATCGCCCAGGCGAACCGAGTCCCCGGCGGCCTCGGCCCGGCCGGCACGGATCGCGGTCAGTGCCCGGGTGCGTGCAGTGCGTCGATCCTCGGGGGTCTCTTTGCCGCCCGGCCAGGAACTCGCCCAGGCATCAGCCATGCGCGAGTGGGCCTGCACGCCGATGTCCGGGTGGATGTTCATCCGGTCTAGCAGGTCGCCGGCACGGGCGTGGGCGGCGTCCATCTCCTGCAGGGTCTTCGCGGAGGTCTTGGCGTTGATCGCCTGCTCGTAGTCGTTCACCAGTCGCTCGGCGGCACTGCTGCGCGGGGACCACTTGTGGTTGCCGGCCACCGTCGTCAGTGCCTCGCCGGCGGACGCCGTGTCACCGGAGGTGGCCGCGGCGCGGGCACGGCTCAGGTTGTCGAGGTCGCGGGCCCGGAACGCGTTGCGCTCGCCCGTCGCATCGGGCAGCGAGATCAGGTGCCCGTATGCGGACTCCAGGTCGCGGACGGACTGCTCGTCAGGCGAGTCCTGGGCGGCGACCTTGTCGACGGCGTGGCGGTACCACTCCAGGCTTGTCTGCGGATCCTGCGGGTAGGCCCGGCCCTGGTCAGCGAGCCGGTAACCTTGCTCGTCGTAGGTGCCGTAGGGGACGTCGGGTGTGGGCATGAGTGCCTCCAAGAAGATCGGGAGTGGGCTGTGGCGGTACACCCCCCAGTCTGCCCGCCACTGTCCCTGCGCCCCTAGCGCCAGCGCCCCGGATCCCCGGACTTTCCGCCGGATGGCTACACCCAGGGCAACGCGGTGGGGTCGACCACACGCTGGTTCCAGTCATCGTCGAACAGCACCAGGTCGTTGTCGTCGAGGATCTTCACCAGGTGCTCGGGGCTGCTGGCGACTTGCGAGCGCCCCTTTTCCGGTGATCACCTCCGTGCCGGTGAGCTGGACCCGGTACCCGGTCCCGACGCCGTACCAGGCACCGTGGGCGACCCCCTCACCGCGCAGAGCCACCCACGCGCCGACAATCGGGGCTGGTCTCCAGCAGGTCCGCCAGAGCTGTCGGCACGACGTGGTACGTGGTGGTCACGCGACCCACACCTTGACGACCACCGGATCAGTGCCGGGCTCGTGGCGCACCACCCGTAGCCGGTCACCGCTGTGGTGGCGTGCCGGCATCGGGTCGTCGGGGTGATACGCCCACGTCAGAGTGAACCACCGCCCGTCGGCAAACTGCAGGTCCAGGCTCCAGTAGGTACGCCACGGTAATGGGGAGCTCACGCCGACGCCTCTCCGGAATCCCGACCGGCGTGCAGTGCCGTGGAGATCGCCGTGACTGCGCCGCGCAACTCGGCAACCGCCGTGGACAGGGCAGGGTCACCTGCGGCGTCGGTGAGCTGGACGTTGAGCGCGGTGGAGCGCTCCAGCAGACCCACCGCCCGCTTCAGCAGATCCTGCGACTCCCTGCGAGCGTCGCGGTGCTTGTGCGCTGCAGAACTCAGACGCGACAGACCGGAGCGCGACTGGATCACGGTATAGGTCAGCTCCTCGTCCTTGCGCACTAGCCCGGCCGACTGCCGCCAGTAGTCCGCAGCGATGTCGGCGAGATCGGCGGAACCGACCCGCTCGATCATCAAGGACACCCGCTCATCATTACCGGCGTGTTCGATATCCAGGCAGCGGCGGGTGTCTTCGCTGCGGGCCGGGATGATGCGCGACTCCATGATCTCCATGCGCTGCAGGTGCACTTCGTCGCGGGGGTTGGGGGTTGCGCTGGCCATCACAGGCCCCGTTCGGTGTTCCCGCGGCGGTTGCTGCGCACGAACGTCGCCGCGTCGAGCAGGGCCTTCGAGATGCTCTCGGCCGTCGCGCGGTCACCCACGGTGAGCCGGGCGCGCCCCGGAAGCTCCAGGCGACCCTCCTTCTCCCCGGCCGTTCGCGACACCGTCGGGGCGGGCCCCGCTGCCGCTGCTGCACCGGGTCCGTCCCCGTTGTCCTGAACGGCGGCGGACAGCGCCTCGGCTTCCGAGGCGCTGAGAAGGTAGGCGCCGCCGACTGGCAGGCGTACCTGGATGACCTCGTTGCCGGGCTCGGCGATGACGTGCAGCAACGTGGGCTCGCCGCCGTCGGTCGCGGCAATGGCGACGGAGGCGATGAAGCCGGTGGCGCGTCGCAGCGGTGCGGTGGTGAAAGTACCAGTGGTGTCGGTGGTGCTCATGGTTCATACCTTCCTCGATCAGGGGTGTGGGTAACACACTACCCGGTGTGGTAGGTAGTGCTCTAGAAAGTGTCACTCATAAGGGGGGGGGGGGGCGGCGGTTACGCGGCGGACGCAGCGCGCTGCTGGCGACGACGGCGGCGCTCGGCGGTACTGCGGGCCAGCTTCGCCCGCTCGGCGCGGTCGATTCCGGCGTAGAGCTGGCGGATACGGCTGTCGACCACGGGCGAGGCGCTGATGCTGCGCCGCGACTTCAGATCGGTCACCATGCTGGAGGTGACGTCGAGAGTGCGCGCCGCGGCACGGTCACTGCCCTGGGAGGCCACCACCAGCAACAGCTTCAGGTGGAGCTCGTCGGTCAGCGGAACCCGCGGCCGGTGCTCCTCCTGCGGATCGTCGATGTCGTCCCACTCGGCCGGCGGCGCCCAGTTGTTCTCCTTGGCCAGGGCGGTGGGCCCACAGTCGCGGATCATCCCACCCTGGGTGTGCGACATCACCCAGCTGTAGGTCTCGCGAATCCGGCGGCACGTCGTCGGCGAGATGGTGGTGACTTCGCCCAGTGACAGGGCGGAGACCTCATTGACACGGAGGCCGGTGTGCTTGGCGACCCACTCCAGGCCCCATCCGGCGGCTGCCAGTGCCTGCAGGCGGCGCTGGATCATCCAGGCGGGGTCAGCCTTAACCAGCTGGCGCAGTTGGGTGGCAGCCGTGGAAGCGGCGCGCATGGCGTCGTTCCAGGAGTGGTAGGAGGTGCGTCCGCTGGGGGTGTCCACCGCCCACTTTCCGGACATCAAGGCAACGACGGAGGGCTTGGTGGCTGTGGCGGCCAGGATCATGGGGAAGGTCCTTTCAGATACTGCGGAGACGGGGAAGCTGGGGGTTAGTGGGTGGTTCTAGTCGGCGACCAGGTCGGTACCGTCGGGAATGAGAGGCTCGCTGAGTCGGCGCACAGCCGCGGGGAGACCGTTGCCGTAGATGTCGACGCTGGCGGTCACCAGCAGGTCGTCGCAGATGTAGGTCCACAGCACGTCGACACCTCGGGAGGGTCGGTCTGCCTCGTGGTAGCGCATCGACACGGTCAGGTCGGTGAGCCGCTCGATGTCGCGTTTGCGCTCCAGCGATGTGCCGCTCGGCCAGTTGTCGGCGACCTCCTGCAGCGCGGAGCGGATGGAGGCCATCTGGGCGTCGTTGAGCAGTGCGGTCGCCGGGTTCAACGGGTTGCGGGCAGGGTCGGGGCTCATGCTGCTGCGGCCTCCTCGGCGTGGAGGCGGTCGATGGCCTTCATGCACTCGGTACGGATCGCGCCGGTGTGTCCGATGACCCGCATGGCATCGGTGTTTCGCTGCATGAGTCGGGATTTCGACGAGTTGTACTCGTAGAGGATGTGCGAGTAGCGCAGGTTTCCGTCCCTGTCCGTCCAGGGGTCCGGGAGCCGGCGGCGGATCGCGTAGTCCCCGAGGTTCTGGTCGTCCTCCGGGGCGATGCGGCTGGCGACGTAGACGTAGTCGGTGCAGGGTTTAGGCATCGTTCACCCGCTTCACCGACACGGAGAACTTTGGACTGTGGAGAGCTGCGCCGAACAGAGCGTCGGCAGCAACAGCATCTTCGAGAGGTTCGAGTGTCACAGCCCGGTGCACGCTGGGCGCGTACCTCTCTTCTGACTCGGTGAGCGTGACCGTCACAGAGTCCCCAACGTGTAGATCAGCGACCTGGGCCGGGTCGACGTACAGCACTGGAATGGTGCGGTCATCGACGCCCATGTCAACCACGCGGCGCGGGATGAAGCTGGTCATCCGACCCGAGATATCAGCGACGGTGCAGGTGAACCCAGTCATCGGAAACCGCACTTTCGGCGCGTTCCCCGACTCCACCAGGGCGATGAACGGTGCCAGCGGAATGCGGGTCCAGACCTTGGGGTCGACGCTGGGGGCGAACCCGGTGTCCTCGGCGTCGGTGGGGATCACCATCAGCGGAACGTCAGTGCCGAACGTGGACACCGTGGGGTAGAACGTCTTGCGCTGCGAGTTGTCCAGGATTCGCTTGTCTGCACCCTCCAGCGTTCCAGGGTCCTCCGCGTCCACGGCCAGGTCGCTGTAGTGCAGCTTCTTGATCTTCGCGGCCAGTTCTTTACCGGCCTTGCTGCGCTTGTTGGGAACCCAGGGGGTGTCGCCGTCGTAGGCGTAGTCGTTGTCCGGCCTCAGGGCCTTGGAGGGGTTGTCGGCGTCGCGGGGGATGAACCCGTGGATGAATCGGCCCCGGTGGAACGGGCGGTGTGCCTCCACAGAGTCAGCGAGTTCATCAACCTGCCTGGCGTACTCGGCAGCGCGTTCGCGCCATGCGACCAGGCGAGCTGCGGCAACACGTGTGCCGATCCAGACGGCCTGGGCGGCGAGATAGGAGCGGTCCGGGGTGCCGATGAGTTCTCGGAGTTGGTCGGCGGTGACGGTGTCGGGGTCGACGAGCGCGGGAGACTCGCTGTCGACGCGGGGCTCGGGGGAAGGCGATGTAGTGGACATGTTTTGTGACAGTACAGACTACTAACCATCATGACAACTAGGGTGTTGTCCCGTGTCGCCAGACGGGAGGCTCTTTCCCCTGCTAGCGCTCGGTATTCATTGCGCGAAGACGTGTGGCCAGCAGGTCCACCGCAGCGTGGCTGTCGTGGTCGATCACCGCCAGAATGGCCCGGTCCTCCGCCCGCGGCTCGATGACCGGGTCACTGAACCAGTCGGGGAAGCGGCACTCGACAACCGCGCGGTTCTTGGCCGTCAGTTCCCCCCGCATCGAAACTGGTGAGGGCCTCGATCGGCGCGAACAGGAAGTCGCGCAGGTACCAGTCGGCCTCCTGCGTTTCCGACCTCGGATTGGCGCGCTTCGTGCGGCTGCGCCACAGGTGCGAGATCACGTGCGCCAGCCGCGACTCCCGGCCCCTCAGTAGTTCGATGCACTCGATTCGCGAAGGGTGCGCGGTGTAGTGGGCGGGGTGGTCCATCGCTTCGACGGGACTGCTGGCGGCGAGCGGTCAGTCGTCGGCGACGGTATTCGGCGTAAGCGTTGACAGTGAGCGTGCGGCAGCCATGTCTCGACGGTAGCAGCACAGGGCTTTGCCGGGCACTGAAACACGCGGACGTGCCACCGACCCCAGCGGGGTGGCCGGGTCAGCGGCGGGCCCGGCGGTGCCCCAAAACGCAGGACAAGTTTCCTACATCGGCCATGTAGGACGCCATGTAGGAAACTCAAAACACCACCTGACCTGGTGTAGTACAGGTTGGACGCGTAGGACGGGGGTGGGCGGTCTACGCGCTCCTGCCCGCTGCTCTTGCGAAGACGTGTTCTGTGTTAGGTGAGGCTACCTTTGCGTGTGTGCCTCGCGGAGCTACAAAACATTTTGTTAGTTATTTTTCTACATATAATATAGAGCCTTCCGCGACCGGCTAAAGCTAAGAGATTATTAGGATATAAGTGCATGATCGGCAAGCCGAGGGGCGTACGCCTCCGCCGAACGGTGTAGGCCGCCGTAGGTCGCCCACCCCCGTCCTACGCGTCCAACCTGTACTACACCAGGTCAGGGGTTGTTTCTCCTGTCCTACAACTCAAAATGTAGGACGAGAAGTTTCCTACACTAGTTGACCCTAAAACTTATGAAACGAGTGGTTTCGTGCCGCTTCTCCTCAAATGGCGGTAAGCCTCCGTGGCCAGCTGCCGGGCTGCGCCCCTCTGCTGGTGCAAGATATCTGCTAATGTGTCAACGAACAATCCGGAACCAACCACCACGAGGAACCCCATGTCTGCCAAAAGAACCCTCACGACCCCTGAACTGTCCCGCCTTCTCGGTATCAATGTCAAGACGCTCCATCGGGCGCTGGACGAGAACGCTGCGGTGATGGTCGGCGGAAAGCCGGTTCACCCGATCCAGGTACGCACCTGGTGCGGGTGGCCGACCCAGACCGTCCTGGACGCTCTCGGCCTGCCCGACCTGCCCGACGGTGTGGTCCGCAGCAGGTCCCGGCGAAACCCTGCCAGCGCCAACGCCGACGCAGACACCGCGGCCTGACGAGGCCCCCACGTTCCTGGCCGCCACAGCCTCAATGAAGCCCGTGAAGGAATCCCCTTGACCCCCGACCACCTGACCGAACTCATCTCCCACTGCGTCCCCGGCACGTTCGCTGACCAGGCGAACTCCCGGCAGGCGCTCGCGCCCCTGCTCGACGCAGGCCTGGCGCTCGTTCCGCTGGCCCCGATGTCCGAGAACAAGGAGCCCTACGGTCAGCTGGCCACGCACGGGGTCAACTCCGCTTCGACCGACCCCACCACCTGGGACGGCTGGCTGTCCCACGCGTTCTCCGCGCGCACCGACCTGAGCGTCCCCGCCCTGGGTGTGGGGCTGCGGGTCGGCCGGATCATCGTCGTGGACGCCGACACCGCCGAGCAGGCCGCCACGGCCCGGGAGTTCCTGTCGGCGATGGGCTACCCCGCCGACGCCGGCCCCACGGTCAGCTCGCCGGGAACCCTCGACGGCCGCCACGACGGCCGCGGCGGGCACTGGTACATCCTGGCACCGGAGACCTTCATGGTCCCGAGCATGCGCGGCGGAAAACTCCTGCTCAACTCCACGATCAACGTCACCGCCGACGGAACCCTGGTCAGTTCGGAGGTCGGCTCCGGTCCGGGGGCGACCTGCGCGATCAAGCTCTACGGCAGCTACGTGTGCATCCCCGGCACTCAGCGCCCGGCTGGCAACTACACGCTGGTCGGCAAGGTCCACCACATGACCGAGCAGCTGGAGAACCACCTGCTCGGTGCCGCCGCCGGGGAGCGCACCCGCCGGGAGTCGGTGGAGAAGGCCCGCGCCGAGCGACGGGCTTCCCACGGTGAAGGCACCACCGACGCCCGTGAGGGTGCCCGTGAGCGCCTGGAGTCCGGGGGATGGTCGCCGGTGCTCTCGGCGGCGGGTTGGGCCGAGACCGGCGGTGACCGCTGCGGGTGCGCCACCTGGCAACGCCCCGGCGGGACCAGCCCGCGTTCGGCGACCGCGCACTACCTGTGCGCCGAGCAGGGAGGATCAACGCGCCTGCAGGTCTGGACCGATGCGCTGGCCGACATGGACATCCACCCGCGTACCGCGTACTCGATGGAGTACGTGGCCGCGAAACTGCACTACGGCGGCAGCCTCTCGAAGCTCTACACCGCCTACGGGGCCCCCTCGCAGCCGTCGCGTCCGGTCACGGTCCTGGACCCGGACGCTGCCTCGCTTCAGACCGGGCCCGTCCCCACCGGTTTCTCCGGGTTCACCGGCTTTCCCGCCCAGAATCGTCCCAGCGGGGCCATAACGTCCACAGACGGATCCGGCACGCTCCAGGGCACCCCGGCGGCGCATAACACTGCAGACGTCCAGCAAGAACCGGAAACGGTCCCATCAGGTACGCCTGCCACCGTCCAGGACAACGCGGAGGTGCCCAGCGAACCCAAGGTCGACGACTTCGCTGACGCGGACCCGGACGCGCCATGGAACCGGGTGCCGGCGACCCTCGACGAGCTCACCGGTGACGAAGCCGAGGTGTTCAACTCCACCGAACTGACCAAGACGCTGTGGCGCATCGCCCGCGGCAACGGTGCCTCGCCCTGGGCCCTGCTGGGCGGGGTAATGCTGCGGACCCTGGGCTACGTCGGCCCACACGTGATGCTGGAGAACATTGACGGCCCCTACGCCTCGCTGAACATGTCCGCGCTCTACATCGGCATGTCTGGCGCCGGAAAGTCCAAGATCGGCAACACGATCGCCACCTCGGTGCGCTTTCGCCAGCGCTCCGGCAACCCCGCCAGTATGCCGATGCTGTCCAGCAAGAACCTCGGCTCCGGTGAGGGCATCGCCCAGGCGTTCTGCGGGCCGACCAAGAAGCGCAACCGCCTGCGCGATGAGGCGGCGGAAGCCGACGGACGCGACCCGGAGGAGGAAGATCGCCAGCTCGCCGAGGACCGCCTGCTGTTCCAGGCCGACGAGGCGGCCAACACCGAGGCGCTGGGAGCGCGTAGCGGCGCGACGCTGCTGTCCAAGATCATCTCGGCGATCACCGGTGGTGACCTGGGAAACACCAACGCCTCGGAGGAGACGACCCGCAGTGTGCCGTCCAACAGTTATCGGTTCTGCCTGGAGATGAACGCGCAGCCATCGGCGACGGGGTTTCTGATCGAGAAGTCGGATCTGGGCCTACCGCAGCGGTTCCTGTGGCTGGACGCCAACGGCCGGCGCTCGATGACCCGCCCGTCGGCGACCGAGCGCAACCTGCTCGCCGACATCACCCTGCCCGCGGCACTGGCGACCAGGGTGAACCCCCCGAGCGACTCGGGTTTTCACGTGCCTGGGGCCGGTGACGACCGCATCCTGGTGACGTTCCCTGACACCGTGGCCGACTACATCTGGGCCCAGAACACCCGCCGCCAGCACGGCTGCGGCGACGGGCAGGACTCGCACCGCAACCTGACCCGGATGAAGCTGGCGGCGGGCTTCGCCCTGCTCGACGGCGCCCATGTCACCGAGCAGCGCACGGTATCGACCTCGGTGCGCCACTGGGACCTGGCCGGGGTGCTACTGGAGCACAGCGACGCGGTGCGCCGGCAGTGCCACGACGCGGTGAAGAATCACGCCGTCGACGAGGCACGGGACAAGCTGGAGACCACCCGTGACGCCGAGTCTGAGCTGGACAACAAGCGCCAGGAGGAGCTGACCCAGGAGATCGAGCGCGCCGCCGCTGACGTCGGCACGATGGGGGTCACCATCGCCGGTCGGCGGGAAACCGGCGGGCTGGCCCAGCGCTTCTCCGGCCGCACCCGCAAGTGGAAGCGCGAGATGTGCCCTGCGCTGTTGGCGCTGATGGTCAACTCCGGAAAACTGGTTTCCGACCAGGAGGGACGCTACTACCTTCCGCAGTATGCTCCGCCGGCACCGCCACCGGTGCGTCTGGCCCCATCACCGGTGACACAACTGCAGGTGGTTCCGTCCGCATTCGGGGGACACCCACCCAACACTCCAGCCTGACACTTACCATGGTGGTCACTGGTAGTGTTACACCTCACATGCGTAAACCACGTGGCTGCGACCGCTCGCCAGCCTCTCTCCGACCAGATACCCGCCGTGGGGTGCGCACCCACCGCCACAAGGAGGATTCTTCCGAGATGACCGATCCCAACCTGCCCCACAACCCCGGACAGGGTGCCTACCGCCCGACCGGCAACGACAACCCCACCGAGCTGATCCGCCCGGTCAGCACCGTGCGCCCGGCCGACTTACCGCACCAGCCCGCCCCGCCGCGTGTGTCTGCCGCCTACGGACAGCCTGAGGCTGAGCCGTCCGGGCACCCCGCTGGGGACGCAGACCAGCCGCGACTGATCGCGGGCCGGTTCGACTCCAACGCCCTGGTGAAGAACCTCGCGGTGCTGTCGGTCATCGCCGGGGTGATCACGTTCGCCGTGGTGCTGGCCACCCTGGAACTGGTCACCCGGTTCACCGACTCCGCCGAGACCGGCGGGGTGGTGTACTGCGTGGCCGCCGGGATGGTGACCGCCCTGATCGTCGCCGGTGCCGGGGCACTGTACGTGCCGGTCGTCGGGACCGGCAGCGAGGGGCTGTACAGCGCAGCGATCGGCGCGCTGACCGTCGCGGCCTTCGTGCTCTACGGCGTGCTCGCCGGTCTGCTCGACGGGCAGTGGGAGGTCACCGTCACGATGATGGCCATCCTGTGTGCCGGCGCCCTGGCCTACGCCGCGCCTAAGCGGGTGGACGCGGTGGCTGACACCACCGCCCGCGCGCAGGCCGAGAGGTCGAACATGGTGGGGGCGTACCGGCGATGACCGCTACCGCCCCGAACATGGACTCGCTGGGTGCCCTGCGTAGTCGGTCAGCCTGCGCCAGCCCCCTGATCGGCCAGAACAGCCGCGCCCGCCAGCATGCAGCACAGCACACCAAATCCGTAGTGGATCTGCGGTTCCTGCTGACCTCGCGCACCGCCGCGGGGACCACCGTTGCTGTCGTCGACGCAGACCCCACGCCGCGAGTCTTCGTGAGTTCCGGGCCTGCCGCCCGTGAACTGGTGGAGGTGGCCGTCACCGACTGGCTGAGTTTCGGCGCCGACGGCACCGTCATGGCGGTCAGCGCCGCGGGGGACCTCTACGTTCCGCAGCCCGATCAGGGGTTGGGGGCAGGTTCCTTCGCCGACGAGCAGATGGATCTTCTCGACCCGGCCGGCGTGCGTGCCCAGGTACGCGGCGGGCGACTCACCCTTTCCACAGCGGGAGACTCTACTGCCCGTCGCTGAGTATCTATGGCATACACGTTGAGGGGCGCCGGGCGACCACTTACCGGGCTGGCTACATATCCGTTATGGATCTGTTACATTTATTCCCCATGACCACCACCACCACCATTCGTACCCGCTCCCACGTCGGCCGCCACCGCGCGGCGTCCACCCACGCCACCCTGCGCCGCAGCCTGATCGCCGCCGCGGGGATCACCACCGTCGCTGCCGTCGGCGCCCCGCCCGCCTCGGCCGTCGAAGTGCCGGTTCCAGGAACCGGAGATGTCGTCGAGATCCCCGTCGCTGCCGTCGACGCGGCAGCCAGCCAGTTCACCGAGACCTACCGGCCCCAGATCGACGCCGTGAGCACCGCCGCGGGTCAGGCCGGGATCACGCTGCCTGACCTGGACGTGGCCCTCCCCGCCGCAGGCGAGACGACACCGGCGACGCCGGTGTCCAAGTCCGCCAGCGTCGGCCAGCAGATCGCTGACGCTGCGCTGTCCAAGCAGGGCTCCCCGTACGCCTGGGGAGCCGCCGGCCCCGAAGCGTTCGACTGCTCTGGTCTGACCAGCTGGGCGCACGCCCAGGTCGGCAAGACCATCCCCCGGACCTCCGGGGCCCAGGCAGGTGCCGGCACGTCGGTGTCGCTGAGCAACCTGCAGCCCGGTGACGTGATCACCTACTACGCCAGCGTGTCGCACGTGGCCATCTACATCGGTGGGGGACAGGTCGTACACGCGGTCAACGAGTCCACGCCGGTACAGGTGAACGACCTGAACTACATGCCCGTCAACAGCGCCGTGCGCTTCTAGTGACCTAGTCGATCAGTCAGAAAGAGGTCCCGTCATGTCCGGACGTCATCGCGTAACCAGTCCCTCTGCCTCGTGGCTACACCCAGCGGCCAACGCCGTCGGGGTCGTCGCCTTGGCCATGGCCACCGGAGGCACTGCCGCGGCCGCCGGCGGGGTGGTCGCCGCCAACACCGAGGTCCTCGCGCAGGGTGCCGACGGAAGCTCCGCCGGTGCCGACGTCGAGACCG